>JAHRVC010000139.1 GCA_019090885.1 Marinosulfonomonas sp.
GATCAGCACCGACTGTCACCGCGATCTGCGCGGCCAGACGGTCGTTGTCACCATAGCGGATTTCATCCGTGGCAACGGTGTCATTTTCGTTCACAATCGGCACCACACCAAGGGCCAAAAGGTGTTCCAGTGTGGCGCGAGAATTCAGATAGCGCCGCCGGTCCACACTGTCTTCCAGCGTCAGCAGAACCTGCCCGGTGGTGATGCCATGCGGCTCAAGCGCCGCCTCATAGGCGCGCGCCAGCCGGATCTGACCGACCGCAGCGGCGGCTTGGGATTGTTCCAGTGTCAGCGTGCCATCGGGCAAGCCAAGGGCTGCGCGACCAAGGGCAATCGAGCCTGACGAGACAAGGATCACATCCGCGCCGCGCGCTTTGGCGTCGGCCACATCCTGTGCCAGCCCGGCCAGCCAATCCGAACGCAACACACCATCCGCCATCAACAGCGCCGAGCCGATCTTGACGACCCGCCGTTTGGCGTTGTTCAGGGCTTCCATACGTCTTCCTCGACCACCGCGGGGGCCTTCATGCGTAATCTGTCCTGCGTCACCTGTGCCCGCGTGGCCCGCAGCACATCAATCACGCCTTCCTGACTAGCGCCCGACATCAACATCACTGGCGCGCCGACGGCCTCTTCAAGGGCGGCGCGTTTTTCACGCCGTTCATCCTCGGAGAGTGCATCGATTTTGTTCAGCACGGTCACCCGTGGTTTTCCTGCCAGCCCGGCCCCGTATTCTTCCAGCTCATTGATGATCGTCCGGTAATCCGTGGCCACATCTTCCGACGTTCCATCCACCAGATGCAACAGCACAGCACAGCGTTCAACGTGGCCAAGAAACGTATCGCCAAGGCCGCGCCCCTCGGACGCGCCTGCGATCAGGCCGGGAATATCGGCGACGACAAATTCCGCGCCATCCACACCAACGACGCCCAGATTTGGCACCAACGTGGTGAACGGATAATCGGCAATCTTTGGGCGGGCATTGGATGTGGCGGCCAGAAAGGTGGATTTGCCTGCATTGGGTAAGCCCAGCAAACCGGCGTCCGCAATCAGTTTCAGGCGCAGCCACAGGGTGCGTTCAACCCCGGCAAGGCCAGGGTTTGCGTTGCGCGGGGCGCGGTTGGTGGCCGATTTGAAATGCAGGTTGCCAAAGCCGCCGTTGCCACCCTTGGCCAGCAAAATTCGCTGCCCAACCTCGGTCACATCGGCGATCATCGTTTCTTCGTCTTCGTCCAGAATTTCGGTGCCAACAGGAACCCGCAGAACGATATCAGCACCATCTTTCCCGGTACGTTGCGAGCCCATGCCACCCTGCCCGCTGTGCGCAAAGAAATGCTGTTGAAAGCGAAAATCGATCAGCGTGTTCAGCCCGTCGACAGCTTCGGCCCAGACATCACCGCCCTGCCCACCGTCGCCGCCATTTGGGCCACCAAATTCGATATGCTTTTCGCGCCGGAAACTGACACAGCCGTTTCCGCCCCCGCCAGAGCGGATGTGTACTTTGCAAAGATCGAGGAACTTCATTTTTACCTCATAGCGTCCATAGGCAGGCGATACATGACAAGCGCGCGCGCCTCAAGGCACAGGCATCAAGGCACAGGCATCAAGGCACACGCATTGTGTTGTTTCGCCCTAATCTTCAAGCTTTCGGACATAAGTCCAGGTCGGTACCGTGGCGTTGCGGGCTACCGAAAAGGCTTCGGCGTCGCCAAGATATTCAAAACCGCTGTTGGTCATCACTTTGGCCGACGCTGGATTGTCTTGAAACACCTCGGCAAACATCGTGCGCGCGTTATGCGGGTTGGCCGCAACCATGGCGCGCACAGTTTCGGACGCCAGACCGGTATTCCAGAACGCCGGCGCAACCCAGAATGCAATCTCGGATTGCTCACGATCCATCCGGGTCAGCCAGACGGCCCCCAGAACCTCGGCGTGGTTTTCGGCCGAGCCATCCATCACCCACACGTCATCGTCCCGGTCATCCTTTTGGGCGCGGGCGATATAGGCCTCAATCGCGCCGGGTGGCAGCGGATGGGGAATGGCGCGCGTGGCCTCGGCCACGCGTTTGTCGCCGGAATACATTTCCAGTAAGCCCGCATCCGATTTGCGCAATGGGCGCAAGATAAAACGGCTGGCCTGAATGACAGGCTGGTTGGTTATCTGGTCAAGGATCATGCTGTTCCTCCCTTGAAAAGCACAAAGAAGACGCTCGCGACGGTTAGGGCCGCCAACGTCCACATCAAATATTTCTCGGCCGGGCGTCCTGCGACGGTCCGGGCTATTGTTTGTCCGCCATATGTCCAGATCGGATGGAAAACGGCCTGTGTTGCCAACAGACAGATGGCAATCGTCGCTGTCGCCTGCAAGGTCGGGGTCCCGGGGGTCACGAAGGATGTGAACCCGGCGGTGATCATTGCCCAGGCTTTGGGGTTAAGCGGGTGAACGGCCAATCCTGCAATGAAACCGGGGGCTTGCGCGTCGGCCTTACCCTGAGAAAGCGACATGTTTGCTACCTTCCATGCCAGCCAGCAGATATAGGCAACACACGCCCATTTGAGCGTTGTGAACACGGCGGGCACCCGGTTGGCCAGTTCCATCAGGCCAAAACCGATTGGCCAGATAATCAGTTGTTTGCCAAGTGCGACGCCTGCCACGAATGGCAAAGCCGCGCGCAGACCGAACCGCGCGCCGGTGGCGAGCAATGCCATATTGGCCGGACCCGGAGTTCCGACCTGACTGGCCGCGAAGACCATAAAACTGATGACTGCGACACCCATTAAGGAAGACGCCTTTCATAAAACGAAAAAGGGGACCGGCTGGTTAGCCGATCCCCTTTAAAACTTGATTAAGGAATTCAGCTACTCGGCTGCCTCCGCGGCCGGGAGGACGGAAATAAACATGCGCCCTTTAAGACCTTTGTGAAATGTCACATGGCCTTGGGTCGTGGCGAAGATCGTGTGATCGCGCCCCATGCCCACGCCTTCGCCCGGCCACATCTTTGTGCCCCGCTGACGAAGAATGATATTGCCGGGAATGGCAAGTTCGCCACCATAAAGTTTCACGCCAAGACGGCGACCGGCAGAGTCGC
>JAHRVC010000140.1 GCA_019090885.1 Marinosulfonomonas sp.
AAGAGACAGGTCGCCGGAGCGCCGGTCATCGTGTTGCCGGTTTTGCTGCTCCAAAAGCTGATTAAACGCACCTCGCGGCGGGCCCGAAGCGCGGCAGCACGTATGGCAACCCGCCTGGATGAGATTTTCCACGGAATAAACACCGTTAAACTGAATTCCACCGAAACCTATGAAGCCCGCCGATATTCAAACGATATTTCGGACTTTGTGAAGGCAAAATTGCGGGCCGTAGCGGCGCAGGCTGGCATTCCAGCAATGATGGATGTCGTTGCAGCAATCGGCTTTTTTGGCGTATTGACCTATGGCGGCATCCAAATCATCGACGGCGAAAAATCGATCGGCGAGTTCATGTCGTTTTTTACTGCCATCGCGCTGGTATTTGACCCTTTGCGCCGACTAGGTGCGCTAAGTGGTGCCTGGCAGGCAGCACTTGTCAGCCTTGAACGCATCTATGCGGTGCTGCAACAGCGCCCCACAATCACATCCCCACCCACACCGACGCCAATGACCATCGCACCAAAAGAGGCCGATATCCGATTTGAGGATGTTCATTTTGCCTATAGCGGGAAACCGGTTTTGAACGGGCTTACACTGGTGGCCGAGGCCGGAAAAACAACGGCGCTTGTCGGCGCATCTGGGGCTGGGAAAAGCACGGTTTTCAATATCTTGGCGCGGCTGGTTGATGCAAACAACGGACAGATTTCGGTTGGTAGCACAGACATACGCGCCCTGGACCTTGGCAAGCTTCGGGCAATGATTTCCGTTGTCACGCAAGATACCCAGCTTTTTGATGAAACCATTCGCGACAACGTCCTGTTGGGACAAGATATTGACGACACTCTGTTGCAGCAGGCGTTAATCGCGGCCCATGTGGCCGATTTCCTGCCCAATCTCAGTGACGGCATCCAGACCCCCGCCGGGCCGCGCGGTTCAGGCCTGTCGGGCGGTCAACGCCAACGTGTAGCCATCGCCCGCGCCCTGCTGCGCGACACGCCGATCCTGTTGCTGGACGAAGCAACCTCGGCGCTGGATGCAAAATCCGAGGCAATTGTTCAGGGCGCGCTGGAACGTCTGTCAAAGGGGCGCACAACGCTGGTTATCGCACACCGGCTTGCCACTGTGCGCAACGCCGACAAGATTATCGTGATGGATCAGGGGCGCGTCGTTGATCAGGGCACCCACGACGAACTTATCGCGCGCGAGGGCATTTATGCCGGGCTGTATCAGTTGCAGTTTGCCAAAGATTAATCCCGATTATATGCGCGTGCCAACTTGTCCGGGCTAACCCCGGCCAGATAGCGCGTCAGCGTCCACAGGTTGCGCGCACCGCGCCTGAACCACCCCTGCCGCAAGTATTTGTCAGCGCTGGTCAGAACCGTTGCTGGCAAGCCATCAAGACATCCACGCAAACGCCGGGCCATCGCAACGTCTTCCATCAACGCGACATCCGAATAGCCGCCTTTGTCTTGATAAAGCTGCGCGGAAATCAACAACCCCTGATCGCCATATGGCAGACCCAAACGCGACCGCAGGTTTGCCCATCCGGCAACAAACTTTGGCGCAATGCCGCCTGCGCGAAATTGCAGCCGGAAATACCCGGCTGTTTTGCGGCCCGCTATATGGCTGGTAACAACCCCGGCCCAGCCAACCGGCAAATGCGTATCGGCATGCAGAAACAGCATCCAGTCGCCCTTGGCCGCCGCAGCCCCCCGTTGCAACTGTCCACCCCGACCGGCAGGCCCGACGACCACCTGGGCGCCCACATCCCCGCCAATCACCACTGTGGCGTCATCCGATCCGCCATCCGACACAATCAACTCGCGCACCAATCCCGCGTCCAGCCCTTCGATCAGACAAGCCAGTGTTTCGGGCAAATCGGCCGCCGAATTCAGAGTCGGGATCACAATCGACAACGGTGCTGGCATTGCGTTCTTTCGCTTCTCGGGGCGCGGCCTATACTGCCCGCGAACCACAAGGACATGGCATATGAATGGCGAGCAGGCAACGGACAGGATCGTGTTTACGATCTCTGGCGTGGACCGGGTGAAATTTCTGCAAGGGTTGATTACCAACGACGTCGACCGGCTGTCGGGCGGGCTGATCTATGCCGCAATGCTGACGCCACAAGGCAAATACCTGGCCGATTTCTTTCTTATCTCGGCAGGTGACAACATTCTGCTGGACGTGCAGGAAACGCTGGCCCAAGGCCTGTTGCAACGCCTGAACATGTATAAGCTGCGCGCCGACGTGGCGATTGAGCCAAGCGATTTGAACGTTTTGCGCGGCACTGGCCCGACACCAAAAGGCGCATGGGCCGATCCGCGCCACCCTGCCCTAGGTTGGCGCACCTATAGCACCGATACAGGCGCCGCCCCGACAACCGACTGGGACGCAATCCGCGTTGCCCATTGCATACCGCAAAGCGGAATTGAGCTGATCCCGAATGAAACCTACATTCTGGAAGCCGGGTTTGAACACCTGTCCGGCGTGGATTTCAAAAAGGGCTGTTACGTCGGGCAGGAAATCACCGCCCGGATGAAACACAAAACCGAGCTGCGCAAAGGTCTGGCGATTGTGGATGTGGCCGGGGTTGCGCCGGTCGGCACAGCTATTTTAGCGGACGGAAAACCTGTGGGCACGTTATTTACCCAATCAGGCGGAAAAGGCATCGCCTTTTTGCGGTTTGATCGGGCCGGAACAGATATGATGGCCGGGGGAATTAGCGTCAGTTGGAAAAAAGTCGGGAATGCAAAAGGCTCCTGACAAAACGCTGTCAGGAGGGGTGTGGAATAAGGCCCGGACAAGCAACCTTATGGAGACGAAAAAATGTCCTTTTCCCCCGAATATGCAATGGTTTGGTTCGAAATCCCGGTGGGCGACATGGCCGCCTCAATGGCGTTTTATACCGCCGTTTTTGACTATGATCTAACGCTCGATGAAAGCGGCCCAAACCCGATGGCAACAATCCCCAACAAAGAAATGAAGGGTGCTGGCGGGCATCTGTATCCGGGCAAACCCGCCAGCGACGGTCAGGGCCCGACCGTGCATCTGGCGATTGACGGCAAGATAGAGGACGCGATGGAGCGCTGCGCCAAAGCAGGCGGTCGGGTTCGCAGCCCAATCATTACGATCCCGGTCGGGCGGTTTGTCTATATTCAGGACATCGACGGCAATTCTGTCGCCATGTTCGAAATGGCAGCCTGACACCATGCGACGCGCCGACCGCCTTTTTCAGATCGTGCAGTATCTAAGGGGCGGTCGGCTGGTCACAGCACGCCAAATGGCCGAGCGGTTAGAAGTATCCGAGCGCACGATCTATCGCGACGTAGCGGACCTGATCGGCTCTGGCGTGCCAATTGAAGGCGAAGCAGGCGTTGGCTATGTGATGCGGGCCGGATACGACATGCCGCCGCTGATGTTTTCGCGCGATGAAATCGTTGCATTGGTCACCGGGGCCCGGCTGGTGCGCGCATGGGGTGGCACCGCGATGGCGCGCGCGGCCCAAGAGGCGTTGATCAAGATTGATGCCGTTCTGCCCGAGCGCGAACGTGAGCGCGTCAAGAGCACCCCTATATTTGCGATTTCAATGAATACGATGGACGACCAGTTGCGCGACCGGATTGATCAGTTGGAACGTCTGACCGAAGATCGGGTGCGTTTGCAAATCGGCTATCGCGATGGCGAAGGTCTGGTGACCCAGCGCACAATTCGCCCGCTGGGTCTGTGGTTCTGGGGCAAAGTGTGGACGCTCGTCGCATGGTGTGAGTTGCGCGAAGATTTCCGGATGTTTCGGATCGACCGGATCGAACACATCACCCAAGCCGGAACTTTCCGCGATGAGCGCGACAAAAACCTGATGGCATTTTATCGTTTGCAGGTGGCCCAAGGGCACGCACCCCCAGACCGGTCATACTGACTTAGGCGCGTTCGGAATATTCCATCGTCTCGGTGTTAACCACGATATCTTCGTCCGGCCCGACAAATGGCGGCACCATCACTTTGATGCCATTATCCAGGATTGCCGGCTTAAAGCTGTTGGCAGCCGTCTGGCCCTTTACCACAGGTTCGGTCTCAACAACCTTGCAGGTCACCTTTTGCGGCAGTGCAGCACTTAATGCCTCATCTTCATGATATTCGATCTTGATCGTCATCCCTTCCTGCAAAAACGGGCGACGATCACCCAGAATTTCCGCCGGCAGTTCTATCTGATCGAACGTATCATTATCCATGAACACCAGCATTCCACTGTTTTCATAAAGGAATTGCTGGTCGCGTTGATCCAGCCGAACCCGCTCAACTTTGTCAGCCGATCTAAATCTTTCGTTAAGTTTTGAACCGTTACGAAGGTTGCGAAGCTCAACTTGCGCAAACGCTCCGCCCTTACCGGGTTTAACGTGATCTACTTTGACAGCAGCCCAAAGGCCCTTGTCATGCTCCAGAATATTTCCCGGGCGAATTTCGTTTCCGTTGATTTTAGGCATGTGGCAAAACCATGGCAAAAGATTGAAGAAATTGTGAACAGACCTATATCTGTGTGGTGCCCCCCTGGCAAGACAACTAGATCATGTGCAGAAAATGCCCTAGCCATGCAATCAACGCATACGTGGTATTCCGAAAAGAGATATCCGAATCGGATAGAACGTGCCATAAGAAACGCCATGCCAGAAAGTACAAGAGCAAGAGCAATAATAAGGATTTTAAATGGCTGATTTCATCGACAGCACCGCATTCAACTATGAACAAGGCCAACGCGCGCGCAAATTGTTTGCCGCAGTCGTTCTGGCAGCATTGGACGATGCAATTGCCGATGACAAGAAATATGGCAACGGCCCCGAGCAGATCGCTCGCTGGGCCCGCTCTCGTGATGGGCGCGAAGTATTGTCATGTGCAGGAATTGACCCGAACGAACGCGTTGTTTCGGGCCTGATGGAATTCGTTTCCAAGGGCGTGCGCACCTCGGTCGCATTGTCGCGCGAAGAAAGCGAACGCCGCAACGCAGCATTGCAGGCCGAAGCCGCATAAGGCTGACGCATTTAAGATTACAGGAACGCGCCTTTCGGGGCGCGTTTTTTGTTGCGCGGGCCATAATGTAACCGCCGCCCATTTGCCCGCCCCCCATTTTCAATTCCACCGCAGGCGCGTATGCCCAACTGACGCCAACGACAGGGACGACAAAGCGGACAATGGCCAAAGCGATCATGATACAGGGTGCCGGTTCGAATGTGGGGAAATCCATAATCGTTGCCGGTTTGGCGCGGGTGTTTTCGCGCCGCGGCCTGTCTGTCGCACCGTTCAAGCCCCAAAACATGTCCAACAACGCCGCCGTCACCATTGATGGCGGGGAAATCGGCCGCGCGCAGGCATTGCAGGCCCGCGCTGCCGGGCTTGATCCAATTGTCGACATGAACCCGGTTCTGCTGAAACCCGAAACCGACACGGGCGCACAAGTCATCGTGCAGGGCCGCCGCTTTGCCACACTAAAAGCGCGCGACTATGGCCGCTACAAAGCGCAACTATTGCCCAAAGTTCTGCAGAGCTTTCAACGTCTGGCCGCCAAACATGATCTTATTCTTGTCGAAGGTGCCGGTAGCCCCGCCGAGATTAACCTGCGCGCCGGTGACATCGCCAATATGGGCTTTGCCGAGGCTGCAGACATACCCGTTATCTTGGTTGGTGACATCGACCGTGGTGGCGTGATTGCACAAATGGTAGGCACGCACACCGTATTGGACACACAGGACCAAAACCGCATAAATTCGTTTATTATCAACAAGTTTCGCGGCGACCCTACGCTTTTTGACGCTGGCGTAACAGCCATCGTCAAGCACTGCGGCTGGGCCGCACTTGGGGTGCTGCCTTGGTTCCCAGACGCTTGGAAATTACCGGCCGAGGATGTGATGGACATCGCAGGCACATCCGGCGGGTCGTTAAAAATCGCCGTGCCACGGCTGAACCGCATCGCCAATTTTGATGATCTGGACCCGCTTTCCAACGAACCGGGCGTCCATGTCGAACTGATCGAGCCCGGCCGCGCCCTGCCCGGCGACGCCGATCTGGTTCTGATCCCCGGATCAAAAAACACGATCTCGGATTTGGCCGATTTTCGGGCCAACGGTTGGGATATAGATCTGGCCGCGCATCTGCGCCGCGGCGGTCATGTTCTGGGGATTTGCGGCGGCTACCAGATGCTTGGACACGCCATCACTGACCCGGATGGGGTTGAGGGTGCCCCCGCTACCGTTGCCGGGCTTGGCCTTTTGAATGTCCAAACGGTGATGCAGGGTGAAAAACAACTGGGGCTGGTAAAGGCAACATTCGGCCCGTCAAACATAGCAGTTTCGGGCTACGAAATTCACATGGGTGAAACCACAGGCCCCGATTGTGACCGGGGATGGCTGCACATTGACGGCCATCAATCGGGCGCAGCATCCAGCGACGGAAAGGTCCGCGGATGCTATCTACACGGCCTTTTTACGTCCGACGAATTTCGCCACGCCTTCTTGCAGGAACTTGGCCATAAAGGCAGCGCGACCACCTATGATGACAGCATTGACGCCACGCTAAACGCGCTGGCGGATCATCTGGAATTGCATTTAGATATTGATGGTTTACTGGCACATGCCGGCGAAATCACACCAGCCTAGTCAAAGTTTTTCAGCGACAGAGTATGCTCGATCTCGCGCCGCACCATGCGCCGCACGTTGCGGGTAATGCGCTCGCCCATTTTGCCCTGCAGCTCTTCGCGCACGACTTCGGCGACAACACGGCGCAAAACGTCCTCATCCACAAAAACATCTTCGTTGCTATCAACCAGCTCGCCCGGACCCGGTTCGTCTTTGGGGGGCATCGTTCTGGTTTCTGGAACAGTGCGGGTCGGGACATTCGAACCAGTTTCATTACCCATCTGTTCGGGCGCAGCCGATCCAGACGATGCCTCAGATTTGGCCGGGAAATGGGTAAACACCGCGACATCGGCAAGCTGCAATGGCACCTCGGGTGCGGGAGGCTGAATTTCACGCGGCTGAATAAAATGAGTATTGTCGACAACTTCAAATATGTGGCGCCCGGGGACCGGTGTTTCTTCGGGCTCACTGCCGTCAGGTTCCCAGTCATGCCCGCTTTGATCGACCGCCACTTCCAGTTCCGCAATCCGCATTTCCAACGTTGTTGCCTTTGGGTTTTGAACACCTAAAGGCGGCAATCCACTGCTTTGGTCGCCCTCGTCACGGCTCATCGGCATTTTGGCCGGCGCAACAGACGCATCCGTTTCTGGCGCGACCGCTTCCGATATCCGCCCCGTCAACTCAAACGGTTCAGAGGGTTGGCGCAAGTGTGCAACAAAATCGGGCGCAAAACTATCGTCCGCCGCCTCAACACGATGCGCGGGGGTCAGAAGGAAGCGATCATCATTTATCA
The DNA here is from genome assembly GCA_019090885.1 of Marinosulfonomonas sp. Lineage (GTDB taxonomy): Bacteria > Pseudomonadota > Alphaproteobacteria > Rhodobacterales > Rhodobacteraceae > NORP110. The sequence continues at coordinate 7,417 of JAHRVC010000140.1, forward strand.
CGGCCACCTCTTTTTCGGTTTCCTTGTTTTTGGAGACAAGGCGGCGAATAGAGGAAAGGACATCCTGCATCTCAACGTTGGTCATCGAATCCGGCATTACGAGTCACCTATTCCCCACAGCCCAGATCGTAACGGCCTGCCTGCAAGCACACAACAGATAGTAAAAATAATCAGAACTTTCCGAGGCTCTTTAGAACACGGTCCAGTTTCTGGCCCTGCGGGCTGACGTTGAATGCAGGCGCGGATTTTACAGTGTTATAATAAGCGACCGGGTCATAGGTGGCCACACCAAGTTTTAGGTGATTGGCCGTCAGCAGCCCCATCGCGCTTAGCACGCGGTAAACCGCCACATAGCGATCCGTTTCAGCCGCCACCCGGTTTGCTTCAGCATCGAGCAATTCCTGCTCGGCGTTGAGCACATCAAGCGTCGTGCGTGCACCAAGCGATGCTTCTTCGCGAACGCCGCGAAATGCCACGCGGGCTGCGCGAATTTGCTGCGCCGTCGCCTGAACAGCGGCATCTGACACAACCAGCGACGCCCATGCATTACCAACCTGCTGATCCACACCAAGGCGTGTCAGGTGCAATCCGGCCTTGGACGCATCGCGCATCGCGGCCGCCTTGCGTGCAGCCGAAGCCAGCCCGCCACCTTGATAAATCGGGCCCGAAAGGTTCACGCCGACACTTCTGGTGTCATTTCCACCGTCGGTCAAAGACACACGCGCATCGGCCCGGATCGAGGGTTTCATCGCGCCCATTGCCAGCCCGATGTTCAGCTCGGCTAATGTAACTGACCGCTGCGCCTGCAAAATATCGGGGTGGCGGACCCGTGCCATCGCCCGCGCCGATTGCAGGGATGCAGCAGTTGCGGGCGGCTTTGGCCGGGGCGCCAGAACACCCGGATATGCACCGATTGCTGCGCGGTATGATTCGCGTGACTGCGCCAGATTGCCCTGTGCGGCGGCCCGCAGGCTGCGCGCTGATGCCAAACGCGCCTCGGCAATCGCTACATCAGTGCGGGTAATTTCGCCCACTTCAAAACGGTCTTTGGCGGCACGCAATTCCTGTGTGATCAGCCGCACGTTATTGTCGCGTAATCCCAAAATTGCCGCGTCGCGCTGCACCGAAGTATAAGCAACCACCGCGCTCAGCAGCACATTCTGCTCAACGCCAATCAATGCTTCACGCAATGACAGCACATTTTCTTTGGCCACATCTTTGCGCAGTTTGGAGCGTCCAAAATCATAGATAAGCAAACCAGCCGTCAGATCCACGTTCGCCGTGGTCGTGCGCGTGATCGAAGAATAATTTGCCCCGACAACATAGCCAATAACCGGTCGAAGCAGCGCCACAGATGCTGCAACATCCTCATCTGCCGCACGAAGAAGTGCCCGGTTTTGCTGCAAAAGCCCCGATTGCTTATAGGCCTGAACCAGTGCGCCACCCAATGTATCCGCGCGTGCGCCGGTGCTGGATATCAATGTGGCAGCGACCACAGCGATCGCAATTTTGGCAACTTTCATTATATGTCCAACTTTTTTTATGGCCAAGCGCCGGAACTGCGCCCCGCCCCATATAAACCTAAAAGGTAAATTCGTTCTGTTTTTCAAAGCCTTCAACCACTGGCGCCGTCGCATTAAACGAAAACCGCCAATTGATATTGCCGTCGACTTTATATCCGATCTGGCAGACACCAAGCCCACCCTCCATAAAGACGGCGCCAATTCGCCCGCCATCTTTTAGCTGTTCCAGCAGCACCGGTGGTATTTGCTCTGCACCACCCTGCAATACAATTACATCATAGGGGCCATGTTTGGCAGCCCCATCCGCCAGATTGCCGCCAATGACGGCCACATTATCTGCACCATTTTCAACCAACAGGCGCTGCGCATCCTCAGCGCGGTCGGGCAATTCAACCGCGATCACCGCCTCGGCGAGGCGCGCAATAATTGCGCTGGAATACCCCAGCCCGCAGCCCAGATCGAGAACCAGTTCATCGGGTTGTATATTCAGACCATCAAGCATCTTACCCAGCGTGCGCGGTTCAAGCACCACACGCCCCTCACCCAGATCCAGGTTTTCACCAACATAGGCCGCTTCGCGCATTTGATCGGGCACAAATGCCTCACGCGGGACGTTTACCATTGCCTCGATGATAGGAAATTTGGTCACATCCGACGGGCGGACTTGGGTGTCGACCATGATTGTTCTTCGGGCGGCAAAATCAGCCATTTGTGCGACTCATTGATTGGGAATCTTCGCTGCTGTTTTGACACAGAAAAAAAGATGCGGCAACAACGCCTAATCGATTAGCGAACCGCTTGCGCGGTCCAAATGCTTGGTATAGACCGCGCAGGGCTTCGGCGAGTTGGCGGAGTGGTTACGCAGCGGATTGCAAATCCGTGTACACCGGTTCGATTCCGGTACTCG
>JAHRVC010000141.1 GCA_019090885.1 Marinosulfonomonas sp.
CGCACCTATGATTTTGCCTGCGCCCTGCGCGCGGTGACATCCGTTGATGGCATGACGGCAGACTATTACCCGTTCACCCATGAATTTCTGGGCGAAACTGCGACCCGGATTATCAATGAGGTCGGCGGCATAAACCGTGTAACTTACGATATCACATCAAAACCACCCGGAACCATTGAATGGGAGTGATCAGATAGATCACCCACCCGGCGAACAATCGACACACATTTGCGGCCAGTTTCGCAGTTGCACATAGCATTCAATTGCTAAGGTATCCGGCCCTTCCGGACAACCACTGAGACAGCGACATTCAACGTCCACGTTGCGGAATCCGGTGGAATATTGCTTGTCACCGACCAACATAGCGATACGTTGATCCAGTAATAGCGTAAAAGGAATCGACGCAATGGCTGGCAATATTGTTATCACTGGAAACCTGACCTGCACGCCCGGCGATCTGGCGATGGTAAGCGCCGCCCTGCCCGAGCATATCCGCCTAACAATGGCCGAGCCGGGTTGTATTTCATTTGTCATAGTCCCAGCACCCGAGGCACCCTGCCGGTTCGAAATTGCCGAACGCTTTGTCAGTCGCGCCGCCTTTGACGCGCATAGTGCGCGCACCAAAGCCTCTGAATGGTGGAAATTAACCGCGCATATACCGCGGGAAATTCAGCTAATCGAAGAATGAGCCAACCGACCTCACAACCCGTCAAGGCCGCGCTTTGGATGATCGGCACGCTAATGTCTTTTACGGTGATGGCGGTGGCCGGGCGCGAAATGGCATCGGAAATGAACCCGGTTGAAATCCTGATGTATCGCTCAATGATCGGGCTGATAATCGTATTGGTGATCGGCGGGCTGGCCGGGACGTTGCGCCAAATAAACACTGGTAAAATTCGCATACATCTGATCCGCAACTGCAGCCATTTTGTCGGTCAGGGCATGTGGTTCTTTGCGCTCGGACTTATTCCACTGGCGCAGATTTTCGCACTGGAATTCACCATGCCAATCTGGGCGCTATTTCTGGCGATATTCGTTCTGGGCGAACGCTTGACGCGCGTGCGGGTTGAAACGGCGATTATCGGTTTTGTCGGCATCCTTATTGTCACCCGACCCTGGAGCGGCGGCCTGAGCGTTGGTATATTTGCCGCCGCATTCGCCGCTATCGGATTTGCCGGGGCGGTTGTATTTACCCGGCTTTTGGCCCGAACCGAAACAATGACCTGCATCTTATTCTGGCTGACAGCCATCCAACTGGTGCTGGGTGCAATTATCGCCGGGTTTGACGGCGACATCACATTGCCCGATAAAAATGGCGGACTTTGGCTGTTGTTGATCGGCAGCGCTGGCTTGGCCGCGCATTTCTGTATGACCAAGGCGGTGTCACTTGCGCCTGCGTCCGTGGCAACCCCGGTCGATTTCGCCCGTCTGCCGATCATAGCCGTAATCGGCGTGGTCTTTTATAATGAGCCGTTGCAAGCGGGCGTGCTGATTGGCGCCGTGATCATTTTTGCCGCGAATTACCGAAATATCCTGAATGAAATGCGCCTTTCACGAGCCGACGTATAATAGCACCCACGCGATGATATCGGCAAAATCTAATTGCCGTTACGTGACGAATTGCCTTTTCATCCCCAAGATTGTAATGCTCGAAATTATTTTGGTAATTTCAGGGGGGGACTATGAAACGGTTAACGGCACTGGTCGCTACGCTGGTCGCAACATCCACCAGCGCATTTGCTGGCGGTATTGACAGATCCGGGCAGGATATCAGCATCATTTTTGAACAGGGCACCTATGGCCACCTGTCCTTTGGTTCAGTCTCACCCAAGCTTAGCGGCATCGCTGGTGGGGTGGTAAATTCGGGCGATATGGCACCCCACTACGGCCAATACGCCGCCTCGTTCAAATACCAGATGAACGAAAAAACCAGCCTTAGCTTTATCATCGACCAGCCGATTGGGGCCAATGTCAGCTATCCGCTTGGCACCGGCTATCCGCTGGCCGGAACCACAGCGACGATCAAATCCACAGCACTAACGCTGGTTGCCCGCCACCAGTTTTCTGAACGCGTATCCGTGCATGCGGGCCTGCGCCACCAGTCGGTAACCGGCGAAGTGGCGATCACCGGCGGCTATTCGCTGGACGTGGAAGACACATCGGGCTTTGGTTATCTGATCGGCGCAGCGTACGAAATTCCCGACATCGCCCTGCGTGCGTCAATTACCTATAATTCGGGCATCGACCATACGATGACCGGCACAGAACTGGGCGGTGCGACATCCTTTGGCCTGCGCACACCACAATCGGTCAACATCGACCTGCGCTCGGGTATTGCAGCGGACACGCTGGCGTTTGCTTCGGCGCGTTGGGTCAACTGGTCAGACTTTGACATCTCGCCACCGATTTATACGGCGGGTTCCGGCTCGCTGGTTTATTATCCAAAAGACACGGTCAGCTATACGCTTGGCGTCGGGCGCAAATTCTCGGACAGTTTTTCAGGCTCTATTGCGATCGGCTATGAGGATGCGTCGGGCGGTTTGTCAGGCAACCTTGGCCCAAGGGACGGCTATCTTAGTTTGCAACTGGGCGGGCAATACACCGTCGGTCGCGTCAAAATCTCTGGTGGTGTGCGCTATGTAGAGCTTGGCGATGTGACGACACGAAACGTTGGCGGCGTTTTCACGGACAGTTCTGCCGTCGCTCTTGGCCTGCAGATTGGCTACAGCTTTTAGAGCATCAGAATTTTCTGTCGAAACAGGCGATTTGTTTCGACAGAAAATGGCATGTCTGCTAGCGGTCTCTGATGACTGCTCAGAGAACAATACCGACCCGCGCATGGTTTGAAATGGGCCTGCTGGCCCTGATCTGGGGCGCCTCGTTCATGTCGTTCAGCATCGTTTTGCGCGAGATTGGCGTTTTCACCACGGTTGCATTCAGGATCGCAGGCGGCGCCATTGTGTTGTGGGCCTATATCTTGCTGCGGGGCATGAAGCTGCCACGCGAGCCCCGGATTTGGGGGGTGTTTGTGGTGTTGGGCCTGATAAACAGCGCCATCCCGTTCACCCTGATCGCATGGGCACAACTTTCGATCAGCTCTGGTTTGGCGTCCATTTTGAATGCATCGACGGCTGTTTTGGGCGTGTTGGTGGCAGCAATATTTTTCGCCGACGAACGATTGACCAAACGCAAGACCATTGGCGTATTGCTTGGGTTTTTTGGCGTCAGCGTGGCAATTGGCCTGTCGGCGCTAAAAAATTTCAATCTGACCTCGCTGGCACAAATGGCGATCCTCGTATCCTCGCTCTTTTATGCACTGGGGCCAGCATTCGCGCGCCGGTTTCTAAAAGGCGTGCCACCGCAGGTCGTGGCGGCTGGCATGACAGGTGCGGCCACGCTGTTTGTCGTGCCGATTGCCCTGTGGGTCGATGGCATACCGACATTTCATTACACCGCCGCCGCATGGGCCGCGATTGTGCATCTTTCAGTCATCGCCACGGCGCTGGCCTTTCTGATGTTTTATCGGGTGCTGGCGATGGCCGGGTCGGGCAACACGACGCTGATCACCTTACTGGTAGCCCCGGTCGCAATTGTGCTGGGGGCATTGGTGCTGGGTGAAGAATTGCCACTGCGCGCGTTTATTGGTTTTGCGCTTTTGGCCGCAGGCCTGCTGGTGCTGGATGGTCGCATCCTGAAACGACGCAGCAGCCGCATCTAGATTTCACTACCCAGAGCGGCGCGAAGCCGCTACCAGTTTCATCAAGCAAACTGGACCCCAATATGATCTATCAATCTGGCGATGACTGGCTGAAATCCGACACCAAACGCGTCTTGCTGTTTGGCATGTCGGGGCTTGGCAAAACCCATGTTTCCAACATGTTGCGCGAAAGTGGTGACTGGTTTCACTACTCCGTCGATTACCGCATTGGCACCCGCTACATGGGCGAGCACATCGTTGATAATTTCAAACGTGAAGCGATGAAAAACCCGTTTCTGAACGATTTGCTGCGCACAGATTCGATCTATATCGCGTCCAACATCACCTTTGATAATCTGGCCCCGCTGTCCACATACCTTGGAAAACCCGGTGATCCTGCCAAAGGTGGCCTGCCGTTTGACGAGTATATGAAGCGTCAGGAGCAGCATCGCGTGGCCGAGGTTGCCTCGCTTAAAGATGGCGCGCATTTCATCAATCGCGCCCATGATATCTATGGCTATGACAATTTTGTCTGCGACAGCGGCGGATCTATCTGCGAGGTTGTGAACCCGGATGATCCAAACGATGCGGTGCTGAAATCCCTGTCTGAAAACCTGCTGTTGGTGGGCATTCAGGGCAGCGCGGAACATACCGCCGAACTGACGCGGCGCTTTGACAAATCCCCCAAGCCGATGTGCTATCAGGCTGAATTTCTGAACCGTGTTTGGGCCGAATATCTTGCTGAACATAACGTCACCCAGGCCCAAGTGGACCCGGACGCCTTTGTGCGTTGGGCCTATGGGCAGGCGCTGGCACACCGCAAGCCGCTTTATGATGCGATGGCGAAAAACTGGGGGCTAAGCGTCAGCGCCGATGACATTGCCGCCGCCACCACGCCGGATGCGTTCAACGCCCTGATTGCGCAAGCCCTTGAGAAGGCCAGCCTTTAGGCCTATCTTTTACCGTTCCTGAACTGATGAGTATCCGATGCCAATAACCCTGCCCGAAAACCTGCCTGCCTTTAAGGTTTTGACCAGCGAAGGCGTGTCTGTGATGTCGCAGACGCGTGCCGCGCTTCAGGATATCCGCCCGTTGCGTATTGGATTGCTCAACCTGATGCCCAAAAAGATCCAGACGGAAAACCAATTTGCCCGACTAATCGGTGCAACCCCGTTGCAAATTGATTTCAGCCTGATCCGGATGAGCGAGCATAAGACCCGCAACACCGCAGCCGAACATATGACCGAGTTTTATCGCCCATTCAGCGAAGTTCAGGACGAGAAGTTTGACGGGCTGATTATCACAGGCGCGCCAATAGAACATCTGCCTTTTCAAGATGTTACCTATTGGGATGAACTGGTTCAGGTGATGGACTGGACACAAACCAACGTGCATTCAACTTTTGGCGTCTGCTGGGGCGGGATGGCGATGATTAACCATTTCCACGGCGTTGAAAAACATATGCTCGACCACAAAGCATTCGGCTGTTTTCGCCACCAAAACCTAAAGCCAAACTCGCCCTATCTGCGCGGGTTTTCGGACGATTGCGTGATCCCGGTCAGCCGCTGGACCGAAATGCGTCAAGGCGAAATTGACACCGCACCGGGGCTGAAAACACTGCTGGGCTCGGACGAAGTTGGCCCCTGTCTGGTCGAAGATCCGGATCATCGCGCGATCTATATCTTTAATCATTTTGAGTATGACAGTGGCACGCTGAAAGAAGAATACGATCGCGATATTGCGTCAGGCACAGAAATCAACGTGCCCGCAAACTACTATCCGGGCGACGACCCAAGTCTGACACCCCAGAACCGCTGGCGCAGCCACGGGCATTTGCTTTACGGCAACTGGATCAACCAGATTTATCAGACCACAAGTTTCGACATGTCGAAGATCGGAAAGTAGCGTCGTTCGCGCGGCACGTTTTATACAGGAGGTTACCTTGATGTCCCTGCCCTTTGACGGCGCGATCAGCGCGTTTTTTGAAAATGATGCCCCCAAGGGTATGCGCAAGGCCATTCAGGACGGATCAAAAAAGGATATCCTGTCACCAAGCTATCCCTACAAATCCCGCATGGATAAGGGCGACTATCAAAACACGATAGATGATTTGCAACTGGAACTGGTGAAATTACAGGCCGATGTGAAGGCAACCGGCAAGCGCGTTGTCATCGTATTTGAGGGGCGCGATGCATCTGGAAAAGGCGGCACAATCAAACGGTTCCGAGAGAACCTTAATCCTCGTGTTGCCCGCGTCGTTGCGCTTTCCAAACCCTCGGACCGTGAAACCGGCGAATGGTATTTTCAACGCTATGTGCAGCATCTGCCGTCCGCCGGGGAAATCACGCTGTTTGATCGCAGTTGGTATAATCGCGGCGTGGTCGAAAAGGTCTTTGGCTTTTGCACCGATCGGCAACGGGAACAGTTTTTCCATCAACTGCCCGAATTTGAAGACATGCTGGTGGACGAAGGCATCACCCTTGTTAAACTTTGGCTGAACGTCGGACAGGCCGAGCAATTGCGCCGATTTCGTTCGCGCGAAAGCGATCCCCTAAAGCAATGGAAACTTAGCTGGATCGACGTTGAGGGCCTGAAAAAATGGGATGATTACAGCGCTGCGATCAGTGAAACCTTTGAAAAAAGCCACACAAAACAGGCGCCATGGACGATCGTGCGGTCAGACGACAAGATGCGTGCGCGCATCGCCGCGATCCAGTCTGTGCTGTCGGCCATTGAATATAAAGGCAAAAATACACAGATAGCTTGTGAAGCAGACCCCAAAATATGTGGAGGCCCCGACATCTGGGATGCCTAAAAAACGTGGCTATCATCATGGCAACCTGCGTCAGGCGCTGGTCGAGGCCGCTCTTTCGCTGATTGAGGCGCGTGGGCCAACCGGGTTCACCCTGTCCGAGGCAGCCAAACAGGCAGGCGTAACACCAGCCGCCGTTTACCGCCATTTTGACGGACGCGAAGACCTGATCGCCGAAGCCGCCCGGCAGGGCTATGAGGTTTTCGCCGACCTGATGGAATACGCCTATGCCAAGGGCCAGCCATCCGCGCTGGCATCATTTGAGGCCACTGGGCGGGCCTATTTGGCCTTCGCACGCAAATATCCCGGCCACTATGTTGCGATGTTTGAAAGTGGAATTTCGGTCAACCGCACGCCGGAACTGGCGATGGTCGCCAGCCGGGCGCATGGGGTTTTGGAACTGGCCGCGTTGGAATTATCGCGCCATATCGCACCTGAAAAACGCCCGCCGGCACAGATGGTCTCGGCCCATATCTGGGCGATGTGTCACGGGGTTGTGGAATTGTTTGCACGCAGCTCACCGGGCACGATTTCGCCATTTCCACCGGAAGAGTTACTTGAAACCGGGATCGGAATTTATTTGCGCGGATTGGGATTAATACCGGCGGATCACTAGTCTGATCCGCGTTAAGACGCGCGTTGCAACGGGCGAAAGCGCATCGCCCGAAGAAGATGAAAACAGTTTTCGCGATGGTGATAAACTGACCAGTTCAGCATTTTGGCTGTAATCTGCAATAGTACCAAGCCAAAGACTAACCCCATGATCATAGTCCCAAAAACGATCCCAAGAACACTCGCCGCGATTATTCCGACGGAACGGGCCAACTCATCTGTTTCTGTCAAACTGTTGGCAATTTCCGGTGTCCAGGCCAGCAATGCCTGAACAGCAAAACAGGTCATACCACCAAACAACACCGCCCCCGGCACAACGACACGGATAATTTTGCCAAGTTCTTCGACGGCGCGGGAAATGGGTTGTTCGGCTTTAGAATCCGCATCGTCCAATGCCAACCATGCTTGAAAATCTGCCTCTTTTGGCGACAACTCATCCTCTGAATAGGCACGAGTTGCGATCACAGCCGTGATCAGCGTTAACCACACCATCAGCATGACCAGCGTTACTTGCAGGGTCGCGGTATAAGTCCAAAAGACAGCGAAACTGACCGACATAAACATGACAAACAGAAACCGGTCCGGCCAACGCGCAAAGCTGAGCAAAGCTGTAGCCAGCCCGTCAGTTGAACCAGCCGCATGATCCCCAATTACATTTGTAAATTTTTGGATCAAAGCCCGAGCCGGAAGGTACAGCACAACAAGAATTAACTGCAAAAATGTTGACATACCTGCACCGGCCAGCGGTGCAAGGATCAGCAAATAGGCAGCGACTCCAAATAGAAATCCTCCCCCAAACCGCTTTAACATATGCCGCCATGACGATTTGTCCATCACCGTCCCAATCGGATCACCGATTGATATGGCAAAAAAGAACCCGGAAGCCAAAATGCCGCGCCATAGCAGGAGCAAACTATCAGACAAAAAGCCGGAAAAAGGCAACAACAACCAGACGGCAATCCAGCCGGACGCAATCAGCGCCATCACGACGCTGGCGATATAGCCAGTGTAGATATCTTTGGTTTTATTTTCGTCGTTCGGGGGCATTCAGTTTAACCATGAGCAGCTGAACCCAACAGCTAACGCCCAATTTTGCCCAGATGACGACAATACTGGGTCAAATACGAAAAAAGACCGCCCGGAAAGGCGGTCTTTTGACATAGTTTTTTCGCAATTCGTATCGTGCGGTGCGGCAATCAGCGCTTAGAGAACTGGAAGCTACGACGCGCTTTACGACGACCAAATTTCTTACGTTCAACAACACGACTGTCACGCGTCAGGAAGCCTGCTGCTTTCAAGGCACCACGCACCGACGGGTCATAAATCTGTAAAGCCTTGGAAATACCGTGCTTTACAGCACCAGCCTGACCAGAAAGACCGCCACCTTTAACGGTTGCCATGACGTCGAACTGGTCAACGACACCAGCCACCTGAAACGGCTGACGCAGGATCATTTGCAGCACCGGACGGGCAAAATACTTGGACATATCCCGGCCATTCACAATGACCTTGCCAGAACCGGGCTTGATCCAAACGCGGGCAACCGCATCTTTCCGTTTTCCAGTCGCATATGAGCGGCCAAATTCGTCGCGCACAGGCTCGCGCGTGATAGCAGCTTCAACCACTTCAGCCACATCGGCAACAACGCCTTCGGCAACTGTGTTCAGCTCTTCGAGTGTTTTGATTTCTTCAGCCATCGTCATGCGCCCCGTGTGTTTTTGGCGTTCATGGATTTCACATCCAGGACTTCCGGTTTCTGTGCTTCATGTGGATGCTCGGCACCAACATAAACCCGCAGATTTGTCATCTGGCGGCGGCTTAGCACGCCACCGGGCAACATCCGCTGAACAGCTTTAACAACCAGCCGCTCGGGGTGATCACCTTCCAGAATCTGGCCCGCTGTGCGCGATTTGATCCCGCCGGGATAGCCCGTGTGCCAGTAATGCACTTTGTCGGTGCGTTTTTTACCGGTCAGCTGGATTTTGTCAGCATTGATTACGATGACGTTGTCACCCATGTCTTGTGACGGGGTGAATGTTGCTTTGTGCTTACCACGCAAGCGCATGGCGACAATCGAGGCAAGACGGCCCAGAACAACGCCTTCAGCGTCGATCAGTAACCATTTTTTGTCGATGTCCGCAGGTGTAGCGGAAAAGGTTTTCATGTTTCTGCCCTGGTTTTGGGAATTCGGATTGCGCCGTTCTAAGGCATTGAGCCGCACAGTCAAGCGCGCGAAACGTGTTATAACCGTCTAAAAACAACAGGTTACAAATTAGGTATTATTTTACCCCAAATTTCAAGCCCGTTTGGGTGGAATCGAATAGGTCATCGAAGCCCGCGCAACGGGTGCATCCATTCCATCCGAGTAGATCAGTACATCACCAACCGCCAACACCCGCCCAAGTTTAAGCAGGCGCACTTTGCCGATCAAATCAGTATTGGCCTTGGGTTTATGCATAAAATCGACCGAAGCATTGGTGGTCACGGCCAGCGCCTCGGGTCCGATATTCGCAAGGATCGCCAGATAAACCGCCACATCCCCAAGCGCAAAAATCGACGGCCCGGAAACAGTGCCGCCGGGGCGCAAGTTGCGTTCGGACACATGCATGCGCACACGAACCCCGTCCTCGCTTACGTCTTCGACGGTGAAATCGCCGGAAACCTGTGGAAATTCCTTTTCAAGGAAAACCTGTAACTCGTCGCGCTGCATTTTTATGCCCATGGCTTTCCCCTGATCATCTATGGCGCTAGACTTTGCGCAAATCAGTGCGAGAGGCAAGATGGCTATTTTAGAACGGCAAGATCGCGGCGCAGTTGCCCACCTGACACTGAACGCCCCTGAACGGCTGAACGCATTGTCCGATGAAATGCTGGCAGAGCTAAAGGATGCGTTTCTGGCCCTGATGGACGACAAAACGATCCGCGTCGTTACGATATCGGGCGCAGGAAAGGCGTTTTGCGCCGGGCATGATCTGGCGCAGATGCAGGCCGCGCGGCAATCCCAAGACAACGGTGCCGCATTTTTCCAAGATCTGTTCAATCGCTGCGCTGCGGTCATGGCGATGATCCAGCGTCTGCCCCAACCGGTGATCGCACAGGTGCATGGCATTGCCACCGCTGCGGGCTGTCAGCTTGTGGCGACCTGCGATATGGCCGTCGCCGATGAAAACACCCGTTTTGGCGTTAACGGCATCAACATCGGGCTGTTTTGTTCAACGCCAATGGTCGCCCTGTCCCGCAATGTCCCGCGCAAGCAGGCGTTTGAGATGCTGACAACAGGCCAGTTCATCCCGGCCAGCCGGGCGCTGGAAATAGGTTTGGTTAACCGGGTGGTTGCACCCGAAAAGCTCGCACAGGAAACCAGTGATCTGGCCACACAGATTGCCGCAAAACTTGGCTCGGCGGTGCGGATCGGCAAGCGGGCGTTCTATGAGCAGCTGCAAATGCCGGTGGATCAGGCCTATGCCTACACCGGGCAGGTCATGGTCGAGAACACGCTGCATCCCGATACCGTCGAGGGCACCACCGCTTTTCTTGAAAAAAGAGCCCCGGACTGGCAGCAGTAGCGTCAGATTACATGCGGCCGATTTTACGCACTACTTTGGCCGCCTGACGCGCTTTGCGTCCGGTGTCCTTTGCGCCTTGGGATAGATCGCCCTGCCCGGCGTCCGTTTCGCCGTTTTTTGAACCTCGGCTCGTCGCATAGTCGATCCCAGCGTTCACGCCCTTATTGATCACTTTGCGCATAAAAACGCGCACCACCATGTTGATTATCTGGTTCATATTCATCTGCACACCTCGCTCGTTTTACCATCTTCAGGTTTCGTCACTGTCACCTTCGTCAAACATATCGGTTTGCTCGTCATCGGTTGGGCCATCGTCGTCCTCAACGTCACCACCCGGCGGTGGTCGGTTTTCCAGCAAACCGGAGGCCCGCAATTCCTTTAGCCCCGGCAGATCGCGCGCGGTTTCCAGCCCGAAATGATCCAGAAAACCCGGGGTGACGATGAACGTCACTGGCCGGCCCGGCGTCATCCGACGCCGCCCAAACCGTATCCATTCCAACTCCAGCAACTGATCCACCGTGCCCCGGCTAACGCCCACGCCCCGGATTTCTTCGATCTCGGCGCGGGTTACCGGCTGGTGATAGGCAACAATCGCCAGCGTTTCGATTGCTGCCCGAGACAGTTTACGGGTCTCAAAGGTTTCCTTTTGCATCAGGAACCCAAGATCAGGTGCTGTGCGCATCGCCCAGCCATCGCCGACCTTAACCACCGCCACACCGCGCCCTTCATACCGTTTGCGCAAGGTTTCTAGTGCCACGGCGGCCTCGGCCCCATGTGGCATGCGTGCGTTCAGTTCCGCCACCGAGATCGGCTCGGCCGTGGCAAACAATATAGCCTCGACCATGCGTTCTTGTTCGCCTTCGGGTGGTGCCTCAAACAGGCTTTCCTCGATGGGTTCATCCATGGGTTTTCTTTCGTATTTCAATGGGCGAAAACACTTCGCCCTGTCGCAATTCAATCGCCCCGGATTTGGCAAGTTCAAGCGAGGCCGCAAACGTCGCCGCCGTTGCCGAACGGCGCATTGCCGGGTCAACTTCCCAGCCTTCGGGCAGATAGCTGGACAGGTCTGTCCAATCGCCCGCAAAGCCGATTAACCCGCGCATCCGGTCCAGCGCCTGTTCCAGCGTTAAAATCCGGTCGCGGTCCATCGTATAGGGGCGAAATTCATCCTTAGTGCGTGTGCGTGCATAGGCCTGCATCAGATCCAGCAAGGTTGCTGTATACGTCACCCGGCGCACCCGCGTGACATCCTCGGGAATGCCACGGGCAAAGAAATCGCGGCCCAACTGATCACGCGCCATGATCCGCGCCGCACTTTCGCGCATTGCCTGTAAACGTTCCAATTGAAACGCCAGATGCGCGGCCAGTTCCTCGCCCGACGGGCCTTCGTCGCTGGGATCAGGCGGCAACAGCAGACGCGACTTAAGGAACGCCAGCCAAGCCGCCATCACCAGATAATCGGCCGCCAGTTCGATACGCAGCTTTTTCACTTTGTCGACGAATTTCAGATATTGCTCGGCCAGTTGCAAAACGCTGATCTTGCGCAGATCAACCTTTTGCGTGCGCGACAAAACTAGCAGCAGATCAAGCGGGCCTTCAAAGCCATCCACATCGACGATCAATGCCTCGGCGGCAAGCCGATCCTCGACGGGCATTGGTGAAAGTTCAAACTGTTCTTCAGACACGCGCGCCGCCCTTTGCAAGGGAATGAAACTCGGCTTCTGCAGCGGAAATGTCAATCGGTTCGGCTGGTTTACGCGCAGCAATGGCGGCATCGGCGCGGGCCTGCGTTTGCCCCCCCATCTTGCCGGACACGTCCGCCACTTCGCGCATCTCTTCAAGATCGCCATTGCAATGTAGGATCACATCGCACCCTGCGGCCAGAGCGCCTATGCATTTTTGCGCCATTGTGCCGCTTAGCGCCCCCATCGAGATATCGTCGCACATCAACAAGCCGTCAAAACCTATCTGTTCGCGGATAAGGCCGATCACTGGTGCAGACATCGTCGCAACCCGTTCGTCGATAGCCGAATAAACCAAATGCGCCGTCATCCCCAGTGGCAGGTCGGCGAGTGCTTTGAATGGGGCGAAATCGGTCGCGCTTAGATCAGCCAGATCGGCATCTACACGCGGCAAATCTTTGTGACTGTCCACCACCGAACGCCCATGGCCCGGTATATGTTTAAGAACCGGCAACACCCCGCCCGCAAGCAACCCGTCGGCCACCGCGCGCGAAATCCGGGCAACCGTATCAACGTCCTGCCCATAACAACGATTGCGCAAAAACGGATGCGTCGCGCCAAATGCCACATCAGCCTGCGGCGCGCAGTTGGCGTCAATCCCGACGCTGCGCAATTCATCTGCAATAATCCGGTAACGCAGCCACATCGCGCGCGCCGCGCCATCGCCCGCACCCAAAACCTGTTCCAGCGGTGGCAGCCATTGACGCCAATGCGGTGCCCCCATCCGAGCCACACGCCCGCCTTCCTGATCTATCAGAATAGGCGCATCACGCCCGACGCTGTCGCGCAATGCCTGCGTCAGGGCACGCAATTGATCCGGAGTATCCACATTGCGGGCAAAAAGGATAAAGCCCCAAGGCTGGCTTTGGGCGAAAAACGCGGCTTCCCTGGCGCTAAGGGTCAGGCCCTCACAGCCAAGAATATAGGCGCCCTGCCCCATTCAGCGGGTGACGACCGGAATACAGTTCGCCTTGCCTGCCATCAGCGCCGAACAGAACCGCCGCGCGTCCGACAGATCGTCAAACCCATGCGCGCGCAGCCGGTAAAATACTTTGCCGCCCGATTGGGCTTTTTCGATCACCAGCGCCTTGTCGGACATGTAATCGTCAAAGTTTGCGGAAACGGTTGCCCATTCTTTCAAAGCCAAATCCTGCGTTTCAAACGCGCCAAGTTGTGCCAAACGTGTGCCCACAGGAATGTCCGCAGGATCAATTCGTGTCGCGGCACTTTCGGCAGCGATCAAACTGGCGGGCCTAGCTGGTCGCAAAACTGCCGGGCGAAGCTGGGGAACCAATGATTGCGTGACACCGCCGACGCTGGCAGGAACCAGATCGCGCGGTGCGTCCTGCACTTGCAACAAAGCGGCCTCAATCAGTGAAGAGCGCGCGACCTCGGCCGTGGCACTTGGTGTGGTTTCCTGAGATGTGGACCCGTCAGAAACCAGTGCGGCGCGTTCGTTTGCGGCATTTGCGGCAGCGGTCGCTTGCAGCGTATCAAGTGCGGCTGTTGTTTCATCTTCTGTCGTTAAAACCGTGGGTTTAGGTGCCAAAACCACGCGATCCGTCGGATCAGCAGCCGTTCCAGCGGCCGGAATGTTATTCACTGCCAAGCCCTGATGGCGGGCGGATTGGCCGCCCGGATCGTCGGGCGCGACGCGCATTGGCCCCTCCAACGCACGCACGACCGGAACCCCGGACACATCGCGCACCATCAATTGATAGCCCCACCAGACCAGACCAGCGATCAGCCCGGCCGACATAACGGCACCTAACCAATTGATAACACTAGACATACCTGCACCGCGCGCGGGGTAACCCCCGTCAACGGCATTGCCATATTCGAAATCCGCCATACTGCCTCACTGCCCGTGGATCACTTGAACCCATCGGATTTGCCTGCACAATGACCCGCTAAATGTGACGCCTGCGCTTTATATCAGCGCATTTCCGTCGCTGGAGTCACGCCCAGAATACCAAGACCAGCAGAAATAACAACGGCCACGGCCCTTGGAAGGGCAATTTTTGCCGCCGAAGCAGCAGGATCGTCGTCCTGAAGGAACCGCAGGGCCGGAAATTCATTGCCTTTATTCCACAACGCATGGAATTCGCCCGCAAGATCGTACAGGTAAAACGCGATCCTGTGTGGTTCATGCTCACGCGCGGCAATCTCGACCAGACGGGGCCATTCGGCCAGCTTTCGGGCCAGTGCAAATTCCGCCGGGTCGACCAGATTTGCACTGTCGCTCAACGGCACAGATGCTTCCTCGGCGCGACGCAAAACCGAGCACACCCGCGCATGGGCATATTGCACATAGAAAACCGGGTTGTCCTTGGACTGCTCGGCAACCTTGTCAAAATCAAAGTCCAGTGGGGCGTCATTTTTGCGCGTCAGCATCACAAAACGCGTCACATCGGCACCGACCTGATCAACCACATCGCGCAGGGTCACGAAATTCCCTGACCGTTTAGACATCTTGAACGGCGCGCCATCCTTATAAAGCCGCACCAGTTGCGTCAGCTTGATATCGAGCGGCACGCGACCATCCGACAGGGCCGAAACAACCGCCTTGATCCGCTTTACGTAACCGCCGTGATCGGCGCCCAAAATATCAATCAGCTGGTCGTAGCCACGGGTGACCTTGTCGTAGTGATAGGCGATATCAGGGGCAAAATATGTCCACGATCCGTCCGATTTTTTCACCGGGCGGTCCACATCGTCACCATGCGCGCTCGAACGGAACAAGGTCTGCTCGCGCGGTTCCCAATCATCCGGCAGCTTGCCTTTGGGTGGCTCGAGCACGCCTTCATAGATCAGGCCCGCGTCATCAAGTGCCTTTATCGCGGCTTCAATCTTATCGCCGCCATACAGAGATTTTTCGCTGAAAAATCGATCCATCGTCACGCCAATCGCCGCCAGATCATCGCGGATCAGGGCCATCATTTCCTGTGTCGCAAATTCGCGAACCTCGGCCAGCCAGTCAGCCTCGCCCTTGTCCAGCAGCGCCTCGCCAAACTTGTCTTTCAGCGCCTGTCCGACCGGAACCAAATAGTCGCCCGGATACAGACCCTCGGCGATTTCGGGCGCATGACCGCATGCCTCACGGTAGCGTTCATAAGCCGAGCGCGCCAGCACATCGACCTGTGCACCCGCGTCATTAACGTAATATTCGCGCGTAACATCATGGCCGGTAAAGCTTAGCAGGCTGGCCAGCGTATCACCAAAAACAGCGCCCCGCGTATGGCCAACATGCAGCGGGCCGGTTGGATTGGCCGACACAAATTCAACATTCACCTTATGCCCGGCGCCGGTGTTTGATTTGCCAAACTCTGCACCTTCGGCCAGCACATGGGTAACAACGCCGCGCCAGACATCTTGTGCTAACCTCAGGTTCAAAAAACCCGGTCCGGCAACCTCAACCGAAGCGACACGCGCATCCGCTTCCAGCCTGGCGGCCAGATTTTCGGCGATATCGCGTGGCTTCAGTCCGGCAGGTTTTGCCAACACCATCGCCGCATTGCTGGCCATGTCGCCGTGGGCTGCGTCGCGTGGTGGCTCGACTGTGACATTGTCAAACTTCAGGCCGGCAGGCAGCGCACCTTCGGCGACCATCCCGTCCAGACTATCAATCACCAGTACACGTATGTCAGAAAACAGGTTCATATCTTCGATCCCAAATTAGTCGGTGCGGTTTAGCACGCCGCCCACCAGCGTCAACGCCATCGTCCATTTCCACCACCCGTATCAGGTGCGACCCCGGTTTTTCGTCGAAAAACCGACCGCCCACTCGTTGTCAGCCACAAAGCCGGCGGTGTTCCTGAATTGCAAAGCGGTCTGTCATTCCAGCGACGTAATCCAGAACCAGCCGCGCCAGCGCTGTGTCATCGCCAATCGCCTGCAAATCTTCGTGCCATTCGTCCGGCAAAAGTCCGGGGTCAGCCATGAACAGCGGAAACAAATCCTCGATCATTTTAGTCACGCGCGCCCGCTCGACCATCACGCTTGGGGCACGATACATCCGTTCAAACAAAAACGCCCGGATCGCCTTTAGCTCCATGAACAACTTTTTGGAGAACCGGATCACCGGCTTGCCAAGGGCGCGGATTTCATCGACCGACTGCGGATCGGCCGCCTGCAGGCGGGTGCGCGCAATGGCGATCACATCCTCGACCATCACGCCAAACACCCGGCGCAACGCCTCATGACGTCGTCGCATCGGATCCAGATCGGAATAAAGCGCATCGACTTCGGCAAATGCCGGGCCAGTCACCGGCAGCTCCATCAGATCGGCCTCGCTAAACAAGCCGGCGCGCAGACCATCGTGCAGATCGTGGTGATTATAGGCGATGTCGTCAGAAAATGCGGCCACCTGCGCCTCGGCGCTGGCATAGCTGTCCAGTTCCAGATCGTACTCGGCGTTAAAATCTGCTAAAGCGTAAGACACGGGTGCGACCACCGGTCCGTTGTGCTTGGCAATCCCTTCCAGCGTCTCCCACGTTAGGTTCAGCCCGTCAAAATCCGCGTAATGCCGTTCCAGACGGGTTACGATGCGGATCGCCTGTGCATTATGGTCAAAGCCACCATAGGGCTGCATCAGCACAGCCAAAGCATCCTCGCCCGTGTGGCCAAACGGCGGGTGCCCCAGATCATGGGCCAGCGCGACAGCCTCGGCCAGCTCCTGATTTAACCCCAGAGCCCCGCCAATCGTGCGCGCAACCTGCGCCACCTCAATCGTATGGGTCAGGCGCGTGCGGTAATAATCGCCCTCATGTTCTACAAAAACTTGGGTTTTATGTTTCAGGCGCCGAAACGCCGAAGCATGAATGATCCGGTCCCGGTCGCGCTGAAATGGCGACCGGAAGGTGCTGATCACCTCGTCAAACTGACGCCCCCGGCTATTGTCGGGGTGGCAGGCATAGGGTTTAAGCATTTCTTTGGCCAATCCTTGTGACGTCGTCTTATGCTTCATATATTGCATTGCAATGAAACCGAAACGACATAAGTTTGCACTATGGATCTGAACCTGCCCCCAAAAGTGACCGAACGCGCATTCGCGCGATTAGCCGAGATCAACGCATCCACGGGCCAGCCCAAAGCTTTACGGGTGGCCGTTGAGGGGGGCGGCTGTTCCGGTTTTCAGTATGAGATAAAACTTGATGAACCGGCCAGCGACGACATCGTGCTTGAAAGCGGCGGTCAAAAAGTCGTCGTGGACGCCATCTCGCTGCCGTTTTTGTCTAATGCCGTGATTGATTTCACCAATGAACTGATCGGCGCACGATTTGTCGTCGACAACCCCAATGCGACCAGTTCGTGCGGCTGCGGCACATCTTTTTCGATGTAGCCCGGCATTTTGTTGGTTTCCAAGCCAGTTAGGGCGCGCATTTCATGGCCACGCGCTATCCGTTTGGCTGCCGTAAACTTGGCCGAATCCTCGGTAATATTTGGGAACAATTCCTGCATCTCGGCCAACAAAGCGGTTCCATCGCCACACAGATATTCCCCTACAAGAAAGCTCTCGCTAGGCGCGCCTTCGGCAAAAATAATCTCGTGTTGGTCAAACATTAAGTGGATGTATTCAACGTTCTCACAGGGATCTTTCAGGATTGAGCTGTCATTTAACAGGTTGATCGCCGCGCAAAGTACCGCGTCCTCGCCGAAATAAAGCTCTGCCCGCCATCCCTGCAGCACCATTCGGTGCTGGGGCGAAACCCGCAGATCGCGGCTATTGCCGATTGCGCCAGCCTTAAACAGAACAGGCGCATAAGCACCGCGGCCCGAAACTGTGCGCTTGCCGATCCAACGAACCGGTTGCGGCCCGTTATCTTGGGTCAAAACCAGATCGCCGACCTGCAAATCTTCGACCAAAGCCACACCATCCGGTGTGTCTATCCATGTTCCGGCCGTGAAACAGGGCGGACCAAGGTCGCCAACTGCCATTTGCGTGCTTGTGTTAACAAACGTCGTTGCAGTTGCGGTGCCCGGTTGCAGAACCGAGCCGTCATTTGGGGTGAAATATCGCGAACCGTCAGCCGTATAAAACGTCGTGCCGGTAATGGTGACACCATCGATCGTAACTGTATCATCGACCCAGACGTTGGTAACATTACTGCCATTCACCTGATCCGAACCATTGGCCGAAAGAAAGCCGTCGTTGTCCGCATCATCCATAGTGATCGAAATCACAGTGACAGTTGCAGGAAGACCGGGGGGGGAACCCGGGTCAAAATCACCGCCAAGTGCCTGATCAGTGTAAATAGCCATACTCAAAACAACCTTTAAATCACGAACCAATCGGCCGCTTCTTTAACTGCAGAAACGGGCATAGATCGGCATTTACTACATCTAGACATATGCCAATGAATTTGGTTTTAACTTGGGCCCTCCCATGACAATTTAAGGAAACCCATGATGCTTTTGGCCCCAACTTCAGGCCAACTCAATTATGAACACCCTTTCGTAGTTTGCTGGAGCAACGCATATGAAAATCGCTACGTTCAACATCAATGGCATCAAAGCCCGCGCCGCAGCCCTGCCAGACTGGCTGGACACAGCCAAACCGGATGTCGTTTTGTTGCAGGAAATCAAATCAATTGATGAAAATTTCCCTCGCGGGCTGTTTGAAGATCGCGGATACAATGTCCAAACCCACGGCCAAAAATCCTTTAACGGGGTTGGGATTCTGTCGAAATTTCCGCTTGAGGATGTGCAGCGCGGATTGCCCGGCGATCCGAACGACGAACAAGCCCGATGGATCGAGGCGACTGTAATCGGGCAAAAACCGATCCGCGTGTGCGGGCTGTATTTACCAAACGGGAACCCAGTTCCCGGACCCAAATATGACTATAAACTGGGCTGGATGGAAAGATTAAAAACACGCGCCAAAGAATTGTTATTGCAAGAAGAACCGGCGTTAATGGCAGGTGATTTCAACATTATCCCCCAAGATGAAGATTGTTATGATGCAAAAGCATGGGTAGGTGA
>JAHRVC010000142.1 GCA_019090885.1 Marinosulfonomonas sp.
ACCTCGACGGCCTCTTCGTGAGTGATCCCAGCCAAACGACGGCTAGAAACGCGCCTTCCGACCAGGTGGTCAGCGAGGAAAAACTCTCCGCTCATCGCCTTATACATTCCGTGGAATGCTTCGATGCGGTCAAATAAAGTATGAAGCGAGCGGGTATAGGTTTCCATCTTGGGGGTGCCGTCGGGATCATCAAAAAGCCCGGCGATCATGGCCAGATCAGCACCTGCACAAAAGCACTTCTGTTTGCTTTTGATCGCCAAAATGGTCGGGCCAGCGGCCTTGGCCTTGTCCAAAGCGGCATGCATTTGTTCAACGAAAGCGTCGTCAATTGCATTCACTGGCGGGTTTTCCATTACTATGGTCCCGACCTGACCATGCTGTTCATAGCTTATCATTTTTTGTTCTCCACGGAATTTTCATCAAGACGGTTTTGGATGATGAATTTTTGAATTTTTCCTGACGGATTCATTGGCAGTTCCGGCCAGATTTCCAGACGTTCAGGCAGCTTGAACATTGCCACGCCCTTTTCTTTAAGGAAGGAAACCATTTCCGGCAGGGTTAGCGTCTGACCTTCTTTCAGCACCAAAACTGCGCAGCCGGTTTCACCAAGGCGCTCATGGGGTATACCCACCACCGCCGCGCGTTCAACCGCCGGATGGGCGATCAGATAATCCTCGACTTCGCGCACGGAAATATTTTGTCCGCCACGAACGATGATTTCTTTTTTGCGGCCCACGACACGTAGCGAGCCATCAGGCAACAGACGCGCCAGATCACCGGAATGATACCAACCGTCTTCCTTTAGATCGCGCCGCGTCAGTTCGGGTTCGCCAAGATAGCCAAGAAAGGCATGCGGGCCGCGCGACAATTCTTCGCCGACCTCACCAATGGGCAGATCGGCACCGTCGTCATCAATGATCTTAACCTCGATGCCGGGCAAGGGCCGCCCGTCAGATTCCCATGCGTTTTCAATAGGGTCGGAAGGGAACACAACAGTATGGGGTGGTGCCTCGGTCGCGCCGTAAACCGACATCACGCGAAAGCCGACGTCGGTCGCGCGGCGGGCCAGAACCTCGGGGATGGGCGCACCACCGCACAGGAAATAGCGCAGGTCTGGCAAACTGTTTCCGGTTGCCTCGAGTGCGGCAGCGGTGTCAGCCAGAAACGGCGTCGCGCCCATGGTCCAGGTACAGCGATGTGCTGCCATTTGGGCGGCTGCAGCGTCGCCCTTGAACACGTCCAGCAGCGATAACGTTCCCCCAGTAGTTAATGTCAGGATCACCCCGTGCATAAATCCGGTGGTGTGCGAGATCGGCGAGGCCATAAAGGCGACATCATCGGGACCAAGCCCAAGGGTCGACGCCAGCGCATTTTCACCAAACATCACAGTGTTATGGGTATGCACCGCGCCCTTTGGCCGGGATTCGGTGCCCGATGTGAACAACACAGTCAGCGGGTCATCGGCTTTGATCGCAATCGGGGCTGCGAGCACATCATGGGCCAGAACATCGCGCCAAAGGATTGCATCAGAAACCGGTGCGTCGCCCAGCACGACAACCGAACAATCGGGTCTGATATCGGGCCTAAGATCGTCAAAAACGGCCAGAAAATCACGGCTGCGGAACTTTTCGGGCAGAAACAACGCGCGGCTTTCGCATTTTGTAAGGGCAAAAGCCAGATCAGCGGTGCCATAGGCAACAGGAACCGGGTTCACCACAGCACCGGCACGAATGATGCCCATAAAGACAACAACCGTGTCACACCAGTTGGGCAGGCAAACCGTTACAATGTCACCTTTTCCAACACCCTGTGCGGCCAGATAGCCAGCAACACGGGCCGATTGATCGTCCAATTCGCGGTAGGTCAGCTTTGCCCCGGACGCGTCTTTGACAGCCGCATGGGTCGGGTATTGCGCTACCGAATTCGCGAACAGATCGGGAATAACCTGATCGCGCCAATAGCCCTTTTGGCGATAGGTTTCGGCACGGCCCTTATCCGGCGTCGGATACTGCATCAGATATTGTCCGACTTGGGGCGGCCCGCGATTTGCGTGTGGATTGAGGCCATCAACCCGCCGTCAGCCAGAATATTCTGGCCGGTAATATAGCCTGCATCCTTGGACAGCATGAACGCGACCAGCCCGGCGATATCGCGCGCCGGGTCGCCAATCCGATGCATCGGAACCAGCGCCTCGCGGGCTGCTTTCTTTTCGGGGTCAGCATAGATCGGCGCGGTCATCGAACTGTGGAACAGACCCGGTGAAACACAATTGGCGCGCACTCCGTTTTCGGCCCACTCAAGCGCCAGCGTGCGCACCATCATGATCAGCGCAGCCTTGGAGGCACTGTAGGCACCGGTGCCGGGATAGGCCTCAATACCAGACATCGACGCAACACTGATGAAAGCCGCATTTTCTGCCTTGCGCAGATGCGGAAAGGCAGCCCGAGAGAGCAACCAAGACGCGCGGACATTCACCGCGAACACCCGGTCCCATTCTTCTTCGGGCATGTCGATCAGGCTGCCGGAAATTGCGATACCTGCGTTGGACACAACCCCATCAAGCCCGCCAAACGCATCGACTGCTTCCGCGACAAGGCGAGCGGGCGTTTCTGTCAGACCGACATCACCGCTCAACCCGACCGCTTCAGCGCCATTTTCGCGGCAGGCGGCCACCACTTCATCCAATTGATCCGAGGGACGCGACGCACAAAGCGCTAGGCTGTTGCCGGGAACGGCAAGCCGCTCGGCGATAGCGCGGCCAATACCGCGGCTTGATCCAGTCAGAAGAATTCGCATGCTCTTGTCCCTTCAACTATGTGCGCTTGGTGTCGGCCCGAAAGCCAAACCTCACAATTTGCGCGCCACCAATTCCCGCATAATTTCGTTTGAGCCACCATAAATCCGATGCACCCGCGCATCCGCGAATGCCCGCGCAATCGGCGTATCCCAGATATATCCAGACCCGCCGTGCAACTGTAGGCATTGGTCAACAACGCGCCCCATCAATTCGGTGCACCAGTATTTGGCCATTGCTGCGACGGTGACATCCAGACGATCCTCGTTCACCTCGACAAGGCAACGATCAATAAACACCTGCGCGATTTCAATTTCCGTCTTGATTTCAGCCAGCCGGAACCTTGTGTTCTGAAAGTCCGAAATCAGCGTGCCAAATGCTTTGCGTTCGCTGGTGTATTCGTGTGTCCATTCAAGTGCTGCTGCCGAGGTGGCAACCGCGCCGACCGCGATTTGCAAGCGTTCCCACGCCAGTTCTCGACTGAGCAGTTTGAACCCCTGCCCTTCTTCACCCAGAATATTGTCACGCGATATCCGCACATCATCAAAGAAAATCTCGCAGGTATCTTGCGCTTTCATGCCGATTTTCTTGAAATTCTTACCGCGGCTTACGCCAGCGCTGTCAGCCTCGACCACGATAAGCGTCAGGTTCTTGTTGTTGGTCGCATCGCCCGACTTGACGGCGACCATCAGCAGGCCTGCGCATTGGCCGTTGGTGATAAAGGTCTTCTGGCCATTCAGAATATAGCCGTCACCATCTGGCTGAATGTTCGTGCGGATTGCGCGCAGATCAGACCCAGCCCCCGGCTCGGTCAGAACAATCGCGCCGATCATCTCACCTGACACCATTTTGGGCAGCCATCGGTCGCGCTGCGCCTCGGTGCCATAGTTCAGAATATAGGGCGCTACGATGTCTGAATGCGTTGAAAACCCCGGCCCTGACAGGCCCAGACGCGCCTGTTCTTCGATCAAAACGGCCGAGGCGATCCGGTCGGCACCAGCCGCGCCGTATTTTTCCGGCATTGCTACGCATAGCAATCCAGCCTCGCCTGCTTTTTTCCAGACAGAGTGCGGCGCAACGCCTGCTTCTTCCCAGTCCTGATGGTAGGGCACCACTTCTTGTTCAAAGAATTTACGTGCGGTGTCCCGGAACATCTGGTGGTGTTCGGAGAAGATATCACGGCTTAAAATTGTCACTTTCGATCCTCCTTCGTCTCGGGCCGAGCGCCTGAAAGCTTATGAATGAATAGTCATTCATTTGATTACTTCAGCTAGAATTGGCCCGAAATCGTCTTTCTTTTTTAGTAACTTTCCATCGCAAACAAAGTGTTGTTTGGCGCGGCCAATCTCTGGCCGCCGCCAGTATTATCCCATCAATCTTGGCAGATACAGGATCAAGTCCGGGAACGCGATGATGATGCCAACGATAAAGACCTCACCCACCAAGAACGGCGCGACGCCTTTGAACACTTCGTGCAGCGGGATATCCGGTCGAATTCCATTCACCACATAACAGTTCAGCCCAACTGGCGGCGTAACCACGCCAATCTCAATCAGCTTAACAAGCAAGATGCCAAACCAGATCGGATCGTATCCCAAGCCAACGACGGCCGGGTAAACAACCGGAAGCGTCAACATCATCATGCCGATGCCATCAAGGATCATACCCAGCAGCAAATACATTATGACGATGGCCATCAGGATCACCGAACGGTGGACATCCAGCCCAACAACCATTTCGGTAACCGTCGCTGGCAAGCCGGTAAATGCGAGGAAGCGGACGAAAACCATCACCCCCCAAATCACCATGAAAATCATCGCCGTGGTTTTCATAGTTTCCAAAAGACCTTCGGTCAGGTCACGGAAGCTCGCCTTTTTAAACAGCGCCATGACCAAGATAATCACGGTGGCTATCGCGGCAGATTCTGTTGGCGTCATCCAGCCGAAATAAACGCCGCCCAAGATTACGCCGACGACCAACACAATGCCTGAAAGTTGCGGCAGTGTTTTGATCTTTTCCATCACGCTTGTGGCTTCAAGTTTTGGCGCAAGATTGGGGCGCAGTGACACAACGACAGTAATTACGATCAGGTAAACGATGATCGAAATCAGCCCCGGAACCAAACCCGCGATCAATAGTCGACTAATAGATTCCTCGACAATAATGCCGTAGATCACAAGGATCGCACTGGGCGGAATAAGTGCCGCAAGCGTTCCGCCCACAGCAACAACACCCGCCGCAAGCGAGCGGTTATAGCCGCGCATTTCCATTTCCGGCAGCGCGAGCTTTGTGAACACAGCCGTGCTTGCGGTACTGGCGCCTGAAACGGCAGCAAAGCCAGCGCTGGCAAAGATCGTTGCGGTGGCCAAGCCGCCGGGCATTCGACCGACCCAAACGCGCGCCGCCTCATAGGCGGCGGAGGTTATGCCCGCGTGCATTGCCAAGAACCCAATAGCGATGAACAGCGGCAAAACACTAAGCGAATAGTGTGAAGAGTTCGCGTAGGGCACCATTCCGGCCAACCCGCTGGAAATCGTCATGTTCCGGATAAATGCCAGCCCACAGATACCTGTGAACGCTGTCGCAAATGCAACCGGAACACCCAGCACAACAAGAGAGAGAAGAACGGCAATTCCGATATAGCCGATTGTGATCATTTCCATGTCTTGTCCTTACAGCTCTGAAGTTTCCAGCAACTGCAATTCTTGTTCAAAGACCTGCGTCGGGGAATTAGGGGTTGCGACCAAACGGCCAGCTTCAATCAACTGCAAGAGAACTCGCAGGAATAGCAGGCCCAGAGAGGCGGTTACGATCAGGATCGTGATCCAGATTGGGATGCCAATTTCGGGCGTGTCGCCGCCATTCACCCAAGCGCGAACAAAATTTGCCCAGCTGCCCTGCAAAAAGACCCCCACCACGAATACAGCAATGACGTAGGTGAACACCTCTTGCATCCATTTTCGCCGGCTTGCCTTGTTGCTTACCAACAGGGTCATTCGGACATTGCCAAAATGGCTTTGGCAATATGCAATCGCCATTGCCGCGACCGGCACCATCAATTGCTCGATGATATCAAGTATACCATGAATTGGGGCTTGGAACACTGATCTTGCCACGACCTGAGCGCTGCCAATGCACATCAAAACGATTAGCGCGACCCCACCAAGAATAGCAAACAGCCATTCAATTTTGCGCAGATTTCTGTCCGCTGATTGAATTATACGTTCCAATTTTTCCCCCAAAATCAGATTTGTTGGCGGACTATTCATCCGCCAACAATATTTTCATCGCAACATCATTGTGATGTTATTCCGCGTCAGAAGCAGCTTTCAAAAGGAAGTCCAAAAGCGCCTGACCGTCATGGCCATCATCCGTCAGGCCCTTGACCCATGCGTCCCAGCTTGGGGCAGCAGCAGCGTCAACAGCAGCACGAATTTCAGGTGTCATTGGAATACGCTCAAGTCCAGCTTCGCCAAACGCCTTTTCATTGATGACGTCGACATCTTTGTAATTCTGGATCTGGTGGGCGTAAGCAACCGGCTTGGCATTCTCCAGCAGTTCTTTGTACTGCGGAGGCAGCGCATCATAGGCAGCTTTGTTCGCAGCCGCATGACACACAATAGCACCCATCGACCAATTGTCAGTCAACCAGTCCGAGATTTCGTGCAGACGATAAGATGCGAAAGCATATGTATATGGAAATGTTGTTCCATTGATGATGCCGCGATCGATGCCCTGATAAACTTCAGGCGCAGGCATAACTGTCGTGTTCACACCAAGTGCCGCCATCATTTTGCCAACGCCGCCACTGGAATTCAAAGAAATCTTCTTCCAGTCGTCGACCGTAGTTGGCGCATCGCCTTTACCCATAGCTTCGTAGCTTGGCATTGGAATACCCAGAAGCGGAACAGAGTTCCATTTTGCATATCCAGCAGCGATTACAGGGTTCTTGTAATAAGCTTCGATAACCTGGCTTTTGGCGTCCAGATCAGCGATTGGCAGGGCTGCAAGACCAAGACCATTCAGGCCAGGGATCTTGTCAGGGTGATATGTTGCACAGAACACAGCGCTTTCAAACGCGCCCAGCGACAGGCCATCAAGGTTTTCCTTGGGTGGCGAAAGAACACCACCATACTGGATGGAAATTTCAAAATTTCCGTCTGTCTGGTCGGACACATAAGCGGACAGCGCCTCAACGCCCTCCGAAAATCCGCGACGATTGCCCCACATGGACATCAGCCAATTGATCTTTGGTCCGTCGACTTCTGCAGCCATTGCGCTGGTCATGCTAAGCGGCACAGCGACCGTTGACAGCAATGAAGCGCAAACAACGCACATGACTGCTTTCTTAAGTGTTTTCGTAGTGGTCATCGTATTCCTCCGTTGGATTCCCTAATTCAATCTTATATCGCTAATTTTAGCAACGTATTGCAGTTTTTGTCCGTTCTTTTTATTTTAATCTTCCATCGCCAATTCTGGGCATGGAATATTCGGATCAGTTTTGCCAAACTATCCCATATAGTAAGAATTTTTTCGAATTTTGCAAATCATTTTATTACAGGTTTTGCAGCACCCCATCGCACATATGTGTGGAGAAGCCAGCTGGTGATGCAGGAGAATGGCAGGCGTAATGACGGTGCCGTTTCTACGGCATCAGTATTGGCTTTCACACGGTAGCACCGACCCAAGTTTTGGCCGAAAGTCGCTTGGCTTTCAAAGGCGGGCTTGTTTAAATTGAAGGCGTAGAAACTAACTGCAAAGGCCAGCCGATGAACCAGAATACGGAGAATTGCGATAGCGGCTTACCCCTGCCCCAAGACGGCTCAATGCAGGTATTATCCACATTTATCAATATGTTATCTTTAGACGAAATCCCCGGAAAAGTTAAACGGCAGGCCGCATTTTGCATCCTTGATACAATCGGATGCATGATCGCCGGCTCGCAGGTTCCGGAAACACAGCAAGTCATCGCGGCCGAGCGGGCCGTCGGCGCATCCGGACAGGCCTCGATCATCGGGAATACCGCAAAACTGGGTGTGGTCTCTGCGGCCAGAGTGAACGCCTATATGGGCGATATTTTTGAGCTGAATGACCTGATAGGCGGCCATGCCAGCATTGGGAATGTGGCCACGGCGCTTTCGCTGGCGCAAATGAACCGCGCGACGGGGCGGGAATTCATTTTGGCTGTTGTCGCGGGCATCGAAACCACGGCCCGCGTTTACAACGCCTTTTATCCTTATCTGAAGAGCATTCAGGATAGCGGTATGGTCAGCGTTGGTTTTCCGGCCACGATTGGCTGTTCGGCAGTTGCTGCTCGTTTGTCCGGCCTTTCGGCGGACCAAATTGCGAATGCCCTTGCCGTTGCCGGGGCCATTGCTGGCTGGTGCCCTGCCGAAGTGATCTTTGGGAACGGTGGCACGATCAAGCCGCTGATGTTTGGCGCAAGCCCTGCAAGCGCGGGCATTCAGGCCGTCGAATATGCCAAAGCGGGGCTTACGGGGCCACCCGATATTCTGGACAGTTCGGTTGGGTATTTCGCTGCCATGTCGGGAAAATGGGATGCCGATGCGCTGAACACCCGGGAATGGGCCCTGAACGAGCCGCGACGCAAACTGCATGCCTGTTGCGGTTATATTCATTCGGCCTTTGATGCGGTAAGCACCGCCGTGAGCAGGCTGGCGCTCGATCCGCTACTGATCGCTCAAATCAAGGTTTCGGTGCCCGAATACATCATCCCGGCAATACATAAACCGACACCACCAACCACTGCCAACGAAGCCCGGTTTCACATTGGTTATATGCTTGCAATCGCGGCGAGCGGCGCTGACTTTGTGACGCCTGCACATAGTGTCGAATTTGCCGCCGAACTTTTGCGCCCCCAAATCATTCATATGGCCGATAGGGTCCAAATTTCCGCCGATCCAGAACTAACGCATTACCATGAATGCAAACTGATCATTCGCCTGATGGATGGAACCGAGCACGCGTTTACCAATGACGCCCCGCGAGGCTCTGCGCAAAACCCATTAAGCAACGATGCTTTGGTACAGAAATTCATGGCATTATCAGAGCCGGTGATTGGCAATGACCGGGCCCAACAGATCGTCGATCTGATCTTGTCCCTTGAATATCTTGATGATCTGTCGCCGATATTTGACCTGCTATAATCGGCCGGTGTCAGGGCCCGTGTCAGGGGCCGGTATGATGCAGGGACAGCCCCAGACGCGCCCGCCGGATTAGCCAAGGGCTTGGCCGGTAACGCGGGTCCCGATAAAACGCATATAACCCATCCAGAATTTCAAGGATCCGCGCCGGACCGATGCGATCGCCCAGCTTCAGCGGACCTTCCGGATAGCCAAGCCCACGTTCAACCGCCAGATCAATGTCGCCCGGTGTGGCTATCTTTTGTTGTGCAATATCGCAGCCGATATTGACGATCATCGCCAAAACACGTTGCGCGATGAAACCGGGGCTGTCGGCAATAGTCGTAACTGCCGTGCCATGACCGCCTAGAATACCACAGGCGCTGGCCAGGAAATCCGGATCAGTCGCAGGGCTGTGCATCAGGGTCAGGCGACGTTCAAGCGGCAGCAGACAATCAACGGCTACCGCGCGTTTGGGATCGACGCCCTCGGCCAAGGCGGCGGTTGTTGTGTCTTCACCAAGCGGTGTCAGGAAAATCAGGCTGTTTGGGCCGGGCGTCGCTGCATCGTCGAATTCACAGCCCCGTGTCGCTAGATATTCCTTCAAAGTCGCGGCCAAATCGGCGTGACGCGAACTGATCCAAACCGGGCGGCCTGTATCCTTCAGGTCTGGAATGGGGTTTTCGGCGGGCACTTGTTTGACGCCATCGGCGTAGACGTAGAACCCGCGCCCGGTTTTTCGCCCCAGCAATCCAGCGGCGCGACGCGGGGCCACCAAAGCGGCCGGACGATACCGTGGTTCCTCATGATATTGGTGGTAGATCGATTCCATCACCGCATGCGAGATATCCAGACCGATCAGATCAAACAGCTCAAACGGCCCCATGCGAAACCCGGCGGCCTCGGTCATTACCCGATCAATATCGGCGTGATCGGCGATCCCTTCGGTCAGGATGCGCAGGCCTTCCGGGCCAAAAGCGCGCCCGGCATGGTTAACCAAAAAGCCCGGCGTGTCGGTGGCGCGCACGGGCATATGGCCCAAGTCGCGCGCTATATCGACCAGTCTGTCGGCGGTTTTGGGGCTGGTCAGAACACCGGCAACAACCTCGACCAGTTTCATCAGCGGGACCGGGTTAAAGAAATGATAGCCCGCGACACGCTCTGGCAGGCGGGCCGCACTGGCAAATTCGGTTACGGAAAGCGACGACGTGTTCGTTGCAATGATGCAATCGTCCGACACTTCGCCCTCAAGACTGACCAGAACCGAATGCTTGACGTCCATGCGTTCAACCACGGCCTCGACCACAACATTACACGGCGCAAACGCTGCGTATCCGGGGGCCTTGTCCAGTTGCACAGTGGAAATCCGGGCAATAGCAGCCTCGGCGTCAGCCGCGCTGATCCGGCCCTTTTCTGCCAGTCGCCGGATCAATTTGGCGATATTCGCATGCGCCTTTTCCAAGGCAGCCCCATCAAGATCGCCCAACACGACCTGCATGCCTGCTTGCGCGGCAATCTGCGCAATGCCGCAGCCCATAATCCCCGCGCCGATAACGCCGAAGGTCTTGCTGTCCGATTGGTCCATCATCTGTTCAGGTTCTTTTCTTACAGGTCCATCAGCTTGGCGATGATGTTGCGCTGAATTTCGTTTGAACCGCCACCGATCGGGCCAACGCGCGAATCCCGGAAATACATTTCCATCATATATTCCGCAGAATAGCCCGCGCCGCCCATAACCTGCAGCCCCATGTCGGCACATTTGAAATTGGCGTCCGAGGAAATGATTTTGGCAAACGAGGTTTCACGCACCGCGTTTTCGCCTGCATCCAGCAGGTCTGCGACCCGATAGGTCGCCTGACGCGATGTTTCCGCCGCCATCAGCATATCGACCAGCTTATGCTGGATGACCTGAAACTTTGAAATCGGCTGGCCAAACTGAATCCGGTCCTTGGCGTAATCGGCAGCGTAATCGGTGATCCGGTAACAGTGGCCGGTCGAAATTGCTGACAGCACCAAACGCTCGACGTTCAGGCATTTCATCATGCTTTTCCAGGCACCGCCCTCTTCACCGATCAGGTTTTTGACAGGAACCCGCACATTATCAAACGTCACCTCATTGGCGTGGGTCGTGCGGCGGCCCAGCATTTTTAGCGGGCGGATCGTGACGCCGGGGGCTTTGGCATCGACCAGAATAACGCTCATTCCCTTGTGGCGCGCGGCTTTGGGGTCGTTCTTGGTGACCACGACCAGCTTGTCGGCCACATGGGCGCAAGTGATCCACACCTTTTGTCCGTTGATCACATAATCGTCGCCATCGCGGATCGCCGTTGTCTTGATCCCGGCCACGTCCGAGCCTGTCCCCGGCTCTGACATCGCCAGCGATATTTTCGTCTTGCCGCTGATGATCTGGGGCAGAATTTCCTGCTTCATCTCTTCGCTGCCAGAGTTAACGATATGCATGCCGCCATAAATAACCGTGGTCATGAAACCCTGCGCGACACCAGTGTAATAATACCCAAGCGTTTCCACGAAAGCCGCCAAATCGTTATGGCTGGCCCCCATTCCACCGTATTCTTCCGGGTAGAACAGGCCCATATAGCCAGCCTCGGCAAGTGCGTCGTAAGCGGCATGGGGAAATTCACGATTTTCATCCATCTCGCGGATATTTTCAAACGGCAACGTCTTGTTCAGCAGGTCCAAAGTGCTGGCCCGGATCATTTTCTGATCTTCACTCAGCCCGGCGAGATTGATAAATTCCATGGGGTTCTTCCTGTAATTATTTCTAAGATGCGTCGGCCAAACGGGATTTGACCAGCGTTGTCATAAGGCCGGTCTGAACCACGTCGCCATGCTGATTAAGCAGATCCATCCGGCGCACCAAAACGCCGCGGTCGGGTTTGGAAGCACTGATGCGGGCGGTTACAACCGTGGTGCGCAACGTCACCGTGTCATCAATGAAAACCGGTTTGACGAATTTCCACTCATCAACCCCAAGGGCCGCGATGGCGGTTCCATCCAACTGGCCAATCCGCGCGCTTAACCCCGTGCAAACCGACAGGCAAAGCGTGCCATGTGCCAGACGTTGGCCGATTGGTGTATTCTTGGCGTGTTCGGCGTCTGTGTGCATCGGGTTGGTGTCACCCGAAATCCAAGAATAGGTGACGACTTCGGTCTCGGTAATTGTGCGACCGGGGCTGTGATCCACCTGCCCCACCTTAAAGTCATCAATATACATTCCGGCCATGACGAGCCCCCTTTTACCTAATTGTTTTTGGGAATTTTGAACGTGCCAAGGCCGCCACTGGCCTCAAGCGCGCTAAGCTGATCGGCGTTATAACCAAGGTTTTTCTCAAGCACTTCGCGGGTATGCTGGCCAATCATCGGGGCAGCCACCGGATCAATAATCGGGGTCTCGGAAAACCTGATCGGAAGGGCGATGTTGGGTATTTCGCCCGCCGTG
>JAHRVC010000143.1 GCA_019090885.1 Marinosulfonomonas sp.
AAGAGACAGCGTGTCCACCGGCACCGTGTCACCCAGTAACAGCAGCCCAAACTCTGGCATATCAGGCCCGGTTCGCTGCATCCGGGTATAGCCGTCGATAACGGATAAAACCCGCGCCTTGGGAAACGCCCCGCCACCGCGTGTTGAGATCGTCGTCAGGTCCGCCGGGGCCGGATCAAGCACACCAGCCATCGCACCGTCGCCCTGCCCCGAAAGGCCGTGGCAAACCGCGCAATTATCCAGGAAAAGTGTCCGCCCTTCGGCTGCTTCAGGCATGTCCGCCTGAACACAACCCAGCATCAC
Source organism: Marinosulfonomonas sp. (assembly GCA_019090885.1). Taxonomy (GTDB): domain Bacteria; phylum Pseudomonadota; class Alphaproteobacteria; order Rhodobacterales; family Rhodobacteraceae; genus NORP110. The sequence continues at coordinate 304 of JAHRVC010000143.1, forward strand.
GCCCGCTATCAACAAGGACCAAAACGCTCGCTTGGCTGGCGCGCTGCGGCTCATTTCTGAAGGCTTTCCAGCCAAGTCACCAATTCGACAATCGGTTGGCTGGTCATAATCGGCTGCCCGGACGCGGTTTTAAGCGCCGCCCCGCGCCCTTCAAAGAAATCACCAAAAACCGGCATCGGCGAACCATGGCTGACCAGCGGTTCGCGCCCGTCGATCCGCTTAACGACGCGCAACGTCGGAAAGGCACCATCATTGGCAGCAGCAAGCCCGGTCAAATCGGTCGGCTGCAAGATCAGGTTTGGCGACATCGGGCCGTTGCCAGTGGCGTCCAGCCCGTGGCAGGTCGCGCAGTATTTCGCAAACAGCTCTGATCCCGCATCCTGCGCGGCCAGTGGTGCAGCAAACAGCGCTGTCAGGGCAAATAATCCAATCGTTCGCAACATCGGTGCCTCCTTTTGGCTGCGCTCAGACTGCACGGGTTAAATACAATTGGCTTTGATGCGGATCAAACAGACATCGGGCACGCACAGGGGGGGCACGCATAGGGGCTCACTGCTCGCTCAATTGCCCGTTTTCCATCCGCACGACCCGATCCATTCGCGCCGCAAGTTGCATGTTGTGGGTCGCAATCAGCGCCGACAGACCAGTATCGCGCACCAGTTCCATCAGCATTCCAAAAACCTGATCGGACGTGTCCGGATCAAGGTTGCCGGTCGGCTCATCGGCCAGCAATACACCCGGCGAATTGGCCAGCGCCCGACAAAACGCCACCCGCTGCTGCTCGCCACCTGACAGGGCTGCGGGGCGATGTGCCGCACGCTCGGCCACACCGACCCGGCCCAGCAAATCAGCCGCACGCGCCTCGGCCGCACCCTGCCCCACGCGATTGGCAAGCTGCGGCAACACGATGTTTTCAAGCGCCGAAAATTCCGGCAGCAAATGGTGGAACTGATAGATAAAACCAATGTCCTGACGACGCGCCCGTGTGCGCTGGCGATCCGACAGGCCGTTCATATCAGCGCCATTCAGCACCACCTGCCCCGCATCCGGGCTGTCCAGCAATCCGGCGATATGCAGCAACGTCGATTTACCCGCCCCCGAGGGCGCGACCAGCGCCACCACTTCACCCGGCTGCAACATCAGATCAGCGCCCCGCAGCACCGAAACCTCACCCACCGCGCCGCGGTTATAGGCTTTTTGAATGCCGCGCAGTTCCAACACCGGATTACTCATAACGCAGCGCCTCAACCGGGTTCATCCGGGCTGCGCGACGCGCCGGAAATATGGTGACAAAAAACGACAGGCCCAGTGACAGAAACACCGCCGACAGCACGTCCCCCAGTTCCAGCCGCGCTGGAAGGTTATAGATGCCCCGGATCGACGGATCCCACACCCCGCCGCCCGCCACATAGTTAACAAAGGAAAATATCGGGTCGATATACAGCGCAAACAGGCAGCCAAGGATCACCCCTAAAGCCGTGCCAATCACCCCGACGAGTGCGCCGCAAATAAAGAATATCCGCAGGATCGAGCCCTCGCTTAACCCCATCGTGCGCAAAATCCCGATATCGCGCCCCTTATTCTTGACCAGCATAATCAGCCCGGATATTATGTTCATCGCCGCGATCAGCACAAGGATCGCCATGATGATGAACATCACGTTGTCCTCGATTTTTAGTGCGCGTAAAAACCCGCCTGAACGATCCCGCCATGTCCAGATCAGCGCATGATCCCCGCCCGCGTTCAGCAATTGGGCGGCGAAATCGTCAACCTGCTCAGGTTCCTGAACCATCACCTCAATCTCATCGGCCACGCCTTCGCGGTTGAAATAGCTCTGCGCCTCGGCAAACGGCATATAAACCCGCGTCTGGTCGATGTCATAACGCCCGGCGGTAAAGACATAGACGACCTCATACGCATTCACCCGCGGGCTGGTGCCAAAAGCGGTTTTAATGCCATTGGGCGAGATCAGTTTGATCGTATCGCCCGCCGTCACGCCCAATGTGCGGGCCACGCCAGACCCGATCGCAATCCCATCGCCAAAGCGTGCCAGATCGCCGACATGCTGTTCAGGGTTGGCCACCCTCGGGATGCCAAGAATATCAGCTGCCGAAATCCCGTAAACATCAACGCCGGTTGTTTCGTCGCGCAGATTGGCCATGACCTGCCCACGAACAAGCGGGGCTGCACGGGTTACGCCATCAATCGCCGCAAGCTTATCCGATACATCAATAAAATCCGGTATCACATTGGTTTGGCGGCCATTTTCATCCAGATAGACAGAATTATAGACGGTCACATGGGCGTTCGATCCCAGAATTGTATCGACAAATTCAGCCCTAAATCCGGCGCGCACCGACAGCGTTGCTATCAGTGCGAAAACCGCCAGTGTAATGCCAAGCAGCGAAATCCACGTCATCACACTGACGCCACCATCAGCGCGGCGCGCGCGCAGATAGCGCCATGCAATCATCCACTCAAAGCGCGCAAACGGTGGTGTCCGGCTGGCCAAGGGCTACTCCTGCCTGTTGTTGGCGCCAAGGTGCGGCGAATGGCGGTTGGGGTCAAGATTTGACCGCGCGACGCCTTAAATACCGGCGTAAATTTCCACAACCTTCGCCACCGCCAGTTCCGGCGTCAGTTCTTCGCTTTCACCAGTGCGACGGCTTGTCAGCTCCACCACACCGTTTTTCAAGCCACGCGGCCCGACAGTAATGCGCCATGGCAGACCAATCAGGTCCATCCCGGCAAACTTGCCCCCGGCGCGTTCATCACGATCATCATAAAGCGGTTCCAGCCCGGCGGCCGTTAGCGCCTTATAGATACCCTCGCACGCCGCATCCGCTGCGGTATCACCCTGACGCACATTCACGATGCCGCAATGAAACGGCGTGACGCCTTCGGGCCAAATGATGCCCTTATCGTCGTGGCTGGCCTCGATAATCGCGCCCAGCAGACGCGAAACGCCAATGCCATGGCTGCCCATATGGACCGGAACCTGTTTGCCCTGATCGTTGACAACATTGGCCCCCAGTTTGTCGGAATAGGTCGTGCCAAAATAAAATATCTGCCCCACTTCGATACCGCGCGCACTGCGGCGGCGATCCGCAGGCAGTTCGTCAAACTCGGCCGCTACATGGGTTTCGTCGGTGCGCGCATAAAGCGAGGTGAATTCTTCCAGAACCCCCTGACACTGCGCAACATCATCATAGTCAATCTCGCGCTGGCCCAGCGAAATGTCGGTCACCTGACTGTCATAGAACACTTCGCTTTCGCCGGTTTCCGCCAGCACCAGAAATTCGTGGGTGTAATCGCCGCCAATCGGCCCGCTGTCGGCGCGCATCGGGATGGCTTGCAGGCCCATGCGTTCATAGGTGCGCAGATAGCTGACCAGATGGCGGTTATAAGCATGCAAAGCGTCTTCTTTGGTCAAGTCAAAATTATACCCGTCCTTCATGAAAAATTCGCGCCCGCGCATAACCCCAAAACGCGGCCGGATTTCATCGCGGAATTTCCACTGAATCTGGTACAGCGTCAGTGGCAGGTCTTTGTAACTGCTGACGTGGGCGCGAAAGATGTCCGTCACCAATTCTTCGGCCGTGGGCGTATACAGCATTTCGCGCCCGTGCCGGTCGGTCATGCGCAGCATTTCCTTGCCATAACCGTCATAACGCCCGCTTTCGCGCCACAAATCCGCCGATTGCAACGTTGGCATCAGCATCGGGATGTGCCCGGCGCGCACCTGTTCCTCATGCACGATATTTTCGATCTTTTTCAAAACTTTCAGACCAAGCGGCAACCACGAATATATCCCCGCGCTGGCCTGCTTGATCATCCCGGCCCGCAACATATAGCGGTGGCTGACAATCTGAGCTTCGGACGGGTTTTCTTTGAGAACGGGCAGGAAATATCGGGAAAGACGCATATGCAGGCGAGCCTTTGATGGATTAAAACGGTTAAATTCGTCTATGCCATCGGCCAGTTGCAGGCAAGCAACCCTTGATATGCGCGCCAACACGGGCGACATAAGAGCAAATGCGAAAGGAAGATCATGGCCTTACCGGTGCGCCAACAGGCAACTTACTGGGGCATCGCGCTGGCGGTGCTGTTCATCTTGCTGTGGATATTGGGCGATGTGATTCTGCCGTTTGTTCTGGGCGGCGCGGTTGCCTATTGCCTTGATCCGATTGCGGATTGGCTGGAAAAAATCGGGCTAAGCCGGGTCTTGGCAACCATCGTGATAACCATGGCTGCCGGGGTGATCTTTGTGCTGGCCGCACTGCTGGTCATTCCAACGCTGGTTCAGCAGTTGGTTGAGCTGGTCAATGTCGCACCGCAACTGGTGCAGGATTTCGCCCGCTCACTGACCGAGCGTTTCCCCGACCTGCTGGATTCCGAAAGCCGCCTGTCCAAATCACTGGCTACCGTCGAAGATACGCTAAAAGAGCGCGGCGGCGCCCTGCTAAACGGCGTTCTGTCGTCAGCTTCCAGTCTGGTCAATGTCGTTGTTCTGCTGGTGCTGGTGCCGGTCATAACCTTTTACCTGCTGATGGACTGGGACCATATGCTGGCCCGGCTGGAAAAGCTGTTGCCGCGCGATCACGCGCCGGTCATCAACCAGCTTGCCCATGACATCGACCGCACCCTTGCCGCCTTTATCCGAGGCCAAGGCACCGTCTGCCTGATCCTTGGCACCTATTACGCGGTTGCGCTGATGTTGATCGGCCTGCAATTTGGGCTGGTCGTCGGCTTTGTCGCGGGCCTGATTTCCTTCATTCCTTACGTGGGCGCGGTCGTTGGCGGCACACTGGCGCTTGGACTGGCGCTGTTTCAGTTCTGGGGTGAATGGGTCTGGCTGGTCGGGGTCGCTGTGATCTTTTTTGTCGGGCAATTTTTCGAAGGCAATATCCTGACGCCGAAACTTGTCGGCGGCAGCGTCGGGTTGCACCCGGTCTGGCTGATATTCGCATTGGCTGCATTTGGCTCGCTGTTTGGCTTTGTCGGCATGTTGGTGGCGGTACCGGTGGCCGCTTCGATTGGCGTCATTGCGCGCTTTGGCATAGAACGTTATCACGACAGCTCGCTTTATCAGGGCACCGCCAGAAGCGAAGAAGACCAAGCCTGAAGACCAACCCCAAAGACCGCCACATGTCACACCAACTGACCTTTGATCTGCCGTCGCGAACGGCACTGGGCCGCGAAGCGTTTTTCGTCTCGCCCGCCAATGCTATGGCCGTGAAAACCATCGAAGAGCCAGACAACTGGCCCGACGGAAAACTGGTGCTCGTCGGGCCAAAAGGCGCGGGAAAAACCCATCTTGCGCATGTCTGGGCGCAGATGTTCGACGCCCCGGTGCTAAACGCCAGCCGCCTGAACGCCAGCGGGCTGGCCGACCAAATTGCACATCACACCCATATTGCGCTCGAAGATATCGACAAACTTGCCGGTGAGCCGGAACTCGAAAAAACGCTGTTCCACCTGCACAACATGGTCCTTGCCACGCAGGGTCGTTTGCTGATGACCAGCGCGACACCGCCGGGAAATTGCACATTCGCACTGGCTGACCTGACCAGCCGCATCCACGCCTGCACCAGCGCCACCCTGCAACCCGCCGACGATCAACTGCTGGCCGCCATACTGGTAAAGCTGTTTGATGACAGGCAGTTGGATGTATCGCCTGATGTCATTTCCTACCTTGTGACAAGAATTGATCGCAGCTTTTCCGATGCCCAGAATATCGTCACCACATTGGATAGGGCCGCCTTATCCGCCCGACGCGCCATCACCCGCCCCTTCGTGATCCAGGTCATGGACAAACTTTCGCGCAAAGATGCATGATGGGCCATGAATTTGTCACACCAAACGTTGATACCCCTGCCATGACCAACGCCGATTTCCTCAAAGCGCCCTTTGCGCCCGCAGCCGACCTGCCCGAGGATCAGCGCAGCGGCCCGGCCCGATTTTTTAACCGCGAGCTTAGCTGGCTGGCCTTCAACTGGCGGGTGCTGGACGAGGCCGGGAATGCCCGCGTGCCACTGCTTGAACGGCTGCGGTTTTTGTCGATCTCGGCCACCAATCTGGACGAATTTTTCACCGTGCGCGTCGCGGGACTGCGCGAACTGGCGCTGGCTGGCAATACCACCCCGGCCGCCGATGGCCTGACCCCGGTCCAACAACTTGCGCTAATCAATACCGAGGCCCGCCGCCTGATGCTGGCACAACAGGAAATCTGGGCGCAGATCAGGCGTGAAATGGACGCCGAAGGGATCATCTTGTGTGACAGTGAAACGCTGGACAAGGATGACAAAGCCTTTCTGCAAAATGCCTTCCTAAATCAGGTTTTTCCGGTGCTTTCACCGCTGGCAATCGACCCGGCGCATCCGTTCCCATTCATCCCGAACGCCGGTTTCGTGCTGGCCCTGCAACTTGAACGTAAAGACGACAAACGCCCATTACAGGCGCTCTTGCCGATCCCGCATCAGATCGACCGTTTCGTTGCCTTGCCCGAGCGCGATGGCAAACAACGTTTTCTGCCGATGGAAGAATTGCTGCTGATGCACCTAAGCCGCCTGTTTCCCGGCTACCGGACCCTTGCAAACTGCGCCTTCCGGGTGCTGCGCGACAGCGACCTTGAGGTCGAGGATGAGGCCGAAGATCTCGTGCTTGAATTCGAAGTCGCCTTGAAACGCCGCCGCCGAGGCGAGGTCGTGCGCCTCAAAATGTCGGCAGATGCGCCTGCTGGCCTGCGCAAGCTGATCACCAAAGAACTGCATGTTGACCCCGAAGAAGTCGTGGAACTCGACGGTATGCTGGGCATGTCCGACCTTTCCGAACTGGTGCTGGACAGCCGCCCCGATCTGCTCTGGCCATCCTTCACCCCGCGGGTGCCCGAGCGGGTGCAGGATTTTGAGGGCGATATGTTCGCCGCGATCCGCCAAAAGGACATGCTGCTGCATCACCCCTACGAGACATTCGATATGGTCGTGCGCTTTCTGCATCAGGCCGCAAATGACCCGGATGTCCTTGCAATCAAACAAACTTTTTACCGAACCTCGCGCGACAGCCCGATCGTTTCCGCACTTTGCGAAGCCGCCGAGAACGGCAAATCTGTCACCGCCCTAGTGGAACTGAAAGCGCGTTTTGACGAAGCCGCCAACATCCGCCAATCCCGCCGTCT
>JAHRVC010000144.1 GCA_019090885.1 Marinosulfonomonas sp.
AAACCCATCCGGGTCAGCCTCGGACACCCGCACAACGCCTTCGGGTGCGACGGGCGGCGGGGCGGGGGGCGACAGGTCAAGATAGCGGGCCGACCATGCGGCGATAACCTCGGCGGCGTATTCGGCGTCTTCCGGATTGGTAATCAGGTGATCGGCACCGTCCAGTGTGACAAAACTTTTGGGATGGCGGGCGGCGGTGAATATCTGGCTGGCGTTTTCGACACCCACGGTTGTGTCGAGCGGTGCGTGCAGCACCAGCAGCGCACGCTTCAGCCCGGCGATGGCGGGGGCAAGGTTTTCGGCTTTGACGTCCTCGACAAAGTCGCGGCTGATGCGGAACGGGCGGCCCGCCAGCGTAACCTCGGCATGGCCATCAGCCTCGATCCTTTCCAGCTGATCTGCGAAATTATGGATCACATGCTCGGGGTCAAACGGCGCACCAAGCGTGGTGATGGCCTTGACCGAGGGCAATTGAGCGGCGGCCTTCAGCACCGCAGCGCCGCCAAGCGAATGGCCGATCAGCAGGCCTGGCGCCATGCCACGGTCGTCCAGATACCGGCAGGCCGCAACCAGATCGTCCACGTTGGAGGTGAATGAGGTGTTTTCAAACTCGCCTTGGGAATGGCCAAGCCCGGTAAAATCAAAGCGCAGAACCGCCAGCCCCATCGCAGCCAATCGGCTGGCAATGCGCCGGGCTGCGGGAATGTCTTTGGAGCAGGTAAAGCAATGGGCAAACAGGGCGGTGCCCAGATGCGGGCCGTCGGGCATATCCAGACGCGCTGCAAGCTGATCGCCGTTATGGCCGGGAAATGTGATACGTTCGGTTGGCATTTTGCCCCCTTTGGTTAATTCTCAAAGTGGAAAACGGGTGGGCGATGCGCAAGTGGTGCGGTTGCAATGTCACGACAAGGTGAAATTCCACCGCCGCTTTACTTGACCCAAAGTTGTTTTTCGCGAAAACCAGTAAAAAAGCCACATCTGTAATCCAGGATCATTCTGTGCGCCGTCTGATAGCTATTGTTTTTGTGATCTGCCTGCTGCTGATTGTCGCCAGTTTTGGCGGTGCGTTACATGGGATCGGTGACTCGTTGGCGGTATTTCGGTATCTGATCGCAATGGGTGTGGCGGTTACGGCGGCCCTGTTGCAGCGGCGTCGCGGATTGCGGATAGCCGGGGTTGTGCTGGTGGCCGCAGGGATCTGGCTGATGCCGGAAGCGGCGCGTTTGGTGGCCAGTGATCCGCTGCCTGAAACCAGCTATGCGCTGTATCAAAAGAACCTTCTTTATTACGGTGATCAGCGGCGTGAACTGGTGGCCGATATACTGGCAGTGGATGCGGATTTCGTAACCCTGCAAGAACTTTATTCCCGCAACACCGTGGTTTTTGAGCGATTGCAATCCCATTATCAAACGCATCAGATTTGTGGATCGCAAAAAGCGCCGGGCGAGGTGGTATTTTCCAAATGGCCCGCAGTGCCGGGGCAGGTTGTGTGCGACGGCCGCATTGGCGTCGCCGGTTTGCAGGTTGAAACACCGCATGGCCGGGTCTGGGTGCTTTCGCTGCATCTGCGCTGGCCCTATCCTTATCGTCAGCCCGAACAGGTCAAAGCACTGTTGCCGGTGCTAAAAGGGCTGGAAGGCCCGATCATAATTGCCGGGGATTTCAATATGGTGCCGTGGTCCTATTCGGTGCGCGCAATTGAACGGGCCAGCGGCAGCAAACGGGCCGGGGCGATGGTGCGCACGCTGGTTCATGCGTCTGGGCTGTTGCAGGTGCCGATTGACCATGTGTTGGTGCCGGGCGGGCAGGGCGCATTGCAAGTGCGCCCGTTGTTTGGATCCGATCATCTGGGCGTTCTGCTGGGCTTTGAGCTATGAGAAAAATGAGACGCCATCCGGCGTCACGGCTTTTTCAGCGCGATCTGCCATTGTCACGCGCGCATATTGTGCAATGCTAAATCTGCCATGACACCCATCCTTCAAACCCGTTTGCCTTATGCTCCGTGGTCAGACCCGGCGATGAGGCGGCTGCCCGGCATCCAGCCGCTTGATCCGGCAGACTGGCTGATTGTGGATGAGGCATTCGCCCCGCAAATGGCGCGGCGCGGCCACCTGATGGCACAGCACCGCGATCAGGTGATCCAGCTGGCCCCAGAGGCACTTGGCGCAGCGCAGGAACTGCTTGAGCATGTTCTTAGTGTTCTGTCGCAAACGACAGGCTACCGGGTGAAGGGTGACACTGTTGTGCGTCCTGATGGCGTGTCCGTTTCAATCGGGCGCAGTGATCCGATGGTGACCCTTGGACAACTGGTGCAAGAGGATCTGTGCATTCTGCAAAAACGCGGTGATCAGCATGTGTTAACCGGCGCAGTCCTGTGTTTTCCGGCAAGCTGGACGCTGGCGCAGAAATTTATGCGCCAGTTGGTGGAAATCCACGCACCGGTGCCTGGTTACAGCGGCGACATTGCACACCGGGTGCAGCGATTGTTTGATCGCATGCGGGTTGGGCGACCGCTTTGGCGCGCCAATGTGATGCTGTATCAGGATGCCGAACTTTTTGCCCCGCGCCGGGCATCTAATGCGCGCAATGAGACTGCTAAAACGGCGAAATACCTACGCTCTGAACGTCAATGTCTGGTTAAATTGCCTGAAAGCGGGGCCGTGGTATTCTCAATCCATACCTATGTCATAGATTTAAAGAACATCGGGGCAAGCGAATTGGCGCGCTTGCGCGCATTTCGGGCGTCGTAATACGGCTCGGGGGTGCTCAGTCGGTTAACGTCGTGGCGACAATCGGGCTTGGGTCGATAAAAACGGCCGTTTCTTGGCCGACGTAATTCAAGAAGGTTGAGGCCGCTACAAACAGCGCCAGAGCAACCGAAGCAACCGCAATTACCCCCGTGCGCCAGCTGTTGGCACCAAACAAAGTGTTGGCGATCAGCATCAGCAATCCAATTGGCGGCATCACAATCAGCATCAGATAGCTCATGGTCATGGAGCGTTTGTGTTCTGCATGACTGGCGGTGTTTATTGTGCGCGGATCAGCATAGGGGCTGGGCAGATCGGGGCTGATTTGGGGCACAGCGGGTATTGCGGGCGCTTGATGGGGGGTGGTTTCGTCGGTTTCGTCAAAAGCATGCAGATCATAGCGCCCAAGCGGAATGTCAGACGACGGTTCAATATGGGTGACCATGGTCGGGCTGCCTTGACTTGGCCCGAACGTGTGACCGTCCGGGATCGGTTTCCCGGTGTCAGTGGCATAACGCAAAAAGGCCAGTGCGGCGGCGTAGATCTCGCCCAATGGACGGGTGGAATGATGATATTGTATGGGGCGCCCGATAAGTTCGGCCGCTTCTTCCAGACGCAAGCTGATGCCGCCGGTTTCGACATCGACATCGATATCGCCGGAGATGGCCGTGGCGCCGGCCTCGATGCCACGGGTGCGGGCTGCTGCGAACAGGACCCATGGGGTTGGCTCACCCGATAGGCGCAAATATTGGCCACCGACTAGCAATTGATTGGACTGGCGCCAGTGAACGGCGGCCGGGATGTGGCGCTCGCAAAGGATTGTGGTTGCGGCGTGGGCAATGCGCAACTGGCCTAAGCGGTCAATTGGGTCCGAGCTGTGTTCGTCTGTGCTGACGGTAAGCGTCAGATTTCGGCTATGGCGAAAAAGGATATCGGACAGAACACCGCGAAATGGTGCCGACAGCGGGGTTTCCAGCGCGCCACGAAAGCTTTCGGCGGGCAGAGCGTCGGGCGTGAAGTTGATCGCGAGCTGCAAGCCGTTCCCGCTAAGCGACACAAGGGCGTCAGCCGCATCCGGCAGTTCGGCCAATTCGATGCCAAATTGTGCAAGGCGGGAATTCAATGCATCGCAAAAGCCCGCGAGCAACAGTTTTGGTTCACTCACAAAGAGCAGAGCAGATTGAATTGGTTTCATCGTTCCCTCACGGACCGCGATGCGGATTGCAGCAGGAAAATATTTGCGGGGGAAATTGGACTTTTTTAGGTCAGAACCGGGTTGGATTGATGCCAATTGTATTGTGGCGGGTATGTTGCGCGCCGGGTTCTGCGCAAGACCGAAATATTAAGGGCCGGACAAGCCCGGGCTCGTTGCCAGAAAGCGGCGGAACCGCGACACTATTGGCGGCTTAGGAACCAGCCAATTTAAGCAAACCGGCGCTTTTCAAATCCCGGATTGTATTTTGGGTGTCGGCCTGAATTTCGTCCAGTGGGGCGTCTGGGAATGCCGTATGAAGAATTTCGATCGCATCGGTTTCACTGGTCGGCTGTTCCAGAAGTTTCCAGATGCGAACGGCTCCCTCGTTCAAATGCAAGACCCGTGTCAGGGATTGATTTGTGGCGAAGTGTTCGCCACCCAACTGGCGCAGCTGCGCTGTGGATATTTGCCGCAGCGCGAGATCCGGCCCGGCTGGAATTTCTGCAACATTCCGGGCGCTCTGGGGGACACAACGCTCGGGCACGAATTTGTTTGGTGCGGGCTGGTCTTGGAATTTTCCAATGAGCAAGTCTACAGCGTCACCGATGTCGCTATAGCGCAATAAAAATACAGGGGTGTTCTGGGCTAGCGTGAACAGGTCCGCCAATATTCGGTCTGCGTTGGCGGATCTTGCGAAGTTTTGTTTAAGCAACCTGCTGAGCATGATGCCCGGTGACAGTGTCACCAACTTGGCCGCAATGTCATCGCCGCGTTCCAGATGGATTAGGGCCCCGATCGGAGCTTGGCGTCCATGGGGGGCAATCTCGGGCGGAGAGACATAAAGATACTGTTTGTTTTGGGGCCCGCGGTAGGTGTCAATATAGTCGGCCATCCCGTCCGGAAGTGCGGGCGGAAGCGGCAGACGCAATCGAATTGGGCTGCCAGTGGCATTGCCCATCACCGGTGCCCCCGGGTGTGATGTGACTGGCAATACATCGTCGCCGAAAACCGCCATCCCCTTTGCCGCAAGTGCCATGGTCAGCGACGATTTCCCGGCCCGTCTGACGGCGGGGAATACGACCAGCGCCGCCCCGATCTGAACCGACGCCGCGTGCAGGCACATTTCCTCGGGGCGCTCGTCTGCGCGCTGCCGGGCTGCCGCAGCGACAAGATCGCAAATCGCGTTTACCGGCGATTTATAGGGGATCGGGTTTTCTGCTGCATTGGATTTCAATAAATACTGCTCACCGTCGAATTTTAGCGTTGCAAACGGTTCAGTTTCGGAGTGCGGAGAAATGTCATAAGGCCAGTTTTTAAAATACTCAGAAAAAAGCAGCTCCGGCTCTTGCAGACCGATTACGCGAACCGGGGCCCTCAGGCCCCGGAGCTTTAGATCAAACTTATACATCGCACATCAACCCCAATTTTTTACCTGACGCATCAGGCCAAGGGCTGCGAGGAATGTCAAAGGTGTTAAAGCTTAATATCCGCTTCGCCCAAGCAATCCGCCGCGTCGCCACCGGCATCGCCACATTTCTCGTAGGCGGCTTTCTGATCCTCGGTGATGCCGGCATCACTGGGAAGGCTTGGAAGGCTGGCTTTGCTTACCACGCTGGCAACAGTTGCCGCACTGGCAACAGTTGCTTCGCTGACTTCGCTCGCGTCACTTGAATCACTCGAGTCGCTTGACGAACTGGCACTGCTCGCGTGGGCGGCTGAAAATGCGGCTAGTCCGGGCACAATGTAGCCCGCTGTTGCAACCACACCCAATCGTGTCATCGCTTCGCGACGGGTCATCTTGTTCGCTTTGTTTTTTTGCATTTTATTGCCTTTCTTTCTGGCTTTGGGTGTTTTCCACAACATTGGGGAAGCTCACTGCTTAACGTCTTGGAAATCTCAGTTCTTATTGCGGCAATATTATGATGCGGCCATAAACCATAGTTTATTTGGCTACTCTTTAGGTTTAGCAGCGCGCGGTTGATGCTATTGTTGGGTGTGATGCAGCACGAGCCGCTTGCGACAAAGCTGTCGTTTGCGCACCTAACCTTCCCGCCCAATCGCAAGGGGGATTGCGCCCCGACAGCCGTTCAATTGCCGCGCGGTATTGGCCCGTGGCAAGTCTAAAACCGTTCTCGTCCACGAGGGTTGGTCGTAATGAAAATTGCTGGTGTTGCACAAAGAGTTTGCCGAAATCAGGAGCCCGGTCACGAATGTTCCAGCCGGTCTGATTCAACTGTTCGCAAAAAAAGGGCGCCCCTTTGGGCGCCCTTTTGATTTCGTTCCGCTGCAATCTTAGCAGCTGTAATACAGCTTGAATTCCATTGGGTGTGGCGTGTGCTCGTAGGCATAAACCTCTTCCCATTTCAGTTCTGCATAGCCTTCGATCTGGTCCTTGGTGAACACGTCGCCGGCCAGAAGGAAATCGTGGTCGGCTTCCAACTCGTCCAGTGCTTCGCGCAGTGACGCACAAACCGTCGGAATTCCAGCCAGCTCTTCTGGTGGCAGATCATACAGGTCTTTGTCCGAAGACGGGCCGGGATCGATCTTGTTCTTGATGCCGTCAAGGCCAGCCATCAGCAGGGCTGCAAAACACAGGTATGGGTTTGCCGCTGGATCGGGGAAACGTGCCTCAACGCGTTTTGCCTTGGGGCTTTCGGCCCATGGAATACGCACACAACCAGACCGGTTGGACGCTGAATAGGCGCGCAGAACCGGGGCTTCAAAACCTGGGATCAGACGTTTGTAGCTGTTGGTCGCCGGATTGGTGAAGGCGTTCAGCGCCTTGGCGTGCTTTAGGATGCCGCCGATGAAATACAGCGCTTCCTGGCTAAGATCAGCATATTTGTCGCCCGCAAACAGCGGCTTGCCGTCTTTCCAGATCGACATGTTCACATGCATGCCAGTGCCGTTATCACCAGCAATTGGCTTGGGCATGAATGTCGCCGATTTGCCGTAGGCTTGGGCGACGTTATGCACGACGTATTTGTATTTCTGCAGCTCATCGGCCTGATGGGTGAGCGAGCCAAAGATCAGCCCCAGCTCGTGCTGACAGGACGCCACTTCGTGGTGGTGCTTATCAACCTTCATGCCCATGCGCTTCATCGTTGAAAGCATTTCGCCGCGGATATCTTGGCCGTCATCAATCGGGTTAACCGGGAAATAGCCGCCCTTAACGCCGGGGCGATGGCCCGTGTTGCCCATCTCGTATTCGGTGTCGCTATTCCAAGATGCATCCAGTGCATCAACTTCATAGGATACCTTGTTGATACCAACCTGAAAACGCACGTCGTCAAACAGGAAGAACTCGGCTTCCGGTCCGAAATAGGACGTGTCGCCAATGCCCGAGGATTTTAGATAAGACTCGGCGCGTTCGGCCGTTCCGCGTGGATCACGACCATAGCTTTCGCCAGTGTCAGGCTCGACCACGGTGCAATGGATGCACATGGTTTTTTCCGCATAGAACGGGTCCAGATAGGCCGAGTTTGAATCTGGCATCAATTTCATGTCGCTTTCGTCGATTGATTTCCAACCAGCGATGGAAGAGCCGTCAAACATGAACCCTTCGTCCAGAAAATCTTCGTCCACCAGATCGGCAACAACCGTTACGTGCTGCAGCTTGCCGCGTGGATCGGTAAAACGGATGTCGACATATTCTACGTCTTCGTCCTTCAGGGTCTTGAGGAAATCTTTGTTGCTCATGTGACCTGTGTCCCTTCATTGAGTGATATCTGTGCGTGGCCGCAGCCGCGCCGGTGATTAAAGTGCTTCGTCGCCGGACTCGCCGGTTCTGATGCGGATGGCTTGTTCTACGGTGGAAACGAAAATCTTGCCATCGCCGATCTTGTCGGTTTTGGCGGCGGCGATGATTGCCTCGCAGGCGGCGTCAACCTGATCGTCTGCCAGAACGGTCTCGATCTTTACCTTGGGCAGAAAATCAACGACATATTCAGCGCCGCGATAAAGTTCTGTGTGGCCCTTCTGGCGACCAAAACCCTTGACTTCGATCACGCTCAGGCCCTGAACGCCGACCTCTTGCAAGGCTTCCTTCACTTCGTCCAGCTTGAACGGTTTAATAATTGCTTCAATCTTTTTCATCGCAGGCGACTCCATAAATGGTTCCAATTTGTGTTGACCACTTCTGGTGAAAGGTCACAATTCACGACATTGGGGCAGCTTGCCGGACCTCGGCGAATCCCCGTTTAATGATTAAAAAATATTCGATACGCCTAAATGTTAGGCGAAATGAAAACTTTTGGGGCTTTTGTAATGACCGAACTTCTAACCGCCGCCCAGATGCGGGCAATCGAACAGGCCGCGATTGAAAGCGGCGAGGTGACGGGTCTTGAGCTGATGGAGCGCGCCGGGCAGGGCGTGGTTGAAGCGATTTTTGAGGAATGGCCGGAACTGGCGAAAACGGACCATCGCGCGGTGGTGCTGTGCGGGCCGGGGAACAACGGTGGCGACGGGTTTGTCGTGGCGCGGCTGTTGAAGGAGCGGGGCTGGGAAGTTGAGGTGTTTTTGTATGGCGATGCCGGGAAACTGCCGGTGGATGCGAAGGCGAATTATGAGCGGTGGTTGGGGATGGGGGAGGTTCGCTTGCTTGGTTTCCCGCAAATTACGCCGGATGATGTCGAACGTTTTGAAGTAGCTGCTTATGATATAAGTCAAACGCAGGTAATAGTGGATGCAATATTCGGGACGGGCCTAACGCGATCAATTGAAGGGCTTTCGCCACTTTTTGGATACAATGATATCGAGGTCGGGGTTGGGAAGCGACTGATGCCTGCTCGGCATGTGGCCGTTGATTTGCCCTCAGGTATGTATTCAGATGAGCCCCGATCCCCGACCTATCTGGGCTGGTTTTTGGCGGATATGACGGTTACATTTCACAGCATGAAACAAGCCCACTTGCACAATTTTACAGCCCTTTCCTGTGGCAAAGTAATAGTAAGCGATATCGGCTTGGGAAAATTGGATTCTGCGAAGTGGGATGCCTGGTGAGGCGCGAACTCAAGGATATTTCACGCGCGCCGTTGGATGTGCAAGGTTTGCAAAAAACTGACGGCCACAAATACACCCACGGCCACGCCCTGATCCTCTCCGGCAGCGTTGGCAAAGGCGGCGCGGCGCGTCTTGCTGCGCGCGGTGCTTTGCGGATCGGGGCGGGGGTTGTGACGGTTGGTTGCCCTCCCGGTGCGTTGCAGGAAAATGCAGCGCAACTGAATGTGATCATGTTGCGCGCGCTTAAGGGCGGTGAGGGTTTGGCCGAGGCGTTGCAAGACGATCGGATCAATGCGCTGTGCCTTGGGCCGGGGCTGGGCGTGAAAAGAGCTGCGGAAATGGTTGCAGTGGCATTGGGCGGCAGGGGGGTGGAAATCCGCCCGACGGTTTTGGATGCTGATGCTTTGACGGCGATTGCCGCAGAGCCAAAGCTGTTCGCAGCCCTCCACGACACTTGCATCCTGACGCCCCACGCGGGCGAATTTGCGCGGCTGTTCCCGGATATCGCCGAAAAACTGAACGCCCCGGCCACCAAAGGCCCGGCCTATTCCAAGGTGGACGCAACCCGTGAAGCCGCGGTACGGGCCGGTTGCGCGGTGCTGTTCAAGGGGGCCGACACGGTGATTGCGGCGCCGGACGGGTGGTGCTCGGTCAACTCGGCGCATTATGAACGCGCCGCACCGTGGCTGGCGAGTGCCGGGTCAGGCGACGTTCTGGCCGGGTTTATTACCGGCTTGCTGGCACGCGGATTTGACCCAATGCAGGCCGCAGAAACTGCCGCTTGGCTGCATGTGGAATGCGCGCTGAAATTCGGCCCCGGCCTGATTGCCGAGGATTTGCCGGAACAGCTGCCAGCGGTGTTTCGCGATCTGGGTGTCTAGGGCTATTCGGCCGCAAAGGCATAGCTGTTGGCGGGCAGGGTGGCGCTCATCACCTCGACCCCTTCGGCATAGATCACCCCGCGTTCTGCCAGTTCAAGATCATAAACCAGCAATTCGCCCGGATGTTCGCCCCAAAGGATGGTTTCGCCGTCGCGCAATCGCGTGACCGGCACCGCAACCTGATCCGAGCCATAGATCACCCGCGCCCGCCAGTCGCGCAGATGCACGTCCTGATCGGGGGCAAGATACAGGTCTTGCGCAGGGCGCGCGGGCCCAAGGCTGCCGCGCCGGATCAGCACCGGACAATCGGTCAGCGGGCGGGCGGCGATATGCATAATCTCACGCGCACCCTC
The DNA here is from genome assembly GCA_019090885.1 of Marinosulfonomonas sp. GTDB lineage: Bacteria > Pseudomonadota > Alphaproteobacteria > Rhodobacterales > Rhodobacteraceae > NORP110. The sequence continues at coordinate 10,178 of JAHRVC010000144.1, forward strand.
GCGGGTCAGAACGCGATCACCTGCGGTTAGGTATTCGACTGGAAGATTACCCTCCAGCGTCATTACATGCGTGCCTTCGCATAATCCGGTTTTGTATATGAATCGACGCCGCGCGGGCTTTTGCCCGTCGTTGCGCCCAAATGTCACTGCTGACATGGGCCTGCCCCTTATTTTACCTGCCTAGTAGTCTTTTTTTCTTACTTTAGGATAACTTTAGCCGGACCGGTAGCTTTTTCTTTTGTTTTCAAATGGACAGGCCATTGTCGTGACAACTTTTACGCCCGGAAGCATGGTGGATTCGTGCGGCCAGCCAGCGGCAATCGGAAATTTTCTGGGATCGCCGTTTTAAGGCTCGCATCCGGCTAATAGCTTTGCTAGAAGGGCGCCGGTTGCGGGTGTGGCGGAATTGGTAGACGCACTTGGTTTAGGTCCAAGCGCCGCAAGGTGTGGGGGTTCGAGTCCCTTCACCCGCA
>JAHRVC010000145.1 GCA_019090885.1 Marinosulfonomonas sp.
CATCGTCCACTCCTCAGTGGTTACGATGAGCCAGAAACACTCCCTTATCAAATCAAGCTATTTGGACCCATAGGCGCTGATCCCGGACAGTACCTACGCTTACAAAGCACGTCGAAGTCGATCTGCCTACGGTATTTTATTGCTGCATGAACACCATCCGGGATACTCTCTCTCGGCCTTTGGGGCCTTCGTTCGTATCCCTCTATTCATATGCTCAATATAGCCTCTTTTTCCCCGGTGATCGGGGCCAACGGTTCCTACTGGAAAGGGACGATTTGCTAGCCGGTCTAAATATTGCAATTTTGATAAATCTGGTCGGCCCCCTCGCTCCCTGCCAGTCTAAACGGCGTACACTGCTGCCATGCGCCTGCGCTCATTCCAGACCGGCAACGATGTGCCGAGCCGACATTCCCTCTCGCTTGCATATGCGGAGGCTGTAACCGGGCCACAGAGGCCGCATCAAGTCATTTGCTGGAAAGGGAGGGGAATAATTCCCAACGGGCTTTATACAGCCTTACAATGCGCCTCAATGGGCCGAGCTAGCAAGCCTATCAAGAACCCGTTTCACTTGAGATGCCTGCCATTGGCCACCACGAGCAGTTGCCACACCGGCATTATTCAGGTGTTCCGCGATCTTCCTCAGCGGCTTCCCGGCCTCACGCAATGGCACAATTAGACCTGCTACTTTTTCCGCTCTGGCTGCTGCGTTGGCCTTGACGACTTCGTTCCGCTTCATAGTCTTGTCTCGAAGTCCGCCCAGCTTGATGCCTCGGGCTTTCGCCTCTGCCAGTGCAGCCTTGGTCCTTGCCGATATGAACTCTCGCTCTTGCTCTGCCAGTGCTGCGTAGATGTGCAGTTGGAAGTTGTCGGCATTGGGCATCTGCGCCACTCTGAATGTCACTCGTTTATCTTCCATGAGGGCCGCTACAACTGAGACTTTACGGGACAGCCTGTCCAGCTTGCTAACCAAGAGTGTGGCTCCGGTCTTCCGTGCCAGATCAAGTGCCTTGGCGAGTTCCGGGCGATCACTGTCTGCACCACTGAGAATGTCGGTGTAAGTGCCGAGCAACCCATATGGTACCGGGCTGAACCTCTCTAGGAATATGGATATGTCCCTATCTTGCGCATCCAAACCTAATCCGCTGCGTCCTTGCTCCTTGGTGCTGACGCGCCTGTAGATGATGTAATGCTGCATGGCCTGACCCCGTGATTGATGGCACTTGGTGGATGGTTACAGCAGAATGTTGCAATCGTCAACGTTGGTTGTGAGTGTTACATTCTATATACAATCCCCCACATTGGCAGGCCTATTGGGACAAGGAGCCTGTTGAAGCATGCCGGTGCCCCCGTCACGGCTGCACAGGAATTTCGACCTGTACGGTGTCTTCAGATAGAGAGGGACTATGGGGGAAGTTACAGGTCGGGAGTATATTGATACCTCCTCGCAAAAATGTGTCGAAATTTTCAACCAAGCCACTAACGGCCCGGAGCAGACCTTCGTGGACGGCGCAGCGAATGTCAGCTTTCGCAACCGCCCTTAAATACACGGGACAGAAATGCGATTTGACGATTGATGGCTTCATCGAATTCGACAGTTGAGTGCCAGAGTAAGCCGAAGTGCCCACCCTCTATCTCGACGAACTCTTTTTCACCGGCAATCCGGTCGAACACGGCACGCTGTATTTCGGGATTGCAATGAACCATCTCGTCGTTGCGTCCGACCATCATCTGAACGGGCATTCTCAGATAAGGCGCGGTGACATAGGGGTTGCAAGCGACCGGCGTGTCCGGAATGACCCGCGTGGCCCAGTTTTCCCATCTGCTGCCATGTCGGCCACCGTGTTCGGTGAACCATCGAAACGCTTGGATAGGCGGCAATAGCGATGGGGAGTTTAACTGATCGGCCGAAACTACCGGCATTGGGCCCGTTGTTTGTTCTGGCCCTCCAGACACATCACCATTCGCGAAAACCTCTTTCATGACTTCAAGGGCATTTTCGTCCGTAAGCCCTTGAGGAAGTGTGGCTCCACAGACCGGGATCTGCGCGACTATGGCTGCAATATCATCGACCAGAGCACCCGCCACCAAGGCTAGGCCTGCTGAAAAGCTGTCTCCCCAAAGGGCAATAGGGCTGTCAGAGTGCTTCACTCGCAAAAACGCAACGGCATCGCGGTAGCCGCGAGTTTGGACCCAAGGGTTAATTTCCTGCCGAGGTTCGCCACCGCTTAATCCAAAATTCTTATGGTCGTACAGCAGGACATCAAAGCCAGCCGCAAAGATGGCTTCGGCATAGTGGTCTACTGCCATGGTGATTGTGGCGGTTGTGCCGTGCGTCATGACGACGGTCGGTTTCGATCCGGTTGCATGGCAATAATGACGCCCCCGTAGTTCCGCGCCTTCTGAGTTGAAACTCACTTCTTGGTACACGGGACGTCTCCTAGCCATTTACACGACACTAGTGTGAAAAACTCAAAGTACCAAGGCGTTCACATAAAGCCGTCATTGGCACAGCCGTAACGAAAGCTGAGTTTTTCCGCATAGCGGTCATCGGTGTCGGTCGAAGGTAAGGTCCTCTTTCCGCCCTTAACACCGAAATGAACCCATATCACTGAATGCTGCGTCATGCATTTATGGCCGCTTTATCGAGGCAAAAGGGCGCGCTCCATGAAGTAAACATAGTTGCGCCATTCATCAGGGAAGGCTTCCGGGTGCGGCATGTCCACAAATCCAACAGCTTCGTACATCGATCTTGCATGCGTGAGAAAAGTTGCGGACGAGAAGATGACCTTTTGGTAGCCATCCTCGATCATCTGTTCGAACATACGGTCTAGTAAACGGCGTCCGACGCCGTGCCCTCGGCCATCTTCGTTGACGAACATGCGATTAAATTCCGAGATGCCAGCACTTGCCTCGCTATACATAACACACCCAACAGGCTGACCTTTGAGGGCGGCGATGAAGATACCGCCGCGCGGTCGAGAATGCAGTTTCGGTAAATCTTCCAATATCGTTTCGAATATCTCGGGATCCATCGGATTGCCTTTCGTCGGCCAGTCGGCAGGGTAGGCTTTCCAATGCCAGTCCAGCCACTGTCGACAGAGAGTCCGTGCTTCTTCAATATCCCCGTCGCAGGAGGCCATCCGAATGGAAATCCCGGTCAATTGATGTTCCTTCTCCATCGCATTGGCAACAGCGTTGGCGCGTTGCGGAACTAAGTCAAGCAGATACGATCACCGAAACGGACATTGGCTTTGTTGCTTTCAATGGCAGGTCTGTCCGCTTAGCGGTCGTCGGTGCAAACAGCAGCGAATGGCTGCTATCCGCCCATCCCGACACTTGAGAAATTCTCGGCGGCAGGCACAATTCGGAGAAATACGCTTTGCGCCCGCGCCGGGTTGATTATCAACCATGGATGAGACACAAAGGTGAGACATTCTGCAATCCCTGCGCCGAGAATATCGAATGATCACTGGTGGTTACTGAGATGGTGCCGATCCCCCTAGGCTCCACCAAAATTTCCAGCAAAAAGATGATGCCAAATTCCCCGGATGGCCGCCGGATTACCATCGCTCTTCCGTGTCCGAAGCAAGCCTCAGTCCTTTGCGCTCTCTTTCAGGAACCACCAAAAAAGAACGTCGCCAGCGTTGCCGCGAACAACTGAACCGCGATGAATGCAATGACGGTGACTGGGCTGATGCCTGCAAACGTATCCGAAAATCCGCGCGCAATCGTAACTGCCGGATTGGCAAATGAGATCGCTGACGTGAACCAATATGCGGCGGTGATATATAGCCCGACGGCAGTTGCGACGAAGTCAGGCCGGGCCTTTAAGCAGGTCAGTATCGTGCCAATAAGCCCAAAAGTAGCCACGAATTCAGCCACCCACTGACCAAGGCCGGATCTGACTGTCGTCGAGGGGTCAATCAGCGGATGATCAAACATGATATGGGCAGCAAAAACGCCCGCGATTCCGCCAAAAACCTGCGCCAAGACAAACAATCCGGCAGGTCGCGCGCCAATTTCTTGTCGCAGAAAAAACGTTAGCGTCACCGTCGGGTTGAAATGTGCGCCGGAAACCGGGCCAAAGATTGTGATCAGCACGACAAGGATGGCACCCGTTGGAATGGTATTTCCCATAAGCGCAATGGCGACATTTCCGCCGGACAGGCGTTCGGCCATGATCCCCGACCCAACGACGGTTGCCAAAAGGGAAAAGGTGCCCAGCCATTCGGCCATCAGCTTACGTTCTATTGAAATTCCTTGGCCAGTTTGGGCTGTGTCAACCCAGCAGGTCTTTCCTTAACGCCCCGGTTCTACATCATCGAAATTTAATCAGAAGCATCTGAAAACTACTCTACATCCCAAATTCAAATGCTGTCCTTGCCCGCCTCAATTCTGCCTGCCCAGCACAATTCTTGGACACATCCCTGTTATTCGCGCGCGACGCCTATTCTACAGTATCCGCCACAGGTAACATATCAAAACCCAACGACCGCAAGGCCAGCACCCGCAAGGAAGGAAGATCAATGATCGCGACCTATTCTGAAGACTACACCATGAGCATTGGCACCGATTTCCCCGAACTGCGGGATGCATTGCGAAAACTCTGCGCCCAATTCCCAGCCCAATATTGGCGCGCGCTGGACAAGGAAGAAGGGTATCCCGACGCATTCGTCAAAGCGATGAGCGACGGGGGGTATCTGTCTTCACTGATACCCGAAGAATACGGCGGGCTGGGGCTGCCGTATCGGGCCGCGCAAGTGATCCTTCAGACAGTTCATGAAGAGGGGTGCAATGCGGGTGCCTGCTTTGCCCAGATGTACACGATGGGGACCGTTCTTAAGCACGGCAACGCGGACCAGAAAAAACGATACCTGCCCAAGATTGCAACGGGCGAGTTGCGCCTTCAGGCCTTTGGTGTGACCGAACCGGGGGCGGGGTCGGAAACGCTCAAGCTCAAGACTCAGGCGGTGCGGCATGGCGATAAATATCTGATCAACGGGCAGAAAATCTGGACATCGCGTGTCGCGCATTCAGACCTGATGCTGCTGCTTGCACGCACCACACCCCTTGACGATATTAAGCACCGAAAACACGGGTTGTCGGTGTTCCTTTTGGACATCAAACAGGCAATCAAAGATGGAACGGTCGAGATCAAGCCAATCGACATAATGACCAATCATCTGACGTATGAAGTGTTTTTCAAAGATGCCGTTGTACCCGCTGGTGATTTGATCGGTGAGGAAGGCGAGGGGTTTTCCTACATCCTGTCCAGCATGAATGCCGAGCGAACCCTTGCCTGCGGCATCGCAATTGGAACCGGAAACTGGTTGATCCGAAAAGCCATTGATTACGCCAATGAGCGTATCGTATTTGGCAATCCGATCGCGAAAAACCAAGGCATCCAGTTCCCCATCGCGCAGGCTTATGCCGAAGTCGACGCAGCCGACCTTATGGCGCGACGGGCCGTCGCCCTGCTGGATGCAGGCCAACCCTGCGGCTATGAGGCAAACGCCGCCAAACACATGGCAGCCGATGCCGCATGGAGTGCTGCCGATACCTGTATGCAGACTTTTGGTGGGTTTGGTGTGGCCCGAGAGTTTGATGTCGAACGGGTCTGGCGAGAGATACGCCACCTACGGACAGCCCCGATTTCAACCAACATGATACTGGCCTTCATTGCGCAAAAACTGGGCATGCCAAAATCTTACTAGGCGATTGTCAGCTTGCGGATAATTGCATGGGGCCGCTTCGTTGACTACGCCGCCCTGCGACTAATTGGGCAAGGCGGCGCTTGGCGCAGTTCTAATCTAGCGTCTGCCGGTATCGCATCAATGCCACGGCAACAATTGCCATCAATATAAACGCAATGGCCAGCATATCACCTGTAATGTCGGGCAATGATCCCGCTTTTAGCATGACCTTGCGCGTGAGCCGCAAAAAATGCGTCGCCGGAATGGCCGAACCAATGGTCTGCGCCCAGCCTGGCATCCCAGCAAACGGAAACATGAAGCCCGACAACAGGATCGTGGGCAGCAATGTGAAAAACGATATCTGCATCGCCTGCATTTGCGATTTCGCCACTGTGGAAATCAGGAATCCCAGTGCCAGATTAACAACGATATACAAATTGAAACCCACGAAAAATGCCAAAAAACTGCCCGTAAACGGAACATCAAAAAGAAAGCGTGCGGCAACAAGGAAAACCAACGTCTGAACATATCCAACGAAAACGTAAGGGATAATTTTCCCCAGCATCACTTCCACTGGGCGCACCGGCGTCGCGATCAAGGTTTCCATCGTTCCTTTTTCGGTTTCACGAACGATGGCGACGGCGGTGATCATAACCATGGTCATCGAAAGAATGATGGCCAACAAACCCGGCACAATATTGGTCGCGGTTTTGCCTTCTGGATTATACTGGCGATGGACGCTTACCGAAAATGGCGGTGGTGCGCGGGCTGCAAATTGAAGCGGTCCGGTCAAGGTTTCATTGATTGCCACCTGCACAATTCCGGTCATGGCGCTAACAGCACCACTTGCCGCGGCAGGATCGGATGCGTCTGCCGACAGCAGGATATCCGGCCTTAGCCCGCGCGCGGCGTCGCGCTCAAAATTCGGGGGGATCACCACAACAAAACTGGCCGAGCCCTCACGCAATGCGCTGTCACCCTCTTCCTTGCTGGTCACGACACCAACGAATTTGAAATAGTCTGATGTCTCCATGCCCATTAAGACCGCTCGCGTCACTGGCCCGGTGTCTGCCATTTCGACCAATGTGGGCAGGTTCTTTGGGTCAGAATTTATAGCAAAGCCAAACAACAAAAGCTGCATGATCGGAATTCCGATCATCATCCCAAATGTCACGCGATCCCGACGCATCTGGACAAACTCTTTAAAAAGAACAGCACCAAATCGGGCGAGTGAAAACATAGTCAGGCCTTTCCCGCTAAGTCGGTAAAATTGTCCGAAGCCCCAGTCATCAGATAAATAAATGCCTCTTCCAGCCCGGCCTCTTTCCTTTGCCAATTATGGATTTTGCGGCGTTTTTGTTCTGCAACAGCCGCATCAAGCGCCGCGGCGTCTGTTCCCGAAACATGCAACACCGCCCCAAACCGGGCCACCTGCCCGACGCCGGGTGTGGCCCGCAATTCGGCCTCCAGCGCGGTAATATCGGGCCCGTCGACCCGCCACGTAGACAGGCCAATCATTTTTGGAATTTCTGCCGCCGGGCCGGAAATCAGCTTTTTCCCATAAGCGATGTAGGCCAACGCGTCGCATTGCACCGCTTCGTCCATGTAATGGGTCGAGACCAGCACCGTGACCCCGCGCGCCGACAATCGACGAATTTCATCCCAGAAATCACGGCGTGCTTTGGGATCAACCCCGGCTGTGGGTTCATCCAGCAAAAGCAATTTTGGGCTGTGCAACATGCAGGCAGCAAGTGCGAGCCGTTGCTTCCACCCGCCCGACAAGGTGCCCGCCAGTTGTTTGGCACGATCCAGTAACCCCAAATCCAGCAGCGC
>JAHRVC010000146.1 GCA_019090885.1 Marinosulfonomonas sp.
AAAGCAAGGGCTAAGGCAGATGGCGAAACGATGGTATTCGGTGAGCGTTCTCTCGAACTACGAGAAAAAGATCGCCGAGCAGATCAAACATGATGCCGTAACAGCCGGGCTAGAGGACGAGATCGAAGAAGTTCTTGTTCCCACCGAAGAAGTTATCGAAGTGCGCCGCGGCAAAAAAGTGACCGCCGAGCGCCGCTTTATGCCGGGCTATGTTCTGGTTCGGATGGAAATGACCGATCCGGGCTATCACCTGATTAACTCGATAAATCGGGTCACCGGGTTTCTTGGCGCTATGGGCAAGCCGATGCCAATGCGCGATTCAGAAGTGAATTCGATTCTGAACCGGGTTGAAGAGGGCGAACAGTCGCCACGCACCCTGATCAATTTCGAAGTTGGCGAAAAAGTTGCCGTTTCGGACGGCCCTTTCGAGGGGTTCGATGGCATGGTCGAAGACGTGGACGAAGAAAATCAGCGTCTGAAAGTGACTGTATCAATTTTTGGCCGGGCAACCCCGGTCGAACTGGAATTCACGCAAGTTACCAAACAGGGCTAGCGTGATGTGCCCCGGATTTCGGTCTGGGGTTAATCGTGGGAGGTGCGGCGCGCGCGCGTGACCGGCCGAACCACTAAACTGAAGACCGCCGGCGTCGCGATGCTGTGCGGAGGTGATAAAGGAGAGGCCCCATGGCCAAGAAACTCGCCGGAACTATGAAATTGCAGGTGCCCGCCGGGCAAGCAAACCCATCCCCGCCCGTCGGCCCCGCATTGGGTCAGCGCGGAATTAATATCATGGAATTCTGCAAGGCGTTCAACGCCAAGACGCAAGAACTAGAGGCGGGCGCGCCGTGTCCGACCATCATTACCTATTATCAGGACAAGTCCTTTACGATGGACATCAAGACGCCACCTGCGTCTTATTTCCTGCGCAAAGCGGCCAAACTGGAATCCGGTGCTGCGCTTCCGGGGCGTGAGACCGTGGGTTCTGTGACCAGCAAGCAGGTCAAGGAAATCGCTGAAGCCAAGATGAAAGACCTGAACGCCAATGATATCGACGCGGCGATGCAGATCATTCTGGGCTCTGCCCGTTCGATGGGTATTGAGGTGAAAGGATAATCGCTATGGCTAATTTAGGAAAACGTACGACTGCGGCCCGCGAAGCCTTTGCTGGCAAATCCGGTGTGACAGTTGAAGAAGCCGTTGCGCTTGTTAAGGGCAACGCAAAAGCTAAATTCGATGAGACTATTGAACTTGCGGTGAACCTTGGTGTTGATCCACGGCACGCAGATCAAATGGTGCGCGGCGTTGTTGCCCTGCCAAACGGCACAGGTAAAACTGTTCGTGTGGCTGTATTTGCGCGTGATGCAAAAGCCGAAGAAGCCAAAAAGGCTGGCGCAGACATCATCGGTGCCGAAGATCTGATGGAAGTCGTTCAGGGCGGCAAGATCGAATTTGATCGCTGCATTGCAACCCCGGATATGATGCCTATCGTTGGCCGTTTGGGTAAGGTTCTTGGCCCACGCAACCTGATGCCGAACCCCAAGGTTGGAACGGTTACTATGGATGTTGCGGCTGCTGTTAAGGCTGCCAAAGGCGGAGAAGTGCAGTTCAAGGCTGAAAAAGCCGGTGTGGTTCATGCAGGTGTTGGCAAAGCGTCCTTTGACGAAGGCAAGTTGGTTGAAAATGTGCGCGCTTTTGTAAGTGCCGTTCAAAAAGCCAAGCCTACCGGTGTTAAGGGCAGCTATATGAAGAGCATTTCGATCAGCTCGACAATGGGTCCAGGTGTTACGATTGGTATCGATTCTGCCACTGGCAACTGACCTACTAAAATATATGAATAAATCAGGCGGGCCATGACGGCCCGCCTTTTTTTTGTGCGCGGCCGGGATCTTGCTGTGCAACCTAGTTTTCGGGCGTTCGGGTGTTCCAAGTCGTGCCCCAAACCTCTTGGCTGTCCAACGGCAGAAACCCAAATCACAAAAAACTAAAGGGAAACAATTTGTTCCCAGTTTGGCAACCGTTGAACTTCAGCGAAACTGCCACAATCTAATCGGGGTGAAATATTGCAAACCGTTGAAAACCTGGAAACAGTAACGTCCCAAAAACGGTAAAAGTAGCAAGGGTTTCGGATCTATCCTACGATTGTCCTGTGTTTGGAAAAAGGTAAAACCCAACTAAATAAATGCCCGCCACATTGTTTTCCAGATCGCGCCGTGTTGACGGAAAGGCGGCCACATTCCTGCCCGACCGACCCGGAATACAGCGTGTTGTGACGATTAAATGGCTGCAGATCAAAATCCCGGTGGGGCGCCTATAAAACGAAAATTGTCCTGGCTGGACAAGACGCCTGGACGAATTGTGTAACGAGTAATTGAGAGTATCTATGAGTGAAGCGATGGATAAGAATGCGAGTGCGGATACTTTACCGAGTTCGCAGATAACCAGTGCCGATGCGGTTACCGGGCCGCGTCGATTTAAAGTTGGTCGGTCGCGCCCGGTTCGCGCGACCGGCTCTGACTCTAACGTGCAAGCCAAATTTACCGGCTTTGGTCCAATGTCCCGAATTTCCACATCATTCGGGGAAGTCTACGCTCAGGCGCTGCGCGAAGGCGATATGGTCAGAACCAAAAATGGTGAGTTTTTAAAGATAGCGGCGATCAACCGCATCACACTTGGGGAAGGGTATATGAAATACCACCCTGCAGCGCAGCCAATCGTGATCCGCGCTGGTGGATTGGGGCCAGGTTTGCCGACCGCCGATCTGACGCTTGCCCCAAATCAGAAACTGCACGCGACACAGGGGTTTTTGACGGGGCCTTTGCTAAAGGCAGTTGATGCAGTCGATAAACCGCATGTCTACCGTCAGGCTGAAACACTAATTACCTACACTAATTTTCATTGCGGACGACCGGCAACGGTATGCAGTGAAGGCATTTGGATTGATACCGCACCTTAAGCCGGCTGCATGCTCAATTTATTTTGCGCCTCTTGCAGGGATTTGTATTGCCCCAGAAGGGCGCCAAGGTAGGTTTTTGGCGAAAACCGCGCTTCAATATCCTGCCGGGCTTTAAAGCCAAACGTTGCACAGCCGGTATCCAAAGCGTTCAGTGATTTTGCCAAGGCATTTGCGTTTCCGGGTGTGAATAAGAAACCGTCTATCCCATCGCGAATCAATTCCGGAATTCCACCGATGTTGGCCCCGATAACAGGTTTTCCGCGGGCCTTTGCTTCCAGCACCGACATTGGGCAATTTTCATTCCATTCGGACGGTACAACAACCGCCCGTGCGCGGGCAACAAGGTGGGACAGTTCCGGCCCGGTTTTGAACCCCACATATTCTACGTTTGAAAGGTGACTGATACGGGCTACCAGTTGTTGGACCCAGTCGCCCTTGCCCGCAATTATTAACTTGTGACCTGTCTTTGCGACTGCGTCCAGTAAGGTCGGCAGTCCCTTCAACTTTTCTATGCGCCCGAAATACAAAAGATAGCCGTCGTCATCCCCTTGGAATTTTAATGCGGTGGTATCGACAAAATTGTGAAGTGTGGCCAGCTTGGCGACGGGTATTGTTGCGCGCACCATCACGCGCCGCTGGAAGTCGCTGACGCAAAGGAACCTGTCAATTAACCGCACGTCGCCCAGCATCCGTGCTGTCATAAATTCCGCAGCCATCACGGCCGAGCGGACCAGTGATCCGTCTTTGCAGCGGTGACGCAGGCTGGTCAGCGGTCCGGATGTCAGGCAACTGTCGCAGGGTTTTTCGTTGCGCTGCATTGTGTAGACCGGGCAGGCGAGTTTGTATTCGTGCAAACTGTGCAAAACCGGGATGCGATGGCGGCGTAATGCGGGCAATATCGCTGGTGTCATTTTGCCGTGGTAAATGTGGATGTGTGCCACGTCGAACGGGCCTGCAACGCGTAACAATTCTTCTAGTTTCCGGCGCGCTTCTAGATTGTAGAAATATCGCAGTGTGTCGCTGACATTTCGCGTTTTCGTATCAGCCCCGCGCGGGAAAAAACCTGACCAGCGCGTGGGCAGATTGTGGGGGCTGTCCATGCAGAAGGGCACAACCTGATGACCGGCATTTTGCAACAACTCGGTGGTTGCGAAAAACACAGCGTCGGACCCACCGGTGACATGATAGTTGTGGCTGATCTGCAGGATTTTCATTGGTTCAATCCGGCTGATAATCCAGCTGCCGCATGGTCGCGTCAAACAGCGGTTGAATGTCTGGGTGCAGGTTTGTGGCGGGGCCTGCCGCCCGTTGGTGAAGGACGTCGCAGGCATATTCTAGGGCGACCGGATCTTGCGGAAGATTGCAGACATCAAACAGGTGACTGAGCACATTAGCCGGGTCGGCCAGCATGTCTTCGTAGCGAATGAAATACAGGTTCGGGGTGCCAGAATCCTTTAGTCGCAGCGCTTCCTGCATCGATACGATCCATTCGATGGCGGCGCGGTCTATGTGGCGGGTCATGTTGCGAAATACCGGCAGGATGTCGGCGAACTGTGGGTCAGGCAATATCAATTCGTTCAATAGCGTGGTCCATTTGCGATCATTCAGCCCCCACCAGTCGGCCGACGCATCGCCGTGGGTTTGTGACCAACGCTCTATCGAGCGGCAAATGTCTGCGCCGTTTCGGACAAGCACGATTTTGTGGGCATCGGGAAAAACACCATCAAGCAGCTCACTGCGAAACAGAAGTTCCGGGTATTTGTCGACGACACGGCGGCATCCTGCCATCCATAGAAAAGCCAGATAGCCCCGCCTGAGGCACCTAAGGCCCCGTTTGCTAAGATCTGCGGGGGATAGGCGGTAACGGCCCTGAAGCGCTGTATAGGAGCCGATCAGGTCATCGTTGCCCAATGCCGAGTGCCACAGTGCTTTGGGTTCGTTCAGATAGCCGACATCCCGGTGCAGGGCCAAAATTTTGCCAAGAATGGTGGTGCCGCTTCTGCCGACACCCAGAATGAAAATTGGCTGTTTAGGGTCGTCGCGAAACGGCAAAGCGGCCCACAAACGGAAGCCAGCAAATACCAGCGGGTTGATCCAGCGACCGCGCGTCGTTAAAGGGCGACCCTCGAACAAAGCGTAACCAAGCAACCTTGACCAGATTTTTGATGGTCGGGCTTTGGCAAATTTGGCGTCGATTTGTGCGATCATGGCACTCCTCCTGAACAGGAGGTTGCCAGCTAATGGTGAATACCCGGTTAACCTTAATGATCATTTTGTAAATTTGTGGTCCCGAGGGTGTTGGTCAAACCCGCACTCTGGATAAAATGTATCCCCGCCCAAAAGCGGGGATACGGCTGTTTTGGGTTATTCGCCCAGTTCTTCGGGCAGAATCAAATTCAGGATTATCGCGATTGCTGCAGCAGGCAGCAGGCCCGATGTCAGCAGAATCTGAACCGTTTTTCCGGTGTGTTGCAGCGCCTCTGGCACCAGCTGCAGACCAAGACCGATCGACAGTGCGGTTGCAAAGATCACCATATTGCGACGATTCCATTTAACGTCCGACAACATGTTCACGCCCGACGCGGCAACCATGCCGAACATCACGATGACACCACCGCCAAGCACGTTGATCGGGATAGTGTTGATGATCGCCCCTACCTTGGGGATGAGGCCCGCAATGATCAGGAATACCGCGCCGATAGACACGACGTGGCGGCTCATGACACCGGTCATTGCAACCAGTCCAACGTTCTGGCTGAATGATGTATTTGGCAAACCTCCAAATATCCCGGCTATTGCGGTGCCCAGACCGTCTGCGAATGTCGCCCCGGTGATTTCCTTGTCAGTCGCTTCACGACCCGCACCACCCTTGGTGATCCCGGATGTGTCGCCAACCGTTTCGATCGCCGAAACGAACGCCATCAGACACATGCCGATGATGATCGCCCAGTTCAGCTCAAACCCCCAGCGAAACAGCGATGGCAGTTCAAAGCTCGCAGCGCGTCCGACGTTAGCAAAGCTAACCTGACCCATGATCATACCGACGATGTAGCCGGCAATGATGCCAACCAAAACGGCGGCGACGGCCATTGTGCCTTTCATGAAGAACTTGACGCAAAGCGTGACGACAATCACAACCAGTGCAGGCACCCACATTGCAAGCGTGCCAAACTTTTCGGTTCCCATCGCTGGCACGCCGCCGGCGGCGTATTGAATGCCGACTTTGACCAGTGCAAGCCCGATCATCAGAACGATCAGACCCGTTACCAGTGGTGGCAACGCAAATCGGATACGACCGATGAAAAAGCCAATGCAAAAATGGAAAATCCCGCCAATCAGAACACCGGTCATCAATCCGCCAAGGCCTGCCGTCCCGGCGCCAACTACCGCGGGGATCATCACTGGAAGAAACGCGAAACTCGTGCCTTGAACGATTGGCAAACGCGCGCCGACTGGCCCCATACCCATTGTTTGGATAAGTGTCGCGATACCCGCAAACAGCATCGACATCTGAATCATATAGGTCATATCCGGAAAGCCGAGCGCCCCCTGATCTGACCCAAAACCAATACCTGCCGCGCCCGCGATTATGATTGCAGGCGTGACGTTAGAGGCAAACATTGCCAATACATGCTGGATGCCAAGCGGCACCGCTTTTGCCATTGGTGGCATATAGTCCGGATCGCGCAGCTGTTCTGGCGTCCCAATTGAATTGTCGGTCATGTCCCTAGTTCTCCTGTTCGCATTTTGATTTCAGAGCGCTTCTGTGTCGCCCAAAGTGTCAGGAGTTAACCACATATTGTGTTTGGAACCAATACTCTTCCAAATTAGGAGTGTCCCCGATGCGATCAACCACCGCGAATAGCCCCGGGGCGGCAAGCGGCGTCAAAACGCCATGCCATATGTTGCGGTGGAAATTGATGCCCTGTTTTCCGTCGGTCAGGAAGGCGCGTGGTTTGTCCGGTTCCCCGCCCTTGTCGTGGGCGACGATCACCAGAAACGGGTTCTCAGACATTGGGATGAACGCCTGACACGCATCCGGATGACGCTCCATCATTTCTAGCACATAGGGTAGGGATCGTGGCTGTGCGTTGAAAATACTAATTCCGGCTCGACCGTCGGGGCCAAAATCGAGTTTGGCGCGGTCGTGGTGGCGATCGCACAGGCCCTGATTGATTGCCATGTCAGGTGTCCCGCTGGCATCCAGAATATCACCGAAGGGCGCGAAATTTTGGGCCGTTATCAGTTGCGTCTTGATCGCCACCATTGTCATGGCTGACACCAGAGGCCGCCGGCTATCATGACGTGACTTTCAGTTTTGGATGACGGTTTACGTCTTTGTAGAGCAGATAGCGAAAAGGTGTCGTGCCTTGCGCCTCGCATGCTTGCGGACAAAAGGCACGTAGCCACATGAAATCACCGGGGCCAACATCGTGCCAGTCGGCATTCAACAGGTATCGGGCGCGCCCCTGCAGAACGTAAAGCCCGTGTTCCATTACATGAGTTTCAGCAAAGGGGATCACGCCGCCGGGCTGGAAAGTGACGATGTGAACATGCATATCATAGCGCAAGTCGGCCCGGTCAAAAAATCGAGTTGTCGACCATTTGTCGCGTGTGTCGGGCATCGATTCTGGCGAGGTTTCAGCGTCGGACGTGAAGAATGTCGGCGGCGTTTCGATGCCTTCGACACGTTCATATTTTTTACGAATCCAGTGAAAGGTTGCAGGATGGTCGGACTGGTTGGAAATTGCCCAATCTTCGCCCGGTGACAGATAGGCAAACCCACCGGCATCAAGAATATGTACGTCGTCGCCAATGCCGATGGTTACGGCGCCGTTAACCACAAAAATAACGCCCTCGCCATCTGGATCAGGTTCAGGTTGCGGGCTGCCGCCACCGGGCGCCAGCTCAACAATTAGCTGGGCGAAGGTTTCGGCAAAACCTGACAGCGGCCGCGCTAGGATCCAAGCGCGCGCGTTCTGCCAAAGCGGCAGATAGCTGGTTACGATGTCGGTCATCGATGTGGCAGGGATCACCGCGTAAGACGGGGTGAAAAGCGCGTGGTCGTAAAGACGTTCAGTTTGGTCGGGCAGGCCGCCCTTGGGCGTATAGTAAGTGTAACTCATGGCAAGATTTCCTGAAGACGATGCCAAGCGATGCGCTCGACCTGTTTGCAGGCGGTTGCTAACTCGGTTTCGGCGTCATTGTCGATACGGGTTTTGAACGCAGACAGGATTGATGCCTTGGTGTTGTCTTTGACCGCAATGATGAACGGAAAGCCGAATTTTTTCGTATAACGGGTGTTTAGCTGGATGAATGCGTTTCGTTCATCATCGGTTAATGCATCCAGCCCGGCGCTGGCTTGTTCCGCGGTGCTTTCGCGGGTCAACCGTTTAGCTGCCGCCAGCTTGCCTGCAAGGTCCGGGTGCGCTGTCAGCACATTCAGACGTTTGCGCGCATCAGCGGACCGGAAGGCACGGCAAAGCGCGTTGTGCAGCCCTGCCGCGCTGTCATGTGCCGCGCCAAGTTCAAGGCGGTGCGCGCGTTCTGCAATCCATGGCGAATGCTCAAAAATGCCGCCATAATTTGCAACGAACGTATCGCGGTCCATTTCGGAAGGGCGATCATGCCATTCAGCCGGATGGTGTTCTGCCCAATGGGTCGCGATATCGATGCGCCGTGGGAACCAGACGCCGTCATGGCTTTGGGTATAGTCGATGAAGCGTTTCAGGGCAGCAGCGCGTCCGGGGCGTCCAACAAGACGGCAATGCAGACCGATTGACATCATCCGTCCACCCTCGGCGTAGAGCACATCAAAGCTGTCTTTGAGATAGGCAAAGAACTGGTCGCCAGAGTTAAAGCCTTGTGGTGTTGCAAATCGCATATCGTTGGCGTCCAGCGTGTAGGGGATTATCAACTGATCCCGCCCGCCGATCTGTTTCCAATAGGGCAGGTCGTCGTCATAGGTATCGGAAAGATAGCTGAATTGCCCGGTCTCGCCCGCCAGCCGAACCGTATTCATTGAACAGCGGCCAAGGTAGTATCCAAGCGGCGCTTTCCCCGTAACCTCTGTATGTAATCGAATGGCTTCGGCCAAATGCTCGCGTTCAATGTCTTCCGGGCAATCCTTGTATTCGACCCATTTCCATCCGTGCGAGGCGATTTCCCAATCAGCCTCAAGCATAGCGCCGACCTGTTCGGGTGATCGGGCGAGGGCCGTTGCGACGCCGTAGACAGTTGGGCGAATGCCCGCCCCGGTGAATAATCGATGCAAGCGCCAGAACCCGGCCCGAGCACCGTATTCATAGACAGATTCCATGTTCCAGTGCCGCTGACCTTCCCATTGGGTCGCGCCGACAATCTCTGACAGGAATGCCTCTGATGCTGCATCGCCATGCAGCACATTATTTTCGCCGCCTTCTTCGTAGTTAACTACGAAGTTCACAGCGATTTTTGCGTCTCCGGGCCATTTCGGATCGGGTGGATTGGCCCCATAGCCGCGCATATCGCGGGGGTAGCGGTTTGGCATATTGTCTGGTCCTGTCAATTTTCTGTCGGGAAAGTAGGCTTGGACGGGCTGCCTTGGCAAGACGTCGGCAAATCAAATGAATTGGGCGGGGTTGCGGTGAAGCTTGGTATTGGCGAAATTACCGGTTGAACTGGGCGTGTATTTGAAATTTGTAGTGTCAAAGAGGCATCCAGCAAAGCTTAGGATTGGTGACAGTGCGATGAAAGCCGGAATTCTGTTTTTGGTCCTAGGATATGTCCTAAGCCAGTTTTACCGGTCATTTCTGGCCGTTTTGACACCGGTTCTGGGCGTCGAATTGGGCGCAACGTCAAGCGATTTGTCATTTGCATCGGGCCTGTGGTTCATCGTGTTTGCAACAATGCAGATCCCAGTCGGTTGGGCGCTGGACCGTTATGGGCCACGATTGACGGCTGGGTTGTTGCTGGCAATTGGCGGTGGGGGCGGTGCAATAGTCTTTGCCACAGCATCCAGCCCCGGTGGGATCACCGCCGCGATGGCGCTGTTTGGCATTGGTGGATCACCCGTTTTAATGGCCGCCTATTACATCTTCGCGCGGATGTATCCGCAGGCGATGTTCGCGTCACTTGCAGGGGCCACAATCGGGTTCGGGTCGGTCGGAAACTTGGCTGGCGCTTCGCCTTTGGCCTATGCGGTAGAGGTTTTCGGTTGGCGCGAAAGCATGTGGGCGCTGGCCTTGGCCGCGCTTTTAGTTGCGGCTGCGTTACTGGTATTCCTGCGCGATCCGCCGCGTGATGAAGGCGAGGCGCAGGAAACCGGCAACTTGCTTAGCCTGCTTACCAATCGGCACCTGTTGCTGATTATTCCTTTAATGATTGTCCTATACGGCCCGACCGCAGCAATTCGCGGGCTTTGGGCGGGGCCATATTTCGAAAATGTATTTGGTTTGGATCAGATTGGCATTGGCCGGGTGACGCTGATGATGGGGATCGCAATGGCGCTTGGCAGTTTTGCCTATGGGCCTGCTGAACGGCTAATCGGTTCAAAAAAGACCGTTATCATGGGCGGAAATCTGTCCTGTGCGTTTTTGTGTCTTGCTCTTTGGGCTTTCCCGTCTGCGGGTTGGCTGACGTCTGCAATTCTGATCACCGCCATTGGGTTTTTTGGAGCGTCTTTTCCTGCATTGATGGCGCATGGTCAGCTATTTATGCCGCGCCACCTGACCGGGCGGGGTATGACCATGTTGAATATGTTCGGCATCGGCGGGGTTGGATTAATGCAGCTGACCACCAGCTGGCTGGCCCGTGCCGCTGGCCCGGAAGTCAATGTAACGCCGGAATTTTTCGGCAACCTATTCCTGCTCTTTGCCATTAGTGTTCTTGTCGGCTGCGCGATCTATGCTTTTAGCACCGAGAAATGAAAATCCGCACAGTCTGGTGACAGAAAGCAATTTTGTGACACGGGTTAGAATTTCAACGGTCTTGCACAAGTCGTAGGTTTCAGCCAAGCCTTATGAAAACCGAGGGATAATATGGCCGCAGGATTTCTTACAACGCATGTTCTGGATACCGCGCGCGGTGTGCCCGCAAGCGGTATGAAAATCGAGCTTTATCGCTTGGACAGCGGGCGTGACCTGATCCGCGCCATGCAAACAAACAGCGACGGGCGCACTGACAGCCCAATCTTGCCAGCCGATGAGTTTTCCACGGGTTCCTATGAATTGGTGTTTCACGCAGGCGCCTATCTGGACGCCATTGGCACGCCACCCGAAAGCCCACGGTTTCTGGATGAAATTCCGATCCGTTTTGGCATTAGCGATCCCGAAAGCCACTATCATGTGCCGTTGCTGATCTCGCCGTTCGGGTATTCCACATACAGGGGCAGTTAACATGTATGACATGATCGCAATGTGGGAATGGCTGGAATTCGCGGTTCGCTGGCTGCACGTAATTACCGCCATCGCGTGGATTGGATCATCGTTCTATTTTATTGCGCTGGATCTTGGTCTGCACCGGGATCGAAACCTGAAATCCGGGGCGGATGGGGAAGAATGGCAGGTTCACGGGGGTGGGTTTTACCACGTTCAGAAATACCTCGTGGCACCGGATACGATGCCCGATGATCTGGTCTGGTTCAAATGGGAAAGCTATTCCACATGGCTGTCGGGCTTTGCGATGCTGGTGCTGGTCTATTACCTTGGGGCCGAGCTGTATTTGGTTGATCCCAATGTGCTGGATATTCCGGTATGGCAGGCGGTTCTGATTTCGTTGGCCTCGCTCAGCGTCGGTTGGCTGGCCTATGACGCAATCTGCAAATCGAAATTTGGCGACGATAATACCCGGCTGATGGTGCTGCTGTTTTTCATTTTGGTGGCAATGGCCTGGGGTTATACTCAGGTCTTTTCGGGCCGCGCGGCATTGCTGCATCTGGGGGCGTTTACGGCGACGATCATGACGGCAAATGTGTTCTTTATCATCATGCCGAACCAACGGATTGTGGTGGCTGACCTGAAGGCTGGAAATACGCCGGATGCAAAATACGGCAAGATCGCCAAGCAACGCTCTACCCACAATAACTATCTGACATTGCCGGTTATTTTCCTGATGCTGTCGAACCATTACCCGCTGGCGTTCGCGACGGAATATAACTGGATCATCGCCTCTTTGATTTTCCTGATGGGCGTGACGATCCGGCATTATTTCAACTCGCTTCATGCGCGCACGGGCAATCCGCATTGGACATGGCTGGCGACGGTTTTGATGTTCATCATCATCGCGTGGCTATCGACGGCACCGATGTTTCGTGGTGGTCAGGAAGAGGCGCGGTTGGCGGCTGTTGGTGAAAAATACGCAGCGGCGGCAGGGTTTGATGAAGTGCATGATATCGTGATGGGGCGCTGTTCGATGTGCCACGCGGCCGAACCAAGTTGGGAGGGCATGCTTTGGCCACCCAAAGGTGTAAAGTTAGAAACCGCCGAACAAATCGCAACGCAGGCACGCCGGATTTATGTACAGTCGGGGCTAAGCCACGCCATGCCGCCAAATAATCTGAGCTATATGGAGCCTGAAGAGCGGGCCAAGATTGTCGCTTGGTTTCAGGGGGCTGAAACGCGCTAAAGACTGGATTTCTAGTCCCCACCACCCGATTTACCGCGGTTAATTGAATAGCCAGTTGCCCACCCTTTAAGCGGCTGCAAAAGCATCCGGTCCAACCACAGATCCCGCCGGGTCCGGAATTGCTCGATCCCTATTGTCATGCCATCGTGTCCGTCCCGCGGTTGCGCAAGATACGTGCCCAACAGTCGATCCCACCACGGCAAGTTAAAGCCGAAATTGCTGTTGGTTTCGGATGGCAATATCGAATGGTGCACGCGATGCATGTCAGGCGTAACAATGAACAGCCGCAGCAGCGCGTCCAGTCGTGCAGGCAAGCGGACATTGGAATGATTGAACATCGCCGATGCATTCAGGATGACCTCGAATATCAACACGGCAATTGCAGGCGGCCCAAGGGCTGCAACCACGAGCAATTTCACCCCCATCGACAGCATAATCTCAATCGGGTGGAACCGCAGCGCCGTGGTCACGTCAAATTCAAGGTCAGCGTGGTGTAACCGGTGCAGTCGCCACAGGCCCGGAACGGCATGGAACATTACATGTTGTAGGTAGATCGCAAGGTCGAGCGCCAGCAGGGACACAAGAATTGCCAACCAACCCGGCGTTGCAACGATATTAAACAGCCCCCAACCATGCTCGTTTGCCATTGCGGCCAAGCCAACAGCGACAACTGGAAAGGCAACGCGGACAATCGCGCTGTCAATTACGACCAGCAACAGATTATTGGACCAGCGGATAAGACGTGGGATCTCGCGCCTGCGCCGGGGTGCGGCGACCTCCCACAGCGCCATGATGACAAGCACCGCCAGAAAGATCGACAAACGTATCGTCGGTTCTTGTGAAAGCAGAGTGTCCGCCATCGCCACCTCCCGAATTGCAGTTCCAGCATGCAAGCAAGGTTACGGTCGTGGCAATGACTTTCGGATTGGCGCGTGGGAGGTCTGTCAGCTGTTGCCATTCAAGCAGCCCACGATAGCGGTGGCCATCGCCCGGATCAGGTCCGGGTAAAGGGGGGCGCCTGCTGATAAAAGGGCGCCGGTGGGATCCACAGTTGCAGACTGGACAGAGAAGCCTTCGGTTACGGTTCGCGCCAGATCGGCGGGCTGGCCGTATTCGTTTAAAATGCAGGCCACGTCCGTGTCAGCAATGATCTTGCGCAAAGCGGCGATGCGGGCCGGGGCGGGGGCGTTTGCTTCCCCATCACTTAGTGTGGCAAGGATTGTTAGATCGAAACGCCTTGCAAAGTACCCCAGTGAATCATGCGCCGTGATCAGGTTTTTTCCCGCAGCGCCCGTCATGGATTTGCGGATTTCTGTGGTTAATTCACCAATCTCTTTTTGCGCAAGTTTTGCATTGGTCCTGTAGGTGTCCGCATTGGCTGGATCTGCACTGGCAAGGGTAGATGCAATTGCATCTAGCCAAATGTTGGCATTTTCGGGATCAAGCCAGGCATGGGGATCGACTTGTGTTTCGTCAAAATGCCGTAAAACCGTTCCTGGAACTTGAAGCAAGGCGTTTGCAGCACCGGATTCCCCGATGGATTGTAACGAGTCTGCAAGCCACGGTGTCAATGGTTCTCCGATCCAGAATATCAGATCGGCACGGGCGATGGTGCGCACTTGTGACGGGCGTAAATGAATGTGGTGCGGGTCGGTGTTCCCAACCAACAGAACATCTGGCGCACCCTGATCCCCCATCACCATAGCGACCAGCGATTGCACCGGTGCAATGTCTGTTAGCACGCGCGGCGTCTGGGCCGCAGCCGGGTGAGTTGTTGACCAAAGGGTCAGAATGGTAGCCAGTAAGATGCGCATCATAAATCCTCTTGTTTGAGTTCGGGAAATGTAATAACATAACACTTCTCGCGATTACAAGGTCAAATTATGAAGAATAATGCAGGACCGGCGAAAGCCTTTGCAGATCACAATCACCAGCATTGCTGTGGTGAAGTGTTAGATCACGCCCAAAAACTTGCGACAGGGGCCGGATTGCGACTAACCCCGGTGCGTCGGCGGACTTTGGAGATTTTGCTGGAAGAACATCGGGCACTGGGGGCCTATGAAGTTCTTGAACGGCTGGCCGAAGACGGTTTTGGCAAGCAACCCCCGGTGGCCTACCGGGCTTTGGAATTTTTGGTTGAAAACGGGCTGGCGCATCGCATCCGGCGGCTGAATGCCTTTGCCGCTTGCATGACCCCCGGCAAGCCCCATGCACCGGCGTTTTTCATCTGTGAAGTGTGCAACGGCGTGGCCGAAGTGCAGGATGCATCCGTGCGCCAAGCGGTCGACGCCGCCGCCGCCGCGATTGGATTTGGAGTGAGCCGTGCAAATGTGGAAGTGGTTGGAACCTGCCCGGTCTGCCGCGAAGGTCGTGATCAATGAACCTGATCCAAACGCGTGATATGAGCATCCATTACGGCGACGAAGTTGTGCTGGAACACGTAAATTTTCGAATTTCGTCTGGCGAGATCGTGACGCTTGTCGGCCCCAACGGTTCCGGAAAATCCACCCTGATCCGCGCCCTTTTGGGTGTTGTGCCGCTTTCGAATGGGACGGTCATCAAGCAGGACGGACTACGGATCGGCTATGTGCCGCAAAAGCTGATGATTGATAAAACCATGCCACTTTCCATTGCGCGGTTTTTGGCGTTGTTGGGGCGAAAAGCCACCGGCCAAACCGACGCAGTGATGGAACGCATGGGCATTGCCGGGTTGCAAAACAAGCAGATGGCAGGCCTGTCTGGCGGGCAATTTCAGCGCGTTTTGCTGGCGCGTGCTCTTTTGGAACGGCCGGAAATCCTGATACTGGATGAGCCGACGCAAGGGCTGGATCAGCCGGGCGTCGCTGCGTTCTATCGGATCATCGAAGAAGTCCGCCAAGACCTTGGGTGCGCAATTTTGCTGGTCAGCCATGATCTGCATGTCGTGATGAGCGCATCTGACAGGGTGATCTGCCTGAACGGTCACGTATGTTGCGAAGGCACGCCGCAGGTAGTTTCGGCCGCGCCCGAGTATCGCGCCCTGTTCGGGGTCGGCACGGGTGGCACGCTGGCGCTGTATCGACATGAGCATGACCACGATCATAACCATAGCCACGCAGATGAAGAGGCAGAATAGTGCTGGATGATTTCATGTTACGGGCCATTCTTGCGGGTGTTGGGTTGTCGCTGGTGGCCGGGCCACTTGGGTCGTTCGTTGTCTGGCGGCGCATGGCCTATTTTGGCGATGCAACGGCGCATGCGGCGATTTTGGGCGTGGCGTTGGCTTTGGCGTTTTCAATTTCGGTGACAATCGGGGCGTTGGTGGTCGCGCTGGCAGTTGGGCTGGCTGTCTCGGCCCTTTCCGGGCGCGGCCATTCCGCCGACACGAGCATCGGGGTTATTTCCCACACGGCTTTGGCACTTGGGTTGGTCGCGATCTCGTTCGTTAAGGGCGTGCGGGTGGATCTGAACGCATTCTTATTTGGTGACATCCTGACGGTGACATCTGCAGAAGTGCTTTGGGTCTGGGTCGGTTCTATTCTGGCACTGCTGTTGCTGGTCTGGCGATGGTCCGCCTTACTGACGGCGACGCTGAACGAAGAACTTGCCGCCTCTGCTGGCATAAACGCACGGCGTGAGGGCATGATATTGACCTTGGTGCTGGCTGCGGTCGTGGCGATTGCGCTGAAACTGGTCGGCGCATTGCTGATTGCCGCGCTGCTGATCGTGCCCGCGGCTGCTGCTCGTGGTTTCGCCCGATCACCTGAAATGATGGCCGTTTTGGCGACGGTGTTTGGAATGCTGGCGACGGTGATTGGCGTTTTCGCATCCTACGCACTGGACACGCCAACCGGCCCGACAATCGTAGTGGCTGCCGGGGGCCTGTTTGCCCTGTCACTGGTGGCGGGGTCTGACTGACAGGGTGATATTGGTGGCGTTGCGGTGATTTGTGTTCTGGTCTATCGAACCGAGATGATCCTGCGACAGAAAACAATTCAAACCTGTGGGCTCGTCCGTCCAGATCTTGGAAATATAAAAAGGCAACCTGACCATGTCAGTTACCGCTGAAACAGTTACCAACGCCCTAAAATCCGTCATCGATCCGGTGACCGGGAAGGACATCGTGACAACCAACATGATGCGCGCACTAACGGTTAAAGGTGGCGACGTGCATTTTGTGCTAGAGGTTGACCCCGCCCGCGCAAAACAGTTGGAACCAGTCCGCCTTGAAGCCGAGGCGCGGGTGAAAGCACTGGCGGGGGTGACTTCCGTTTCCGTGGTGATGACGGCCCATAGTGCGCCTACGGCGCCGCCCGATCTGAAACCTGCGGGTCGACCAAAGCCGTCAGCGCCGGCGAAAATCCCGGGCGTGGACCGGATTATCGCAATTGCGTCTGGCAAAGGTGGTGTTGGAAAGTCGACGGTTTCTGCAAATCTGGCCTGCACGCTGGCCGCCGAGGGGCGGCGCGTCGGTTTGCTTGATGCGGATGTATTTGGCCCGTCACAACCCCGGATGATGGGCGTTTCCGGGCGGCCCGGTTCGGCTGATGGCAAAAGGATTCTGCCCATGCACAATCATGGCGTCACGATGATGTCGATGGGGTTGATGGTCGGTGAAGGTCAGGCGGTTGTCTGGCGCGGTCCGATGTTGATGAGTGCGCTGCAACAAATGCTGATGCAGGTCGAATGGGGTGCGCTGGACGTGTTGATTGTTGATCTGCCGCCCGGAACCGGCGACGTGCAACTGACCTTGGCCCAGAAGGCGCAGCTGGATGGCGCAATTATTGTCAGCACGCCGCAGGATGTTGCACTACTTGATGCGCGCAAGGGCATCGAAATGTTCGACAAAGTGAAAATACCGATCATCGGAATGATCGAGAATATGTCGACCCACATATGTTCCAATTGCGGGCATGAGGAACATTTGTTCGGGCATGGTGGCGTGGCAAAAGAGGCCGCCAAACTGGACGTCCCGTTGCTTGCGGAAATTCCACTGCATCTGGATATTCGCGTGGCTTCGGATTCTGGTGAACCGATTGTGGTGGCCAAGCCGGATTCGGCCTCGGCCGGGGCGTTCAGACAAATTGCAAAAACACTGATAGACGGTGGGTTGGCCTGACGCCAACTCGCGTCGTTACGTTATGCTTGCAGGCTTCGCCATTTTGCGATGACGTCTGTCAGGTGCGCGTCAGGTAGAACCATCACAGCGCCCGATGTCATCGATTTCGCATAGAGCACAACATCGCCGGTTTCGCCCTGTGGGCCAAGGGTTACACAGCGCGTGACCTTGGAGCCTAGTAGATGTTTGTTCAGGCCAGCGTCAAATTCCACGAGCGTTTCGTCGACAATTTCGACGAGCCGTTTAACCTGCTTTTCCGCCCCGCCGGTATGTTCGACATTGCCGTTTTCGATCTGTACCCAAGCTGATGCAATGTCCGCGCATGTAGCGATGAATTTTTCGATCAAGTCCGCTGCGGCACAGCCGTGCGAAGGATATAGATTCAGCGACCAAGCTTGCGCCAATATCTTGCAAGCGCAACCGATTATCGTCGGATCGGGGGCCTGTTCAAGCCTTTTTGCCTGCACAAAAACCTGTTCGCTTTCGGTCAGAAACTTTTCGAGAACTTCCGACAAAGACGTTGCTAACAGACCGTTGGCTTCAGAGAACACCTGTCCGGGTAGCGTGGTGTCCGGCATCGCTTGCGTGCTTGAACCGGCGACGCGCAGAAGGCGGCGGTTGACGACTTCTAGTTCAACCGTATTGCCCGCATCATTGCGAAAAACCAGCAATCTGGCCATCACGGTCTCGTCAATTTCGTTGAGAATGGCGAGCAAAAAACCACTTTTGTCGCGCGCAGAAATTTCACGCCCGCCCGCGCCAATATTTTCTTTGGCGGACGACAGTTTGGCCAGTTTATCCTGCAGTCTTTCAGTGTCGTTCACGGTATCAGTCCCATCCCGCATCTCATTCTTCGGTCGCGATCTGTTCAAAGGTCCGGCGCGCAGATTGCGTGAATTGCGTGATATCTACATCCGCATTGCAAATAGCAACCAAAGTTTCCATCAGGTCGGCCGGCGATCGCAAATAAACGCAGGTTTCTGATGGCGTGATTGTCATTCCTTGCTCGGGATTGGATTTTTTATCGTTTTCAAGGACACCAAACATCTTCCCTGCTGGCGCGCCGTTGAAAAACTCGTTTGCCGTCGCGCAGAGGGCATCCAATTGTTCCTGCGGGTGTTTGTTGGCCGAACTGACGCACAAAACGATGCCCGAGGACATATCTGCCAGTGCAACCGCACGGCAACCGGGAAACCCTTGGCGCAGTTCATCCATTTGATCTAACGTTGACATTCGGACACTCTGATATAATTCCAGACAATATTACCAGACTGGACCTATCACTTGAAAGAGCAG
>JAHRVC010000147.1 GCA_019090885.1 Marinosulfonomonas sp.
GTGCCGTTCAGCGCGACCGAACCCTTGGGCGCAATGAAGCGCGCCAGTTCATCCGGCACCCGAAAAGTCACCCTTGTGCTATCGCCTTCGACGCGCAGCGTGATCACCTCGGCCATGCCATCAACATGGCCCGATACAATATGCCCGCCCAACTCGTCGCCAACCTTCAGCGCCCGTTCAAGATTGATACGTTTACCGGGCGTCCAGCCGTTTCGCCCTATATTTGTCAACGCCACGGTTTCAGCCGAAATTTCAACATCGAACCAGTTTTGTGGATCAGACCCCAGCGCAATCACCGTCAAGCAAACCCCGTCACAGGCGATCGAAGCGCCGATATCAATGCCCTCAATGTCATAACCAGTGCCAATGCGCGCGCGCAGATCGCCGCGCTGCTCAACTTCCAGCACGGTGCCAATATCGGTGATAATGCCAGTAAACATACGTTAATCCTCGTTTATCCAAGGCCTAACGCCAGATTTGGCACAGGGCAAGGTTTGCGAGCCCTTGCATGGCCGCTTTGCCACTGTGACAACCAGAAATTCAGATTATTGGGTTAATACGTGACAGCGGGCGGCAATTTCGGCCAGTATTGCTAAAAAACAGGCAGTAAATGAACAACGACGCAGGCACCGATCGCCATTTTTTGTTCCTTCAGGGACCACACGGGCCGTTTTTTTATCGGCTTGGGAAAATGTTGCGGGCAACTGGTGCGCAGGTGTGCCGGGTTGGCTTTAACGCCGGGGATCGCGCGTTCTGGCGCAATCGGGCCAATTACATTGCCTTCACCGGAACAACGCAGGACTGGCCCGACAGGCTGACGCAGATACTTGATGACAACGACATCACTGATATCGTGCTTTACGGCGACACCCGCCCTGTTCACGCTGCCGCCGTAATCGCCGCTAAAGCGCGGGGATTGCGTATTCATGTCTTTGAAGAAGGCTATTTGCGCCCGTTTTGGGTGACCTATGAGCGTGACGGCTCAAACGGCAATTCGCAACTGATGGATATGAGCGTGGCCGACATTCGCCACCGCCTGCAACAAGCCGATCTGGAATTGCCAGAGGTGCCGGGCCATTGGGGCGAGATGCGCCAACATATATTCTATGGTGCGCTTTATCATTGGTTCGTGATGGCGCGAAATCAGAACTATCCCAATTTTGCGCCCCATCGCGCGATTTCCGTGCGACAGGAATTCAAACTGCACCTTAAACGGTTGGCCCTGATGCCCTGGCACAGGATTGGCCGGCTGATCGCCACACGGCGGATAAAACGCGGCGGTTTTCCCTATCATATTGGGCTGTTACAGCTGGAACATGATGCAAGCTTTACGGCTCATTCATCCTTTACAACGATGCGAGAATTTTTGCGTCTGGTTATAGAAGGCTTTGCTAATGGCGCACCGTCCCACCACCATCTGGTGTTCAAAGCGCATCCGCTGGAAGACGGGCGAACGCCCCTAAAACAGGATATCCTGCGCATCGGGCGCGAATTTGGTGTGGCCGACCGGCTGCATTTTGTCCGCGGCGGCAAGCTTGCGACGTTACTGGATCACGCCCGCAGCGCGGTGGCGATCAACACAACAGCGGCCCAACAAGTGCTTTGGCGCGGCATACCACTAAAAGCGTTCGGCACTGCAGTTTATTCCAAACCGGAATTTGTGTCAGACCAACCGATATCCCGGTTTTTCGCCGCCCCAATGCGCCCTGATGTAGACGCCTACCGGGATTTTCGCCTTTTTTTGCTGGAGACATCGCAAATACCTGGTGGGTTTTATTCAACGCGGGGCCGCCAACAACTATTGCGCCGGATGGCGGATATGATGCTTGCCCAAAACACACCCTATACCGCCCGCCAAAAAATCGGCGCGGCAAGCGGGCAACAGTTGCGACTGGTAAAATAGCGCACAGCTTGCTTCGCTGGATTTTGTTTCAAAATACCCGTAGGTTAACAAAAAAAGACTACAATAATATTTTGGCAGAGTTTCAGGTCGAGGAGACCAGGTGTTTACTTCTCCGACAAGGGCGGCGCGTATCGCCGTGGTATTTGCAATAGTGGCAACGCTAGCTGCGTGCGCTTTACCCCGTTCAGGCCCCAACAAGCGGGAAATCTATTCCGGCTCGGTGCAAAACCAAGGCGACTCTTTCGTCGTCGCTGTTAACGACCGGGTGACACGGGCAACCGCGATTGTTCCGGCTTTCGGTTTCAGCCAACAGTTTATCAATGCCGCCAAGGTTGGTTCAGACACGATTAGCGCGGGCGACACACTTGGCCTGACCATTTGGGAAAACGTAGATGACGGCCTGCTTGCCAGTCAGGGCGCAAACGCCACGGCGCTGGAAGAAGTGCAGGTTGACGGTGCCGGTTATATTTTCGTCCCCTACGCGGGCCGTATTCGTGCCGCTGGCAACACACCCGAAGCGCTGCGCCGGATCATTACCGAAAAGCTGGCCAACCAGACGCCCGATCCGCAGGTTCTTGTGCGCCGGCTTGCTGGTGATGGCTCGACCGTTTCAATCACCGGCTCGGTCGGCGGTCAGGGCATCTACCCGATCGAACGGCCAACACGGACATTAACGGCCATGTTGGCACGCGCTGGTGGCGTAACCATTGAACCCGAAATTGCACAGGTCACGATATTCCGCTCTGGGCATCAGGCCAAAGTCTGGTTTCAGGATCTTTATAAAAATGCCAGCTATGACATTGCTCTGCGTGGCGGTGATCGCATTCTGGTCGAGGAAGACACCCGCTCGTTCACAGCCCTTGGCGCAACCGGCGCACAAAGCCGTGTTGCCTTTGAAAGTCAGGCCCTGTCAGCAATTGAAGCAATTGCGCAGGTCGGCGGCCTTAACTCCAACGTCGCTGATCCTACCGGGGTCTTTGTTTTCCGCAATGAAACCGAGGAAATCTCTAATCTGGTTCTTGGACGCAGCGATCTGATCGGCGCGCAGCGGTTGATCTATGTTCTCAACCTAACAGAGCCAAACGGCGTATTCATGGCCCGTGATTTCGTCGTTCGCGATGGGGATACGGTCTATGTGACCGAGGCACCATTCGTGCAATGGTCCAAATCCCTTAACGCAATTATTGGCACGCTTGGAACTGCGAACACGCTGAGCAACCTAGCAAACAATTAACAGCCACAGATGCCAATAACCACTTTAGACAAGGCCGCCGGGAACACCCCTTCCCGGCGGCTGTTCGTTTATAATGGCGGGTTTCTTACCCAGACACGCATCCGGCGTATTCTGGACTTGTCCGGCTGGCACGTCAGTCTGGGCAAGCCGGGCAGCACCGACGACTGTGTCGGTGTTTGGGGGAAAAGCCCGACATCGCCGCGTGGCGAGGGCGTTGCGGAGCGCACAGACGCGCCAATTCTGCGGGTCGAGGACAGCTTTTTGCGCTCGGTCCTGCCGGGGCGGGATGGCTCTGCACCGATCGGCCTAAACCTTGATAAAAGCGGCGTGCATTTTGACAGCTCGCGCCCGTCGGACCTTGAGGATTTACTGGCCACCCACCCGCTTGATGACACCGCCATTCTGGACCGCGCCCGCGCAGCGGCGATCCGACTGGCCGATGCGCATATCTCAAAATACAACGCTTATGATCCAGGCGATCCGGTGCCTGATGCGCCTTATGTGCTGGTGATTGATCAAACCAAAGACGACGCCGCAATAGCCCACGGAGGCGCCAATGCTGCAACGTTTAAGGAAATGCTGGTGTTCGCCCAAACCGAACATCCCGGCAGCCGGGTCGTGATCAAAAGTCACCCGGAAACCGCCGCAGGGCACCGCGCCGGGCATTTCGGCCCCGATGACGTCAGCCAGCGGGTGCATTTGGTCGATGCTCCAGTCAGCCCATGGAAACTGATGCAGGGGGCGACAGCGGTTTACACAGTCTCCTCGCAACTTGGGTTTGAGGCAATTTTTGCCGGGCACCGCCCGCGCGTTTTCGGACAACCGTTTTACGCCGGCTGGGGGCTGACGCAGGATGAATACCCGGTTGCACGACGCCAACGCACACTGACACGGGCGCAATTATTTGCAGCGGCAATGATCCTTTATCCGACATGGTATGATCCCTGCCGCGACCAACTGTGCGAGTTGGAAGACGTCATTGACCAGTTGGAAGCCGAGGCGCGCGCATGGCGTGACGACCACCAAGGCTATGTCGCCGCAGGGATAAGGGCATGGAAACGCCCACATATGCGCCGGTTCTTTGGCGCCGATATGCCTTTGCAGTTCGCGCGGACAACCGCCGGGGCACAGGAAAAAGTCGCCAAAAGTGGGCAAAAACCGATGATCTGGGCCAGTGACCCAGCAGCCGAGCAAGGCGGCTGGGTGCGTATCGAGGATGGGTTTCTGCGCTCACGCGGTCTGGGCGCGCGGCTGATCCCGCCGCTGTCGCTGGTGCGTGACGATCTGGGGATTTATTACGACCCGACGCAGGAAAGCAGGTTAGAGCAGTTAATCGCCGCATCCCCCGCCCTGCCCGGGCAATCGCTGGAACGCGCGCGCAGGTTGCAGACCTCGCTACGCCGCGCAGGGCTGAGCAAATATAATCTGGATGGCGAAGGCTTGCCCGAACTGCCGATCGGGCCGCGAATTCTGGTGCCCGGTCAGGTCGAGGATGATGCCTCAATCGAGAAAGGCTGCGACGCGGTGCGCACCAATCTGGAACTTCTGGCGCGCACTCGGGCCGAAAACCCGGATGCGGTGATCATTTACAAGCCGCACCCGGATGTGCAGGCCGGATTGCGCAAAGGGGCGCTTGATGACACGCAAGCACTTGAATTTGCGGATGTAATCCTGCCAGATGTTGATCCGGTTGCGCTGATTGAGGCGGTCGATAGCATCTGGACGATGACATCCCTGATGGGTTTTGAGGCGCTGATCCGCGGCAAACCCGTCACCTGTCTTGGCATGCCATTTTATGCCGGATGGGGGCTGACCCGCGATCTGGGTGTTGCCGCGATCCGCCGTGCGGCGCGGCCAAGCCTTGATGGGTTGGTCCATGCGACGCTGATCGGTTACGCGCGTTACAATGATCCGATAAGCGGCCTGCCCTGCCCGGTCGAGGTGATTGTCGATCGGTTGCAAAACTCTGATATCCCATTGCCAGGGCCGGTGAACCGGATTGCTGCACTGGTTCAGGGTATATTGCCGAACAAATTGTTCAGACGTTAACGACACTGCGCGGGATCACTTAAAACCCAATTGCTATCAGCCCCGATTTTTCGTCGAAAAATCGCGCACCGACCGCCAGATCATCAGGACATCCCCGCCAATATTCCGTGTTTCCACCAATTCGAACCGGCGCGCATTACTGAGCGATTTCAACCCCATTGCCCCCAACATTGGCTGCCCTTCGGCACCCAACGCCAGTCCGGCCGTGAAGCCAACCAGTTCATCCACCAGCCCCGCCGCCAACAAGGACGCCGCCAACTGCCCGCCGCCTTCGCAAAAAATCCGCGTTAACCCAGCCCCGGCCAGCGCCTGCATCGCCGCCAGTGGGTTCAACTGTCTGTCAGCCCCATATGGAATCGCAAACAGGCGGGCACCGATGCCCTTCCATGCGGATATCAGATGCGGATCCGCGTCTTCAGCATGCAATATCCACAGCGCAACGTCCCCCGCTGTGCGCGCCAAAACCGATTGCAGCGGCAGGTCCAGCGCGCGCGACCAAACAATACGTGTGGGCTGATGGGTAACGCCGATGTCGCGCACGTTCAGTGACGGATTATCCGCCCGCGCTGTGCCGCCGCCGACCATCACCGCGTCATGGGCCGCGCGCATCACATGCACCGCGCGGCGTGCATCTGGCCCGGTAATCCATTTGCTTTCGCCGTTGGCCGTCGCGATCCGCCCATCCAGACTTGCGGCCAGTTTCAGCGTAATCATCGGGCGGCTTTCAGTAATCCGCGTAAAAAAGCCCGTATGGGTCACCCGCGCCTGATCTTCCAGAATACCCGTTGTTACCTTGATCCCGGCGTCGCGCAGCCGCGCAATGCCGGCGCCGTCCACCTGCGGATTTGGATCGCCAACCGCCACAACGACACGCGCAATCCCTGCAGTTATCAGCGCGTCGGCACAGGGCGGCGTGCGCCCGGTATGGCTACAAGGTTCCAAAGTGACATAGGCGGTAGCCCCCTTCGCAGCCGCCCCGGCCTGTGCCAGCGCAACAACCTCGCCATGCGGCGCGCCGCCCGCTTGGGTCCAGCCGCGCCCGACAATCCGCCCGTCGTTAACGATCACACATCCAACGGCAGGATTGGGCCAGACAGCGCCAAGCCCCCGTGCCCCGATACTCAGGGCATGGGCCATGAACCGCTGGTCGGCGTCGCTCACTTTTCTTCAGGGTCTGGTGGGCGCAGCTCGCTTACGAATTTATCGAAATCATCTGCCGCCTGGAAGTTCTTGTAAACGCTGGCAAACCTCACGTAAGCAACGGTGTCGATCCGGGCCAGAGATTCCATCACAATCTCACCGATTGCTTTGGAATCAATATCCGTCTCGCCCATGCTTTCCAGTCGCCGCACGATACCACTGATCATCTGATCTATACGTTCAGGATCAATCGGGCGTTTCTGCATTGAAATCCGGATCGAGCGTTCCAGCTTATCCCGGTCAAACCCTTCGCGCCGACCGCTGGTCTTGACCACCACAAGATCGCGCAGCTGCACGCGCTCATAGGTCGTGAAACGACCACCACAAGCCGGGCAAAATCGACGCCGCCGGATCGCTACATGGTCTTCGGCAGGACGGCTGTCCTTGACCTGAGTATCTACATTTCCGCAAAACGGACAGCGCATCGCCGATCCCCTATTTCTCTGTCTTTGGGGGCTTATCCCCACTTATCCACAGGCACTATAGGGACACCGCGACAGATTGGGTAGGGGGCAATCGACGTCGCAACATACAGCTATTGCAACTGCGCCACTACAAGGCGGATCAGCGCTAAAAAGCCTTGAAGGTCAGCGTCGTTAACGATCGTTCGATCCCATCAATATCAAGCAACTTTTCATTGATGTATCTACCAATGTCCTGACCTTCGGGAATATAGATCTTCAACAGCAGATCATGGTCGCCACTGGTTGAATACATTTCCGAATGAAACTCGCGCAGCGCCACCGCATCAGCAACCTGATAGGTTGTCCCCGGACGACAGCGCAGTTGCACGAATACAC
>JAHRVC010000148.1 GCA_019090885.1 Marinosulfonomonas sp.
CCCATCAAAACGCCCCGCCCGCCGTTGGCTTTTTGCAACGTCCATGCGCCGACCTGTGGTGCCAGCCGTCCGGCGACTTCGGACATGGGTGCTAGCAATGGCAGGCCACCATTGGCATCGGTGACGGTTTCGTAGGCGATTGCTGTGCACCCCGAAGCCATAAGTTCGCGGGTCTGATCCGGGTCCGGAGCAAGGTGCAGGTAAGTGAACAAAATCTGGCCTTCGCGCAGCATTTTGCGCTCGACCGTTTGGGGTTCTTTGACTTTCACGATCATGTCGGCGGCGGCGAATACTTCTGCTGCGGTTTCGACGATCTCGGCACCGGCTGCCAAATAATCGCTGTCTGGAAATCCGGACCCAACGCCGGCGCCGGTTTGGACCGTTACGTCGTGGCCGTGCAAAATTGCCTCATTCGCAGCGATTGGCGTAAGGCCGACGCGAAATTCCTGTGGTTTTATTTCTTTTGGACATCCGATGCGCATGGGGGCTCCTTCCAGCTTTCCCGTAGTATATGCGGCGCGATACTGAATTATTGATTGAACTATCCGTTAGAATAGCCATTTATTGAAACTATCTACATCAATTTTGTTATTTGGCAGAAGGAATGACTGGAATGGCAGAGATCGACAGTACTGATCGTCGAATCCTGACAGTTTTGCAAAGAAGCGGAAGGATCTCGAATGCCGAACTATCGGAAAAGATAAACCTGTCCCCGTCCGCCTGTCACCGCCGGGTGCAGTTGCTGGAAAAGGCAGGGTTCATCAAGGACTACGTGGCGCTGTTGGATCCGCGTAAAGTTGGGCGGCCATCGACGGTTTTTGTCGAAATTACCCTGTCTGGTCAGGCGGATGAAGTTCTGGACGCCTTTGAACGCGAAGTTGCCAAGGTGCCGGATGTTCTGGAATGCCATTTGATGGCGGGTAACGCTGATTACCTGCTGAAAGTGGTGGCGTTTGACACCGACCATTTTGCGCAGATCCATCGGCGGCATCTGGCGCGATTGCCGGGCGTGGCGCAGATGCAGTCAAGCTTTGCACTGAGGACAGTGTGCAAGACAACGGCGTTGCCAGTCTGAAGGGAAAGTTACGTTGCACCAAAATCTTTATTTCTTTGGCTGTGCAATGACCCACGGAATATCTGACCTGCATCATGGAAGAAACTGCGATGGCATACTATTTCTTATCAAGCCAAAGGATCGAAGCAAGTCTATGCGATCAGTGTTGAGGCGAATGAATTTGAGGCGCTTATGAAGAATGACCCCTACGCGGCCCTTGGCTTGACCAAATCCGCGACAGCAGATGAGATCAAGAAAGCCTACCGAAATATTGCACGCAGCAGTCACCCGGATTTGAATCCCGACGATTCAGAAGCCGAGAAAAAATTCAAGGCTGCGACGGCGGCACATGATCTGTTGAAGGACCCTGAAACCCGTGCGCGTTTTGATCGTGGAGAAATTGACGCCACCGGTGCCGAGCGACCGGAAAGGCAATTCTATCGTGAATATGCGGAAGCGCCCGGAAACCCCTATCGTTCTGGTCAACAGTTCGATGACTTTGCCGATACCTCGGATATTTTCGCAGATTTTCTGCGCCAGCAAGGGCAGGGTGGCGCCCGTTCATCAACACAAGGTTTCAGCGCGCGCGGACCAGACAGGCGTTATTCGCTAGAAGTTCCGTTCCTCGACGCGGTGAATGGCGGCAAGACCCGGATAACCTTACCCGATGGCGCGGCGCTAGAGGTTAAAATCCCGCGCGGAACCGCCGATGGTCAAACTATCCGCCTGCGGGGCAAAGGCGGTGCTGGCATGGGGGGCGGCCCGGCAGGCGATGCGTTGGTGACTTTGTCGGTGCACGCCCATGCCTTGTTCCGCCGGGATGGCGACAACATAGCCGTAATCCTTCCGATAACTTTCGACGAAGCGGTGTTGGGTGGCAAAATCGAGACGCCAACCATTGATGGCATGGTCAAGCTTACCATCCCGAAAGGCGCGACCAGTGGCCAGATTTTGCGGATGCGTGCACGTGGTGTTCAGGCTGTCGGTGGAAAGGCGCGCGGGGATCAACTGGTTGAACTTCGCATCGTTGCACCGGCCAAGGTCGATGATGCACTGGCCGAATTCATGGAGAGCTGGCGCAAAACGAATGACGATGACCCGCGTAAGGGGATGAAAATATGACCGAGCGTTTTTCCGAAGACGAAGCCGTCGCGGCTGTTGCACGCCTGACCCGGGTTCAACTGATTTCTTTCGTCCAAGCCGAAATGATACTGCCGCTGCAAACTGACAGTGGCCCGATGTATCGCCAGATCGACCTCGTTCGGATGGAGTTGCTGTGCGAATTGTCAGAGCAGTTTGAACTGGGCAGCGATGCACTTGGGGTCGTTATCTCGTTGATTGATCAGTTGTATGGCGTGCGCGCTGAACTTCAGACGGTTCTGGACGCGGTCGGGCAAGAGCCCTCGGATGTGCGTCAAAGGATACTCGAGGTGGTGCGTCTGGCGCGAACTGACCCCTAAAATAACAAACCCCCGGGCTTTCGCTCGGGGGTTAATCATTGGCGGGTTGTCCCGCCCAGTGTAGAAAGCCGGAAATTACATCCCGTTTTCGCGCTGTAGCTTTTTACGAGCGAGCTTGCGAGCACGGCGAATTGCTTCTGCCTTTTGACGTGCTTTTTTCTCGGA
>JAHRVC010000149.1 GCA_019090885.1 Marinosulfonomonas sp.
CCTTATCGTCGGCAGCGTCAGATGTGTATAAGAGACAGACAGCTTTTGACAATTTTCGACGGGCCGGTGGCCGGGCCTTCTGCCAATCCGTCTGGCAAGTTAAGCCCAACCCAAGCGGACCACGTATTGGAAGGGCTCGCGGGGAAAATCGCCGCGGTGATCGACGCTGGCCCCTGCGCGGTCGGCTTGGAATCGACAATCGTTGGCTTTCAACCGGAACCGGCCTTACTGCGTCCGGGCGGCGTTTCGGTCGAGGATTTATCCGATTGCCTGAACAAACCCACCTCCCAGCCCGATGCGACACTGGCCAAGCCAACCTCGCCCGGTCAACTGGCGTCGCATTACGCCCCGAATGCCGCGTTGCGATTGAATGCAACCAAACCTCACGATGGCGAAGTGATGCTGGGTTTTGGAGACACACCCTGCGATCTTAATCTTTCAGAGAGCGGCGATCTGATCGAGGCCTCGGCAAACCTGTTCCATCATCTGCGAGAATTAGACTCCGGGAACGCCCAGTGCATCGCGGTGTCCCCAATTCCCGATCACGGGTTGGGGCTGGCAATAAACGACAGGTTAAGACGCGCCGCCGCGCCGCGTTCTTAGGCGCGCCCACCTGTCGCGGACAGTGAAATAGGATCGACCCCGAGCGTTTTCAAAGCGGCCTGCCACTTGGCAGTCGCCCCAACTGAAAACACAACTTCAGATGTCGCGTCGCATACCAACCAGCCATTTTGAACGATTTCCTGTTCCAATTGGCCCGGCCCCCATCCTGCATAGCCAAGCATCAGCAGGCAAACATCTGGCCCAGTTCCATCAGTGATGGCTGCAAGAATATCCCGCGTCGCAGTCATCCCAAACGCCGCATTAACGCGCATGGTTGCCCCGGATGCGTCGTAATCGGTTGAATGAAGAACAAATCCGCGACCCCGTTCAACAGGCCCGCCAAAATGGGCGTAAATTCCCTGACTTCCGGCGCCTCTGGGTATTTCCAGCTGATCCAGAAGATCATCCATCTTCAGATCTGGCACGGGTTTGTTAACAATCAGTCCCATCGCACCATCGGCTGAATGGGCACATAAGAAAATTACGCTTTGGTCAAAGCGAGGGTCGCCCATGCCCGGCATGGCTATCAACAATTTTCCCGTCAGATCGGTGGAATCGGATGTATCGTTCATGCCCGATCATGGCGTCACGAACCGCAGGAATTCAAGGGTGCCAAAAGACACACCCACGGCCACATCGCCCAAATGTGATTTCCCTTCACAGGTGAGATGCCTAAATACGTTCTATGTTCCGCATATACATAAAATCAATATTGGCCGCATTGGCCCTGCTTTTACTGCCCACAATTGGGGTGGCACAGGGCGCGATTATACCTGATGACATCGCCAAAGTCTCAATCCTACCGGGATGGCGGGCCGCCGACGGGCGCCACATGGCCGGGATTCGTATCGAATTGGCAAAGGGCTGGAAAACCTACTGGCGCAGCCCCGGCGAGGCGGGGATTCCACCGCAGTTCAACTGGTCCGGCTCAAAAAACCTTGGATCGGTGAAAATCATTTGGCCGACACCCAATGTCTACCACATCAACGGCATGCGCTCGGTTGGCTATGACGGCACCATCGTACTTCCGATCGAAATCGCGCCGCGCCGAAAGGGAAACCTGCCCATCGCTTTGCGCGCGAAGATGGAAATTGGCGTGTGCGAGGACATCTGCATTCCCATTTCGGTTAAGCTATCGGGCAACCTGAGCGCACCCGGCATGCTTGATGCAGACATCAACCAGAGCATTCAAAATCAGCCCGTCGACGGCCGCAAGGCTGGCGTTAGATCGGTGACTTGTCAGGTTGACCCGATTTCCGACGGCCTGCGTCTGACGACACAAATTGACATGCCCCGTCTGGGCCAAGCCGAATACGTTGTCGTTGAATTGCCCGACAAGTCGATCTGGGTATCCCAGCCAACCGCAAAACGTCAGGGTGGCAAGCTTGTGACCGTGGCTGAAATGGTGCCTGCAAACGGGCAGCCGTTCTTGTTGGACCGATCACAGGTTCGCATAACCGTTCTTGGGGACCACGGTGCAGTTGATATTCTGGGGTGCAGCGCCAGCTAACCCGACGCTGACCGTCGCCCAAATAACCCAAGCACCGCCCCGAGCAGATAGAGCAGCACCATCAGGATAGCCAAACCTGAAGCAAACAGACCAAACGCGGTTGGCATCAATGGCAGGCCTGAAGGTAATGTGAGCAATTTTGCCAATGGGCCGGATATTTGACCCGACAGGATTGCAGGGCCAAGTGTCAGCGCGAACAATGCGATTGCCCCTACTGCGCCAACCCACGTCAAAATGCCAACACGGCCAGTTCTGCGCGCCACCCGCAAGCCGCGCCCCATCGCCGCAAATTGCCTGCCGATATCCTGCTGCATCGCCAGCACCGCCGGAACCACCAGCAAGACCAGCACCAATCCGAACCCAAGACCGTAGACTAAAGTGATTACCGTGGGTTTCAGGAACTGCGCGTCCTGCGACTTTTCAAACAACAGCGGACTAAGCCCAAGAACCGTGGTCAGCGTCGTCAGCAACACCGGGCGCAACCGGTCGGCGGTGCCATCCACGATCGCTGGTATCAAACCACGCTCTTGTGCGTATTCATCGACCGTTGTCACCAAAACGATGGAATCATTAATTATAATTCCGGTCATTCCAATCAAC
Source organism: Marinosulfonomonas sp. (assembly GCA_019090885.1). Lineage (GTDB taxonomy): Bacteria > Pseudomonadota > Alphaproteobacteria > Rhodobacterales > Rhodobacteraceae > NORP110. The sequence goes on from JAHRVC010000149.1 coordinate 2,714, forward strand.
CCAATTATCGAGAACATCGACAGCGGCACGCCCCACGCAACATGCCCATAGATCGCACCGACCAGCCCGAATGGGATGATAATCATCACAACAATCGGCCGCGTCCAACTGGAGAATATCCACGCAAGCGTCAGGAAAATTCCCAACAGGCACAGAATAAAGCCGACAAGAGCATCATTCAGGAATGCATTTTCCTGCTCTGCCAACCCGCTTAACCGCCATGCCACGCCAAAATCTTCTTCGACCTTTGGCAATATCGTTTCTTCCAGTGCCGTCATGATTTCCGTGGCGCGCGCTGGGTCATCCTCGGAAATATCACCCGTCACATTCACCAGCCGCAGCCCGTTTTCGCGCCGCACGGTAGAAAACCCGGACCGCGTCGTGACCGACACGATATCAACTAGGTTCACATAATTTCCGGCCTCGGTTCGCACCTTGGTGCGTTCCAGAAAATCCGCCGTCAGTTCACCTTTGGGCAGCTCCACCCGGATCGCGGCAGAACGTGCACCATCGGGATATGTCGCGGCCTCGATCCCGTTCAGACGGTCGCGCAATACGCGCCCAAGCCCGTCGATCCTAATGCCAAGCGCTTGTCCTTGTGGCGTCAGTTCAAGCACCAATTCGTCTTTGTCATAGGCCAGACTATCCTCAAGTGCCGATACTTCCGGAAACTGCAACAGCTGGGTTTTCAATGCCTCTGCTGCTGCCTTCAACGTATCCGAATTCGCCCCAAACAGTTCCACGTCCAGTGCATCGCCGCCGGGACCAGACCGCCAGCCGCGAAAGCTGACCGTTTCGGCCATTGGATGCTGGCGAACCGCATCCTGCAATTCGGCGATAAACGCAAATGACGAATAGGGCCGTTCGTCCGCCGGTATCAGCTCAATCGAAATGGCACCCAGTTGCCACGTTTCTTTGGTATCAGAACCGGCCAACCCACGGCCAGAACTGCCGCCAATTTGCGCGATCACATAATCCAGCGGATTGGTGCCATGTTCTTGCTGATACTTTTCTCCGACTTCCTCGGTAGCGCGCTGCAATTCACGCATCATTGCTAGCCCGTCGTCCTTGCTCGCCCCCGGTGCCATGGCAAAGTTTCCCGACACCGAACCGCGTTCCGGCGCGTTGAAAAACCGAAACTGGATATCGCCGCGCAAAAAAACCGAGACCTGAAGCACCAGCACCACGAGTGTCGCTGCAAAAACTGGATAACGCGCCCAGATCACCACCCGGATTATGCGGCGAAACACAACTTTTCGAAACCATGAAAACCCGACATTCACCACCCGGCTGGGCCAGTCATACCAGTGCTGCTTGGCCGAATGCGCCAACGCGTGGCTCATGTGTTTGGGCAGGATCAGAAAGCACTCGACCAATGATGCGGATAAAACGACGATCACCGTGAACGGAATATCGGCGATCAGTGATCCAAACCGCCCGCCGATCGCCACCAAACCAAAAAACGCAATTATCGTTGTGATCGTGGCGGAAAATACCGGCGCGAACATCCGGCGGGCTGCATTCTCGGCGGCAACGACTGCTGGTTCCCCAAGTCTGCGCACCCGAAAATCGGCGTGTTCGCCCACCACGATTGCGTCATCCACAACGATACCCAGTGTAATGATCAGCGCAAAAAGCGACATCATGTTAAGGGTCAGCCCGGACAAATACATGATCGCAATGGTGGCCGTCATTGCAACCGGAATACCGGCAGCCACCCAAAAAGCGGTGCGGGCGTTCAAGAACAAAAACAACAGCAAAAGAACCAGACCAAGCCCCATCAGGCCATTGTCCAGCAGGATGTTCAGTCTGCCCGAAATCATCTCGGCCCGGGTTCGGATCAGGTCCATACGAACCTCTGACGGAAGCGCCAACTGCATGTCGGCAACGACCTCTTCGACCTGACGCTGGATTTTTATCGCGTCACCCCGGTCTGCCCGGTCAATCCTAATCGAAATCGCTGGATTGTCGTCGACATAATAGGCCCGATCCCTGTCGATGCCCTCGACCCGAACCCGCGCAACATCACCAATGGTCAGTTTTGAGCGATCTGGATTAGAGCGCAAAACAATCGCGGCAATATCCCCCGCGCTGCGCTTTGCGATCCCCGTTCGAACCC
>JAHRVC010000150.1 GCA_019090885.1 Marinosulfonomonas sp.
CACCGCCGGGATAGCTGCTGCCAGACCCAGCGCCGTTGCAAACAGGGCCTCGGCAATGCCCGGGGCCACAACGGCCAGATTTGTGTTTTGCTGGATCGCAATTTCTTCAAAGGCATTTTTTATGCCCCAAACCGTGCCAAACAAGCCAACGAACGGTGCGGTAGATCCGACCGTCGCCAAAAATGACAGCCCACCATTCAGCCATTCGGTTTCTTTGGCAATCGCCACATCCATCGACCGGTCGATCCGCGCACCGGCCCCCGGGATCAACCCGCCGTCCTGACGATGGCTGCGCCGCCATTCCCGCATCCCAGCGGCAAATATCTTTTCCGCCGGGCCACTTGGCGTATCACCGACTTGTTCGAACAATTCATCCAGCGGTTCGCCAGACCAAAACGCCTGATCAAACTCCGACGACTGACTGCGTGTCTTTCGGTAATTGATGTGCTTCTGGATGATGATCGCCCAGGACCAGACTGAGGCCACAAGCAGCAGCAGAAGCACCAGTTTAACCGTGAATGTCGCGCGTAAAAACAGCGCCAAAAAGGAGAAGTCGATCTCCCGCGCTAAGGCTAGGGTTTCCGTTTCCATATTACCTGCTCGTTGACTGGCCGATTTTCGGCTCTCGTTGATCCGAAAGTTAACCGAGTTTCACCCCGATTGCCAACACAAGCGCGTCATCGGCAAGGATTTGTTTATTTCACGCCAGAATTCGGCGGATATCTGCTGGCAAGCGTGCCGGTTTGCCGCTGTCGGTCAGGGCAACCAGCGTCACAATGGCGTCAAACAGCAAGGTGTCGCCGCGCGATATAGCCTGGCGCAGGATAATCCGTGCGGCGGTGACTTTCTGAACGCTTGTTTCAACGCTCAACTCATCGTCAAAACGCGCGGGCGAAAGATAGTCAGCCTCAACCCGGCGCACAGCAAATACGATCCCGGGTTCTATTTTTAGCGCGACCTGATCAATGCCAAGGGAACGAACAAATTCGGTTCGCGCGCGTTCGATGAATTTCAGATAGTTGGCGTAATAAACGATACCGGCAAGGTCGGTATCTTCGTAATAGATGCGCAGATTAAACAGATGGTTCATTTGCTAGCCCCAATACGTGCAAACAGGCGCAATGCGTGGGCAGCATCACTGGCCGATACCGGCATCACCGGATCATAGGCCGCGCGGATCGCCTGGGCAATTTCCGGGCGCAAAACGGCCCCCTTATCGTCAGGTAACAAAGCCAGCGGTGATTGGTTGGCAAACGCGCCCTCGCCCCAAAGCAGGATCATCTGCACGGCTTCTGCCAGTGCGATATCAGACGCCGGTTGGTCGGCCAGCGCCCCACCGACGCGAATGAATGAAAAGCAGGCTTGGATCGCGCCGTTATCCTCAAACCGGAACAGCCGGTATTGGTTGGCGTCTTGTGCGGCGAGGCGTTCACAAAGCTGCGCGACCTCGGGGATCAAGCGGTCAAGATCGGGGACTTCGGCCAACTCCTGCCAGTCGCGCAGGAAAAAGATCATCAGGTTGGCGCCAAGTTCGGGGTCGGTTTCGCCGGTTTCGTGCCGGGCCAGCGTGACCACAGCCTCAATCGCGCCTTTGACAACCGAAAGTGTTGCGTCATCAACGCCAAACACAACCGGGGCAATCGGGCGTTGCCAGCGGGCAAAGCGATAGGTTCCGTCGGCGGCTGAAAACAGCGCCTGCACGGATTCGGGCGTCATATTGCTGACTGTGCTATCCATATTCTCGACTTCGCTCATGACCGCCTATTTTCCGCCAAACATATCCGTGGCACTCACAGCATTGGGCGCGGCATTCGGCGCGGCCATCCCAAGATGCGTCCACGCTTTTTGCGCCAGCATCCGCCCGCGCGGTGTGCGCTGGATCAGGCCCTGTTGCAACAGGAACGGCTCAATCACCTCTTCCAGCGCATCGCGGCTTTCAGAAAGTGCTGCTGACATCGTTTCGATCCCGACAGGCCCGCCCGCATAGTTTTCTGCGATCAGCGTCAGATAGCGCCGGTCCGCGCTGTCCAACCCCAGATGATCCACACCAAGGCGTGTCAAAGCGCTGTCGGCAATCTCGCGTGTCAGCCGCCCGTCGCCTTCGACCAATGCGAAATCAACCACCCGGCGCAACAGCCGACCAGCGATCCTTGGGGTTCCACGGGCGCGTTTAGCAATCTCGATCGCCCCTTCCGGGTCGGCAGAAATGCCCATCAGCCGGGCACCGCGTGTCACAATTTCGTTCAGTTCCCTGACCGAATAAAACTCCAACCGTGTCGGAATGCCAAAGCGATCCCGCAACGGCGTCGTCAGCAGGCCAAGACGGGTTGTGGCCCCAACCAGCGTGAAGGGCTGCAATTCGATGCGCACGGTTCGCGCCGCCGGGCCTTCGCCGATCACCAAATCCAGTTCAAAATCTTCCAGTGCGGGATAGAGCACCTCTTCCACCGCCGGGTTCAGGCGATGAATTTCGTCGATGAACAGAACATCACGCGCTTCCAGATTGGTCAGGATCGCCGCCAGATCACCGGCGCGCGCCAGAACCGGGCCGGATGTCATGCGAAAATTCACGCCCAGCTCACGCGCCATAATCTGCGCCAGCGTGGTTTTGCCAAGGCCGGGCGGTCCGTGGAACAAGGTGTGGTCCATCGCCTCGCCGCGTTGACGCGCACTTTGGATAAACACCTTTAAGTTCGCACGCGCCGCCGCCTGCCCGATAAAATCATCCAGCACCTGTGGGCGCATCGCGCGGTCGCTATCCTGCGGCTGTTCTTCGGGGCGTAAATCTGGATCAGGTTCGACCATCATCTATCCCTTGGGTGCCAGCAGTTTCAGTGCCATGCGGATCAGCGCACTGGTATCGGCATCGGGCGCTTCGCCCGAAGCCTGTGCAATCGCGCCTGCCGCCTCACCCGGAGCATAGCCAAGGTTTTGCAGCGCCGACAAGGCCTCGGCCTGCGCGCCGCCGTTGCCTGCTGGTGCCGTGGCAACGGCTGGTGCTTTGGGTTCAATCACCTCATCCACATCACCCTGCACAACGCTGGTTGGAACTGTGCCCATCGCCATCACTGTTGCCGCCTTGTCCTTCAATTCATTGACCACCCGCTGCGCGATTTTCGGCCCGACCCCGGGGGCCGCTTTGACCGCGTTCCAGTCGCCAAGCGCAATCGCGCGTGACACGCCGTCCGGCCCAAGCGTGCCAAGGATCGCCATCGAGGCCTTGGCCCCAATTCCCTGAACGCTCATCAACAGGCGATGCCATTCTTTTTCCACCAGACTGGTGAAACCAAACAGTTGCAGATTATCCTCGCGCACCAGCAATTCGGTATAAAGCGCAACCGCCTGCCCATCGCCGGGTAGGGCGGCCATTGTGCGATCCGACACATAAACAATGTAGCCGACACCGCGCACATCCAGCAGAACATGGCCCGCGCCGCGATAATCAATCCGCCCTGAAAGTTTACCTATCATGCGCCCGCCTTTGCCAGTGCCGCCTGAAGCCGCCCGGCCGATTGCGCATGGTGTGAATGACAGATTGCAATTGCCAGCGCGTCCGCGGCATCGGGGCCATGAATTTCAACGCCCGGCAATTGCAGCCGCACCATATGTTCGACCTGCCGTTTATCGGCATGCCCAACCCCGACCACTGATTTCTTGACCGTATTGGGGGCATATTCCCCGATGCTTAAGCCTGCGCGCGCCGGAACCAGCATCGCGATGCCCCGCGCCTGCCCCAGCTTCAGCGTGCCCGCGCCATCCTTGTTCACAAACGTCTGTTCGACCCCAGCCGTATCGGGCGCCAGACGTGTGACAATTTCAGAGAGTTGGTTGAACAAGCTTAACAGCCGCTCGGACAGATCATCGCCATCAGATTTGCACACCCCATTTGCGACATGGGAAACCTTGGCGCCAGCGACATCAATAACGCCCCAGCCAAGGTTGCGTAGACCGGGATCAATTCCCAAAACGCGCATTTCACCGCCCTGCTCTTGTTGTTTTTTTCGAATTAGCACGAAAGGCGAACATCCGCCAGATAATCTTCGAGAGTTGTCGAGCGACATTTTAAGCACCAAACCCGACATGATGGTTCAAAATCGTCATTTTCTGGCCTGAAACCGACATTTTTGAACCCCTATTATGCCCTTATTTTCAAGTGCTTAGATAAGTTTTTGTGCTATGCAAAACCCACATATAAGGCATGCAAAAAGAACACTTGTCAGATTACATTTTCGGGCCTATCTGCCGAGAAATACGAGATATCAAATCAACTCAAACAAAGGAATGACGACCATGGCTACTCTCCAAACATATCGCCCCACCGCAACTCACACTGGCTTTGGCCTGTCTACGCTTTTTGCGAAAATTGCCAAATGGAACAATCGCCGCGCGACCATCAAAGAACTCAACAAATTATCTAACCGCGAGTTGGATGACATTGGCCTGAGCCGCGGCGACATTGCCGATATCACGGACTAAATCGACCAATAGTTAGAAACGACATAAGGCCGCGATGATTTCGCGGCCTTTTTCGTTTAGGATACCTTGGCACAAGGGGCCGACCAACGATCTGCGTTGGCTTAATCTAAAACTCTAAATGTATGTTTGGATGCGCTCTGAAATCCACACGGTCGCCGGATCAGCCGTCATTATATAGGCCCCTACTTTTTCAAGTATTGTTCCGTGATCCAACGACGCCAGCCTGTCGCCATATGCGGTTTCACCAAGTTGCGCGAATAGGAAGCCTTTGAACATTATCAGTGTGAACAGGCACAGGAATATTCCCCGCAACGGAGCGCGGGAGGCCCGCCGATGCGGCTTGGCAATAATCAACCCATCATGGTTAATGGACGTTACATAGCCTTTGGCTAGGCTACGGTGATGCTGATCAATCCGCTTCAGACGCATGCCAAATTGCATTTGCTTTATGTCTGCCATTCTAGCCTCCTGTATTGCCCCTGCCACAAGTCCCAATTGTTTGCTCAAATGTGGCACCAATAGGGCAACTATGGCAGGGTGGCCGAATTTCGCCTACTCATGCCTTGGTTTTACCAAGTGTTAACGTCGTCCAGTCAACAATCTTGTCATGATGCCATAGATTGTATCCATTTTCGTGATATTCCGCGATAACTTCGTCGGCCTGTTCATTCAAAAGGCCCGACAAAATTACATATCCGCCGGGATTCGTTGCTTTTGACATGGCGGGGGCCAGATCAAGTAGCGGGCCTTTCAGAATATTCGCAAAAATCAAATCAAAGGGTGCGCGGGCCGCTATGTCGCGATGCTCAAAGCCTGTCGCTTCGATACAGTGCACGCGATCGCCCAGATTATTCGCCATAACATTCGTAAGCGCGACCTCAACCGCGACCTCATCTATATCGCTGTCCAAAACCGGGCAGGAGAACACCGAGGCGGCAGCCATCGCAAGAACGGCCGTGCCGCTGCCGATGTCGGCAACACCGCGCGGGGAAAATCCGTTATCTATCAACCGGTCCAACGCCAACAGGCAACCCAAGGTCGTGCCGTGGTGGCCGGTACCAAATGCCATAGCGGCCTCGATCAACAGGGCAATCCGATCCGCCGGAACCTTGTCTGCATCGTGATTTCCGTAAACAAAAAACCGCCCGGCCTCGACCGGGGGCAACTGGCGCTGAACATGGGCAACCCAGTCCTGATCCGGCACCTCGGACACGACAAAGGGCCGCGCCGCAAATGCAGTTGCCAACAGCGCCAGCCCTGCCGCATCGGGCCGGTCGATGAAATATCCGCCGATCTCCCACATGCCAGAGCCGTCTTCGATCTCGAACACACCTATGCCAGTTGGTTCTGGGATCAGGCGTTCCATCGCCGCGCCCAAGGCCTCGGCGGCGGCGCGCCCGGTCAGTGTTGTCAAAGCGGTGAATGTGGTCATTTGTGAGCCCCCGGTTACATCGGCTCACCGGGTAAAGCGCGCGGTTGTGGCGGTCAAGCGGCGATCAAGCCACACCCGTGCCAATAGGACAGCTCACGCCAGTGCCACCCAGCCCGCAATAACCGGCCGGATTTTTCGCCAGATATTGTTGGTGATAATCCTCGGCGTGAAAGAAATCCTGCGCCTGTAGGATCTCGGTGGTGACTGGGCCAAAGCCGCCGTCGCCGAACCGCGGCGCGACAATGGCAAGGCTGGTTTTGGCCGCCTCAAGCTGCGCTGCGCTATAAGTGTAAATCCCCGACCGATACTGCGTTCCCATATCATTGCCCTGCTGCATTCCCTGGGTGGGATCATGCCCCTCCCAAAAAACCTTCAACAGGCTATCAAACGAAATGACGGCCGGATCATAGATCACATGCACGACTTCATTGTGCCCGGTCTGACCCGAGCAAACTTCTTCATAAGTCGGGTTCGCAGTATGCCCGGCGGCATAACCGACGCGGGTCATCCAGACGCCTTCAAGCTGCCAAAATATCCGCTCGACACCCCAGAAACAGCCCATCCCGAACATTACCTGTTCCATCCCGTCAGGCACCTCACCATTCAGCGGACGCCCGCTGACGAAATGCGTGTCTGCGGTAGCAATCGGCTGGGCGCGTCCGGCAAGGGCCTGATCCGCGCTAACGATTTGCAATTTTTTGTTTTGAAACAGCATCAGCCGTGCCTCCGTTTTGTGATACCGGCAATATAGGTGCAGATTGCGAAAAAGCTACTCTGCCGCCGCACGAAAGGGGCGCGAAAAAATCGTCTCGTGGCCCTTTTCGGGGTGGCGCGGAATCAAAAGCGCAAGACCAAGCGATGTTACGGCCATTGCTGCGGCCAGCAAGAACACCCCGCCCGGCGATGTAATCCACAAATACCCAAGCAGTGCTGGCAAAGCCACCGCAGCGATATGGTTGATCGTAAAGGCCACCGCTGCGGTCGGCGCAATATCCTGCGGATCGGCGATTTTCTGAAAATACGTTTTCAATGCCAAGGCCAGCGCGAAAAACATGTGGTCCAGCACATAAAGCGCCGCCGCCAATGCCACGCCCCAACCAAAAAAGTAGATGCCGCCATAGGTCAGGAACACCAATGTCAGCCCGGTGTATTCAACCAACAGGGCCCGGCGCTCGCCCCAGATGCCCACAGCCTTGCCGATAAACGGGGCGATGAACAGGCTGGCCAGAAAATTGAGCATCAATAGCCCGGTGACTTCATGCACTTGGAAACCGAATTTTTCGACCATCATGAAAGCCGCAAAGACCATGAATATCTGTCGCCGCGCACCGGCCATAAACTGCAATGCGTAATACAGCCAATACCGGCGGCGCAGAACAATGGACACTTTCTGCTTGGAAGTGGTTTCGAACTGCGGATAGGCAAAATAGCAAAAAATAGCGACCAGCGCGACAAAACCACCTGATACGAGGTAGACAAAATTGTAGGACAGATCAAAGGCCTTCCAGGTCAGAACCAACAAGCCATAGGATAATAGCGACGCGCCGGACCCCACCGCCACGATCCAGCCCAGCACTTGCGGCGCGCGTTTTTTGTCGATCCATTGCAATTGCAGTGATTGATTGACCGTCTCAAAATAGTGAAACCCCAGCGACGACAACATCGTTATCACCAACAAGCCCTGCAAGGTTGGGAACCACGCGGTCACAGCGCTGGCCACGCCAAGCAAGGCCAGTGCCACAATCCCCAACAGCTGTTCGCGAATGAATATCAGCAGGCCAATAACACCGACCGACAGCAATCCGGGGATTTCACGCACCGTGTGCAGCCACCCGATTTCAACGCCGGTAAAGCCCACCTTTTCGATCACGAAATTATTGAGCAACGCTGTCCATGTGTTGAACGCAATCGGCACCGTAAAAGCAAAGACCAGCAACAGGAATACCGGCCGCCGCCAAAACGGAAGGTGCTGTGCGTCTTTGATGCCGATGATGTGCATCACATTGCAATAGGCGGGTTCCGCGCCAAGTGCGAGCGGGAAAAGCCATCTTCAAAATCTTGGAGCTGAAGGGGGGGCTAGTAAAAGCTTTGCGGATCAATATCGATCTGCAACCTTGTGGTATTCGGAATTTTGAACTGCGCGACCCATTTTGCCAAGGCGGCCTGAAGCGGTGCGCCCTTTTCTGCTTTGACCAGCAAGCGCACCCGATGCCGCCCCCGGATGCGCGCAATTGGGGCCGCGGCAGGGCCGTATATCTGCGCCCCGATCTGCGCCAGCGGGCCAATGTTGCGGGCCATTTCAGCGCCCAGATCAAAGGCTTCCTGAACGCTGGTCGAGGATAGAACGATACCAGCCAGACGGCCATATGGCGGCACGCCGACCGCTTTGCGTTCATTTGCTTCGGCGCGCCAGAACCCGTCTTCGTCGCCCGACAGGATCGCGCGGATCACCGGGTGTTCGGGCTGATAGGTCTGCAACAGGGCCACGCCTTTTTTCTCGGTCCGCCCGGCCCGGCCCGCAACCTGTCGCATCAATTGGAACGTGCGCTCAGCGGCACGCAGATCAGATCCTTGCAGCCCAAGATCGGCATCAATCACACCGACCAGCGTCAACAGCGGGAAATTGTGCCCCTTGGCCACCAGCTGTGTGCCGATAATGATATCCGCACTGCCTTGCGCAATCGCCAATATCTGTTCCTTAAGCGCGCGCGCTGAACCGAACAGATCGGAGGATAAAACCGCGACCCGCGCATCCGGGAACAGTTCGGCAACTTCCTCGGACAGCCGTTCGACGCCGGGACCGACCGGGGCCAATTTGCCCTCGACTTCGCAGGACGGGCAAACCATCGGCATCGGTTTGGTTTCGCCGCATTGATGGCACACCAGACGTTTCAGGAAACGGTGCTCAACCATCCGGGCATCACAATTATCGCAACCGATCTGGTGCCCACAGGCACGGCAAATGGTAACCGGAGCATAGCCTCGCCGGTTCAGAAATATCAGCGATTGCTCGCCCGCTTCGATCCGCGTCTGCACTGCACGACGCAGGGTGTCAGAAATCCAACGGCTCGCGGGCAAAGTTTCGGCGCGCATGTCGATCGCTGCCATATCGGGCATCTGTGCAGCACCATAACGTGACGTCAGTTCGCACAGCTCATATTTGCCGCTTTGGGCATTCACCCAGCTTTCAAGCGACGGGGTGGCCGAGGCCAAAACCACCTGCGCGGCGCAAATTGAGGCCCGCATCACCGCCATGTCACGCGCCGAATAAAGAACCCCGTCTTCCTGTTTGTAGGATGTGTCATGCTCTTCATCGACAACGATCAGCCCCAGATCGCGAAACGGCAGATACAGCGCCGAACGCGCGCCAACCACCAGTTGCGCAGCCCCCTCGCCCACCATGCGCCAGCAGCGGCGACGTTCTGTCATGGTCACGCCGGAATGCCATTCGGCGGGGCGCGCGCCGAACCGGTCCTGCACCCGGTTCAAAAATTCCGCGCTTAGGGCGATTTCGGGCAGCAAAACCAGCGCCTGACGCCCCTTGCGCAGACATTCTGCCACCGCTTCAAGGTAAACTTCGGTTTTACCCGAGCCGGTGACACCCTTCAAAAGGGTCGTGCCATAGCTGCCCGAGGCAACGCGGGCGACCAATTGCTGCCCGGCCTTCTGCTGGTCAGGGGCCAGATCGACGCCGCCAAAATCTGCGTCCAGATGAGGATATGGCAGATCGCGCGGGCTATCTTCTTCGCGCACAACGCCTTGTTTCACTAGGCCTTTCACCACGGATGATGACACACCGGCCATCTCGGCCAATTCGCGCAGGGTAAACGCCAGCCCGCCATATTCCTGCAAGGTTTCCAGAACACGCCGACGCGCCGCTGTGTCACGATCCGGCGTACCGACACCAAGGCGATAGACCTTGCGCATCGAGGGGGGATCACCCAGCCCCGGCGCGCGCGTCGCCAGCCGCAGCATCGCGGAAATCGGGGTTAAAGTGTATTCGCCAACCCGCAGCAGAAATTGCCGCATCTCATCGCGCATTGGCGGAGCATCAAGCACGCGAATTACCGAGCGGATTTTGGCCCGGTCATAATCGCCTTTGCCCGGCCCCCAGACAACGCCCAGAACCTTGCGCGGACCAAGCGGAACCTCGACAAACGCGCCGGTCATACAGCCACCTTCGGGCGCTTTATAATCAAGCATCCGGTCCAGCGGTTGTGCTGTCAGAACGCCGACCAGCGCGCCTTGGTCATAAAATGAAAGCTCGCTCATGGTGTGAATACATCCATTTGGGCTTTCACCGGGTCCACCGCTCGGCTAGAACCTCGCCAAAGGCTGCACCCCAAAAACAGGATTATTCCCATGAAATTCTTCGTAGACACCGCCGACGTTGACGACATCAAAGAACTGAACCAGCTGGGCATCGTTGATGGCGTAACAACCAATCCGTCGCTGATCATGAAATCAGGCCGCGATATTCTGGAAGTCACCAAGGAAATCTGCTCCATCGTTTCTGGTCCGGTCTCGGCCGAAGTCGTTGCAA
>JAHRVC010000151.1 GCA_019090885.1 Marinosulfonomonas sp.
AAGCACGAGGGGAGCAAATGGGAATGTGGTGCGGGAGACCCAATTCGGGGCCCAAATCCACGGCCGCCCCCGCGACTGTAAGCGGATAGTGCCTGTCAAATAGCCACTGGGAAACCGGGAAGGCGACAAGGTGCATCGACCCGCAAGCCAGGAGACCAGCCATGCGCTGAACCTTAACCTTCCCGTCGGGTGTGACGGGCACAGGAGAATGAACATGACGACGAAGACCCTTACCAAATCCCGCATTGATACCCAGATTCTTGGCATCACCAGCACAGCCCTTGCTGGCCTGTTTCTGTTGCTGATCGCCGGTTTCGCGCAAGCCTCGGTGCTGCACAACGGCGCGCATGACACCCGTCACGCAATCGCTTTTCCCTGCCACTGACAGGATGACCCGTCATCTTTTTACCAGCGCGTTGTTCGCTGGTCTGATAGCAGGTCTGTTTGCAGCCCTGCTTCAATTCGTATTCGTGGTTCCACTTTTGCTGGAAGGCGAATTGTATGAAACAGGCGTGCGCGTTCACTTTGCGTCCAGCCTTGATGCCCCTGTCCAAAGCCCGTCTGGCCCGGCAGAAGGGCTGTCGCAAGATCCATCACGTCACCTGATGACCGCAGGATTCAACGTCGTGGCGTACACAGCATTTGCGTTAATCATGGTTGCCGGAATAGCGATTGCAGAGCGCGCCGGTCACACCGTCACGCCACGTCAAGGCATCCTGTGGGGCCTTGCTGGGTTTATGGCTTTGCACCTTGCGCCCGCGATTGGCCTGCCACCCGAACTGCCCGGCACCGTCGCGGCAGAGGTTGAATTGCGTCAGGTCTGGTGGCTTGCCACCGTTGTCTGCACATTGCTTGGTCTTGGCCTGATCGCCTTTGGAACGAATGTCGTGATGATAGCCCTGGGCATCGTCGCGCTGACGCTGCCCCATATCATCGGCGCACCGCATCTTGATACTTACTTTGGCATCGCTCCGCCGGAATTATCCGCCCATTTCGCGACCCGAAGCCTTGGTGTTGCGGCTGCCAGCTGGGTTGTTCTTGGCACCCTCACAGCATTTTTCTGGACGCGCAAACGCGCAGAAACGGATTAACCAATGGCCCAAAAAATCCCTGCTACCATCGTCACCGGCTTCCTTGGGTCCGGCAAAACCACGCTGATCCGCCATATGCTGACACATGCCAACGGAAAGCGGATTGCGCTGATCATCAATGAATTTGGTGATCTGGGTGTGGACGGCGAGATCCTGAAAGGCTGCGGTGATGAAACCTGCACCGAAGATGACATCATGGAGCTTTCCAACGGCTGCATTTGCTGCACTGTCGCCGACGATTTCATTCCAACCATGGAAAAACTGCTCGCCCGTGATGTCAAACCCGACCACATCGTGATCGAAACATCCGGCCTAGCGCTGCCGCAACCATTGGTGCGCGCGTTCAACTGGCCGGAGATATCAACGCAGGTAACGGTCGATGGTGTTGTAACGGTTGTGGATGGCAAAGCCGTGACCGAGGGTCGTTTTGCCCACAACGTTGCGGCAGTCGATGCGCAGCGCCAGCTTGACGAAAATCTGGACCACGAAACGCCGCTTTCAGAGCTGTTCGAAGATCAGATTGCCTGCGCTGACATGATTGTGGTGAACAAGACTGACCTGCTGGAAGGCGCGCAGGCCGAAAGCCTTGTGGCACAATTGGGCCGCGAAAGTCGCGACAGTGTGCAGGTAATCAAGACCAGTATGGGTGCGTTGCCGGTCGATGTGCTGCTTGGGCAAGGCATCGGTGCAGAAAACGATCTGTCGTCCCGCCATGAGGTTCACCATCATCATCACGAAGACGGTGGGGATCAAGTTGTGCATGTTCACGACCATGATGAGTTTGAAAGCTTCGTTGTTACCCTTCCGGAAATTTCTGATCCAGTGGCCTTTGCCCAAAAAGCCGCCGACGTAATCCGCGACCACGACATTCTGCGCCTAAAAGGGTTTGCCGCGGTCGCAGGCAAGCCCATGCGCCTGACGCTTCAGGCCGTTGGCCCAAGGATCGACAGCTATTTTGATCGCCCGTTTTCGGCAAATGAACCGCGAGAGACGCGCCTTGTGGTGATCGGGCAAGCCGGGTTGAACCAAGCGGTGATAACAGAGGCTTTGCAAGAATGAACGTCACGATTGAACCCGGCGATCCGCGTGACCCGCAAGTCGTAGAGCTGCTGACACAAAGTCATGAGCTTATGCAATCGTTGTTCCCGGAAGAGTCAAACCACTACCTTTCAGTCGATAACTTGTGCGGGCCTGACATACGATTTCTTGTGGCGCGGCGCGGCGGTGAAACGCTTGGCTGCGGCGCGTTGGTTGTCAAATCCGATTATGGTGAGGTTAAATCCATGTTCACAGATCCTGCCGCTCGTGGCCTTGGCCTTGGTGCGCTCATTCTGGCCGGGATTGAGGATCAGGCCCGGTCCGAAAACCTGCCAGTTCTGCGTCTGGAAACCGGGCATTTGCTGGCAGATGCACATCGGCTTTATGCTCGCGCCGGATTTAAGGAACGCGGGCCTTTTGGCGACTACCGCGAAGACCCCAAAAGCCTGTTCATGGAAAAGGCTCTCTAGGTTATGGGCATCGTTCGCACGCTGTCAGATATGCTCTCGTTTGGCCGGGGCATAGCCTGATGCATCTTCTGGCGGCAACTCCCGGTGCCATTGATGACGGCAGCGAACCAGTCGATCTTGGGCAAACGCCTGCCGACGTGGTGTTTCTGTCCGCCGCCGATACCGAACTGGCCGCCCTGTCCGAAGCCCGCAACGAAATGGACAATGCGCCAAGCCTGCGGCTTGCGAACCTTAGCCATCTGCGCCATCCGATGTCGGTCGATCTGCACATTGAAAATTGCGCCACCAAATCCCGTCTTGTCGTCGCCCGCATCCTCGGCGGGGCCGGTTATTGGAAATATGGACTGGAGCAATACGCTGCCCATTTACATGCCGCTGGTGTTCCGTTTGCGGCCCTGCCCGGCGACGACAAGCCGGACGCAGAACTTGAGCGGCTTTCAACCCTTAGCGAGGCGGACTATCAGGCGCTTTGGTCCTATATGGTCGAGGGTGGCCCCGAAAATTCTGCGAATTTTCTGGTCTGCGCCCGCGCTATTCTGGATGGGTCTGATCGCCCACCAATGGCTAAACCGCTGTTGCGTGCGGGCCTGTACTGGCCCGGTGCGGGCTTGTCAGATTTGGCGTCTGTGCGCGCGAATTGGACAGATGGCGCACCGATAGTCCCGGTCATTTTTTACCGCGCATTGGTGCAGGGTGCCGGGCTAAACCCGATCAACCGCCTTACCCGCGCGTTGCTGCGTCAGGGCCTGAACCCACTGCCCATTTTTGTGGCCTCGCTGAAAGACCCGGTATCAGTCGCAACATTGGACAACCTGTTTGAACAGGCCCCGCCGGCAGTGATCCTGAACGCGACGTCGTTTGCTGTCGGCTCACCCCATGACGACACGCAGGCCGCCAACCCGCTTGCCGCAAAATCGGCAAACAACGCCCCGATATTTCAAGTTGTCCTTGCGTCCTCAACCCAAGACGCTTGGGAAGAGGGGTTGTCAGGCTTATCCGCCCGAGACATCGCAATGAACGTCGCCCTGCCAGAAGTAGACGGTCGCATTCTGTCGCGCGCTATTTCGTTCAAGGGCGAGGCCTATTTCGATGAGGCCACCCAATGCCCGATCGCCACATATCGAGCCAATGGCAATCGCGTGGATTTCGTCGCAGAGCTGGCTGCAAACTGGGCTAGTCTGCGCGCCAAACCGGCTGAGGGTCGCCGTGTTGCTCTTGTCCTTGCAAATTACCCCAATAAGGACGGACGTCTGGCGAATGGCGTCGGCCTTGATACGCCAGCAGCGACAATCCACTGCCTGAACCTACTGAAAAGCACTGGCTACAAAGTTCTGAATCCGCCCGACAGCAGCGACGCATTGATGCAGCAAATTCTGGCAGGGCCAACCAACTGGCTGACCGACCGAGCCGCGCGAGCGGGCGGGGTGGATCTGTCATTGGCCGATTACCATATCGCTTACGCTCAACTGCCCTATGACGTGCGCCAAAAAATTGAGACCCGCTGGGGCACCCCGGAACAAGACCCGTTTTTTGAACCCGGCGAGGTTGACTGCGGGCGCTTCAAACTGTCGGTCCTGCATTATGGAAACGTCGTCGTCGGCCTGCAACCGGCGCGTGGCTATAACATTGACCCGACCGAAACTTATCATTCGCCAGACCTTGTGCCGCCGCATAATTACATCGCCTTTTACTTTTGGCTTCGTCACAGCCACGGCGCGGATGCCATCGTTCACATGGGCAAACACGGCAATCTGGAATGGTTGCCCGGCAAGGCGCTGGCCCTGAGCGAGGATTGCTTGCCAGAGGTCGTGCTTGGCCCGACGCCCCATATCTATCCGTTCATCGTGAATGATCCCGGCGAAGGCACCCAAGCCAAGCGGCGAGCACAAGCCGTTATCATCGACCATCTGACACCGCCGCTGACCCGCGCTGAAACCTATGGCCCCCTGCGTGATCTGGAAGGGCTGGTAGATGAATATTACGAGGCCGCAGGCATCGACCCGCGCCGTATCAAGCACTTGCGCCAGGAAATCCTGAGCCTCAGCGCGACAACCGGCCTAAATGCCGATGTTGGTATGAGTGGCGAGGATGAAGAAACCGATCTGGCAAAACTTGATGCTTACCTTTGCGAGCTGAAAGAGGCGCAAATCCGCGACGGTCTGCACATTTTCGGGCAGTCCCCGATCGACCAACTTGAACGCGACCTTGCAATCGCACTTTTGCGAGTCCCGCGCGGCGACGGCAAAGGTGCCAACGCCTCGATCATCCGCGCATTGGCGCTGGATTGTGGTATCACGCCTGAAATCCTCGACCCGCTCGATTGCGACATGGCGCAAACCTATTCGGGCCCCCACCACAAGTTTCTGCACGCCACCAGCACCGACATCTGGCGCAGCAATGGCGATACTGTTGAGCGGTTGGAGGAATTGGCGATCCTTGCCACGGGCTGGAGCGAAACACCCAAATATTTCACCCATACCGCGCCGGTTTTGGAAGCCTTGCACGCAAGCGTTTTGCCAACAATCCGCGCCTGCGGCCCGGACGAGGGCGCGGGCCTTCTCACCGCCCTTTCAGGGCAATTCGTCGCCCCGGCACCATCCGGTGCGCCAACCCGCGGACGGTTAGACGTCTTGCCAACAGGGCGAAATTTTTACTCCGTGGACAGCCGCGCGGTGCCGACGCCAACGGCTTGGGCACTTGGCTGGAAATCTGCCAACCTGTTGATCGAGAAACACCTGCAAGATCACGGCGACTGGCCCCGCACGATGCTGCTGACAGCCTGGGGCACCGCAAATATGCGCACCGGTGGTGATGACATTGCCCAGTGCCTAGCCCTGATGGGTGTCAAACCGCAATGGGACAGCGCAAATCGTCGCGTCACTGGCTTTGAGATTATACCGCAGGGCGCACTTGGTCGCCCCCGTGTTGATGTAACGCTGCGGGTATCGGGATTTTTCCGTGACGCGTTTCCCCAGCAAATTGCGCTGGTAGATTCAGCCGCACGCGCGGTTATGGCGCTGGACGAACCCGATGATCTTAACCCAGCCGCCGCCCGGGCAATGACCGAGGGCAGCGACGCGCGCCATCGTGTGTTTGGCTCCAAACCCGGCGCCTACGGTGCTGGCCTGCAAGCGATGATCGACGAACGGCTGTGGGCCGACAAATCCGATCTGGCCGAGGCCTATCTGGAATGGGGCAGCTATGCTTACGGAAAGAACGCCGAAGGTATCCGCGCAAGAGGTGCATTTGAGGCGCGCCTGTCCCAAACCGAAGCCATTGTGCAAAATCAGGACAATCGCGAGCATGACGTGCTGGATTCAGACGATTATTACCAGTTCGAAGGGGGGGCGGCGGCGGCTGTTTCAACCCTGCAAGGTCAGGACCGCCCGATCTATCACAACGACCATTCACGCCCGGAACGCCCGGTGATCCGCACACTAGAGGACGAAATCGGGCGGGTTGTCCGCTCGCGTGTTGTGAACCCGAAGTGGATCGAAGGGGTCAAACGACACGGCTATAAGGGTGCCTTCGAAATAGCGGCGACGGTAGATTACATGTTTGCATTTGCGGCCACCACAGGTGCTGTCAAAAGCCATCACTTTGATTTGGTCCACGCGGCATTTCTGGAAGATGACGACACCCGAGAGTTTATCCTAACCCACAACGCCCCTGCTTTGCGCGAAATCGCCGAGCGGCTGGCGGAAGCCATCGAGCGTGGGTTGTGGACGCCGAAATCGAACTCTGCCGGTGTCTTGATTGCACAATTGACGAAATAGAGAACGCTCCGTTGGTTTACTGCGGCACGCAATCGACCGAAGCACGGATGATCGCCTGATCGCCCTCCAGCGATCCATTGACGACTTTACACCCGGTTGCCTGCGTGATCGCCTGATGTGCCCGCGCGTAAGTTAGCACACGGCTTGGAAGCATCTCGAAACTGATCCGATGCGCTTCTACTTCGGAGGTGCCAAGCCGCATGTAGACACGAAACACGCTGTCAGCGACGTTTACGTCGCGGGCGGGCTGATTAAGAAATGCCGGGCTTGCGCAGCCGGGAAGCAAAAACAAAACAAGGATATAATTCTTCATCACCCAAGTGTCGTCAAAGTTGGTTAACGGGCGGTAAACCACGCCGAACGAATAACCTCGCCCCTTGCCATTATCGCCCGTGATGCCCACTGTCAGCACAACGCGACAGGGAGATTTCACATGAGCGAAGACACAGACCGCCATGCCATGAAGATGGCCAAGAAAAAGGCCGCTCGTGATAAAATCATGGCGACCAAGACAGACAAAAAGGGGCTGGTGATCGTCCATACCGGGAAAGGTAAGGGCAAATCTTCGGCCGCGTTTGGCATGATTTTTCGCTGCATTGCGCATGGAATGCCTTGCGCCGTTGTGCAGTTCATCAAAGGCGGGATGTCGACCGGGGAACGTGATCTGATCTTGTCAAAATTTTCCAACGAATGCGAATTCCATACCATGGGCGAGGGGTTCACTTGGGAAACCCAAGACAAATCCCGCGACACGGAAATGGCCGCCGCCGCTTGGGAAAAAGCTAAAGACCTGATCCGTGATCCCGCCAATAAAATGGTTCTTCTGGATGAGATCAACATCGCCCTGCGCTATGACTACATTCCAATCGCCGATGTTGTGAAATTCCTGACAACCGAAAAGCCCGAAATGACCCATGTGGTTCTGACCGGGCGCAACGCCCACGCTGACCTGATCGAGATCGCCGATCTGGTCACCGAAATGGAGCTGATAAAGCACCCGTTCCGCTCTGGTATAAAGGCGCAGATCGGTGTCGAATTCTGATCCCGTTGCGGGCTAGTTTTGCTGGCCCAAAGCACGGATTTGCGACAGTGTGTTGGCCGTCGACAAGGCTTCCGTGTCCAGCCGCAGTTCGATCACGGCAGGCAGGTTCGCGCTGACCGCGCGGTTGAAAGCATCTGCGAAATCCGCCCCGTCCTTTACAACTTCGCCGTGGCCGCCATAGGCCCGTGCCAGCGCGGCGAAATCCGGATTGGCCAGATCGGTGCCGCTGACCCGCGCGGGATAATGCCGTTCCTGATGCATGCGGATTGTTCCATAACGGCCATTGTTTGCGACGATCACGATCACATTCGCGCCGTGCTGTTTCGCCGTGGACATTTCATTCACAGTCATCTGAAAACAGCCATCACCGGCCATGCAAACCACAGTTTTTTCGGGGTTTTGCAGTTTTGCGGCAATTGCTGCCGGAAACCCATAACCCATGCTACCGGACGTCGGTGCAAGCTGCGTTCCGTAGCGTTTGAAACGATAGTAACGGTGCAACCAGGCCGCGTAATTTCCCGCACCGTTCGTCACGATGGCATCTTGGGGAAGGTTGTCGGAAAGCCAGCCAACGATTGCTTCCATTTTCACATCACCCGGTGTTTCCAGCGGCTCTTGCCAACCTTCGTATTCAGACCGGGCCTGTGCCGTCCAATTTGACCATTTGCCAACTTCCGGTGCGTTAGTACGACGCAATTGGGCCACCATATCATCCGCACGCGCCGGGATCGCCAGATCGGCACGATAGATACTGCCCGGCAAGTCCGGGTCCGGGTGAACATGGCAAATCACCTTGTTGGGATTGACCACATCAATAAGCTCAAAACCACCCGTGGCTATATCGCCAAGTCGAGACCCCAGAACCACAAGGCAATCCGTATCGCGCAATCTTTGGCCCAGTTTCGGGTTCATCCCAACGCCAAGATCGCCCACATAACTTTGGCTGGTGTTGTCAAAATAGTCCTGCCGGCGGAACGTCACGGCCACCGGCAAATCGCGCGCCTCTGCAAAGGTTTGCAGATCATCAGCCGCCTGTTGCGACCAACCAGAGCCACCAGCAACAATCAACGGCCGACTGGATGCGTCAAGCGCCGCCATGATCGCGTCAGCGCCCTGCGGGGTTGCAGCAGAAAACGACTGCGCCGTTGGTGACAGATCGGGGCAATCACAAATCGCGCTCAACATATCTTCGGGCAATGCCAACACCACCGGGCCGGGGCGTCCGGACGTGGCCAGATGAAAGGCACGGTTGATGAATTCCGGCAAGCGGGCGGTGTCGTCCACTTCGGCGACCCACTTGGCCACTGAGCCAAAGAAAGCGCGATAGTTTACTTCCTGAAACGCCTCGCGGTCGCGATGTCCACGCGCGATCTGCCCGACGAATAACACCATCGGCGTTGAATCCTGTGCGGCGACATGCACGCCAGCGGCAGCATTGCTTGCCCCCGGTCCGCGCGTAACAAAAGCCACACCGGGTTTGCCCGTCATCTTGCCGGTCGCTTCGGCCATCATCGCCGCGCCGCCTTCATGGCGGCAAACGACATTTGTTATGCCGCTGCCGTGCAGACCATCCAGAGCCGCAAGAAAGCTTTCGCCCGGCACCGAAAACACCCGCTCAACACCGTGGGCCACCAAATGATCTACGAGAATTTTTCCACCGTGACGCTTTGCCAAACCCAGCCCCTTCAAATATTTCGCGAACCCTGCCAGATGCTTGGCATCTCGTCGTCAAAGGGTAAAGAGCAATCCCTCACTCACAAGCTGGCCTCAACCCGGAAATCGTCCGGAATGTTATCAACGCCGTCCAGCACCAGATCGGCCATGACATGCGCAATTTTAGGTGCCATCGCAAACCCGATCTTAAAGCCTCCGTTGGCCAAAAACTGCCCCTCGCGGCCCGGATACGGTCCAAGAATCGGTGCGCGGCTTTTGGCCCTTGGGCGCACCGCAGCCCATCTGCCAACAACTTGGACATCGCGCAAAATCGGCATTGCAACACGGGCGCGCTCGATCATCTGATCCAGCTGCTCATCGGTCTGATCCGGGCTGTCAAAATACCGTTCGCTCGTCGATCCAACGGCCAATTTTCCATTTTCATGTGGCACAAAATGCAGGCCGCCAACGAACAGTTGCGGCACCGACCCCGCGTCATAGTCAAATAATGTCGCTTGCCCTTTGACGCCATTTCCAGCCGGTTTGTCTAACAACTGTGAAAGCTCCAACAGGCCCTCATATCCGGTTGCCCAGATAACAGGCCCCTCTTGCGCACCCGAGGGCGATATTTCGACACTTAGTTTCTGCACAGCGCCCGCAAGACTGGCCAGCGCACCTGCCGGATTTAATCGCCCTGCCAGCGTGTCATACACCACCAGCCCGGTCTTGCTGGGCGGCACCCAGCCGGCGAAATCATCGACTGAACAGACGTTCCACTCGGCTTGACCACGCCAAAGTTCTTTCGCCTGATCTATACGTTCACGCGCCAGCATCAGGGTATGATCATCGTCAATAGGTTGCAGGCGACCAATGCGGCCATAGCCCGACTGACTGCCCGAAATACCATCCACCCCAGCCCAAAATTTTTCGGCCGATAAAAGGCTTTCAAGCTGGAAATTCTTTTTGCTATCCCATCGCTCGGGCGTATGCGGCGCAAGTGCTCCGACGAACCCACCGCTGCTGCCTGCCCCGACACCTCGGGGGTCGATCACGCGCACAGCGGCACCCCTGCTGGCGCAAACATAGGCGATCGTCAGGCCGAAAATCCCGGCCCCCATCACTGTTACGTCTACCGTTGCCAAACCCGCGCCCCTTGCCCATTGTCATTTCCGATTGATCGGGGTTCTAGGGCAAAGCGGCATGGCAGACCAGACGGCAGAAATTACATGGCGCGACGACCGCTTGCCGGTGTCTGTAAAGTTCGACGACCCATATTATTCGAAAGATGACGGTTTGGCCGAGGCTCGGTTCGTATTTCTGAAGGGCAACGATTTGCCAGCGCGGTTCCAGCCCGGTTTTCATATCGCGGAACTTGGGTTTGGCACAGGGTTGAACATGCTTGCCGCTTGGAAAGTATGGCTGGACGCGGGGATTGACGGCCCCTTGTTATTTACCAGTTTTGAGGCCTACCCCATGGCCCAAACCGACATGGCACGCGCACTTGGCAGCTTTCCGGAATTGGCTGGGATGGCAGAACAGTTTCTATCCAACTGGTCGCCCGGCGATATGCATGTCGAAATGCCCGGCTTGTTGCTGAACGTTATTGTCGGCGACGCCCGCCAGACACTAGCAAACTGGAATGGGCATGCCGACGCATGGTTTCTTGACGGCTTTGCGCCGGCCCGAAATCCAGAGCTTTGGGAGCCGGGCTTGCTTGGAAACGTCGCCGGACATACGACACCAAACGGAACATTTTCGACATACACAGCGGCAGGTGCTGTGCGCCGCGCCCTAAGCGATAGCGGCTTTCAGGTTGAGCGCATCGCAGGGTTTGCAGGAAAACGGCACATGACAATTGGTAGACTGGACACAGTGAAATGAGCCGTAACAATAACCGCGCCGGAATCCTCCTGATGATCGCGACGACGATGATCTTTGCCATGCAAGACGCGTTTTCCCGCCATCTGGCCGGGAATTACAACGTCTTCGTCGTGGTGATGATCCGCTACTGGTTCTTCGGCGCCTTCGCGATTGCAATTGCGCTGCGCCATCCGCGCGGATTTGACCATGTTGCAAGAACCCACCATCCGCGCCTGCAAATCCTGCGCGGCGCCCTGCTGGCGTTGGAAATTTGCGTCATGGTGTTTGCGTTTGTGTTGTTGGGCCTTGTCGAAACTCATGCCGTTTTCACCAGCTATCCGCTGCTTATCGCGGCACTTTCTGGCCCGATATTGGGTGAAATGGTTGGTTGGCGACGGTGGACGGCGATTTGTATCGGCTTTGTCGGCATCCTGATTATCCTGCGCCCCGGCTACACCGTGTTTTCGCCCGCCGCACTTATTCCGTTTTGTGGCGCCGTCATGTTCGCCGTTTACGGCCTAGTCACCCGTTTCGTATCCGCCAAAGACAGTGCGCTCACCAGCTTTTTCTGGACCGGCATCATCGGCGCCATCGTGATGACCGCGATCGGCATCTGGTATTGGGAGCCGATGAACGGCCCCGATTCAATTCTAATGGCAGTGCTGTGCGTGACTGGCGTGCTTGGACATTGGATGCTGATCAAATGTTACGAATTGGCCGAGGCAAGCGCCGTTCAACCATTCGCATTCCTGCAACTGGTTTTTGTCTCGATCATTGGAATCTCCGTGTTTAACGAAGTGCTGCAACTAAATGTCGTCATTGGCGCATCGCTCGTTGTGGCGGCGAGCGTGTTCACACTATTGCGTACAGGCAAGGCAACCTTACGACAGGATTAACCCCCAGTCAGTTCCCGTGACAGGCTAAGTTCTACTGGTTTTCCGGCTAGCCTCGCGCGGTAAACTGGTAGCGATTCCATCACCCGCATCACGTAGTTTCGGGTTTCGCGGAACGGAATATGCTCAATCCAGTCAACCGCATGTTCTACCGATCTGCGTGGATCGCCGTATCGCTTAAGCCATCTTTTGGGTCGGCTTGGCCCCGCATTATAGCCGGCTGCGATGAACGGGTAATAATCGCCAAATTCGGCGATAAGTTCTGCCAGATAGGCGGTTCCAAGGGTGGCGTTATATTTGGGGTCCGAGGTCAAGCGCCCAAGTTGAAACTTCAAACCCTTTTTTCTAGCCATTTCCTGCGCCGTTCTTGGCATAAGCTGCATTAACCCGCGCGCGCCGACACCGCTGGTCGCACCTGAATAGAATTCACTTTCACGCCGCGCGATGGACAGTGTCAGTTCGGCCGGAACATCAGCACCGGTTTCAATAATATCTGTCACAGGGAAATACGGGCGTGCCAGCACGGTGCCACTTCGCGCGGCGTATTTAGCCATGTAAAGCGCGGCGTAAGGTTCCTTTAGATCCAGTGCGATTTGCGCCAATGCGCCGCGCTCTGGGGTTGTCAGGCGCTCAGCCAGATGGCGCGTGAAGCGCGTGAACAACAATGGCAACCCGGCCTTTTGGAACAGCAATGCCGCCTGAAGAACCGACGATTTTCCATGCGGTGTTTCACTGAAACTCGGATAAACTTCACGCCCTGTAAGCGACGGATCCATTTTCAGCCCGGCCTTTTCGGCTGCAAGTTGTCCGTAAAAACTGGTCTGGTATTCCCCACCAAAGGCATAGGCCAGATGCGCGTTTTCACTGTCGCCCAATGCTTCATGCGCCCGACCTTCCCAATAACCCGCACGGCCCAGGCTGATTGGCGTGTCGACCGCGCCACGAAACCGTCGAAAGTGTTCCAACGCTAATTTTGCATCCTTCAGATCGGTAAGGGCGATAAACCCCGACAGCCATTCAAGATCAGTGAAGTTGCTGCCCGAAGTCAGAAAATGCCGACTGGCCAGATCGTAGGCCGCTTGCGATTTTCCGTCGCGCATCAATTGGCGCGCCATAGAGCGCCGCTCACTCGCCCACGCATTTGGCTTGCCAAGCGCTGCGGCTGACGTGCTACGGCTTTGCATTAACTTCATCGCACTATCGGAAAGTTTTCTTTTCAGACGCCACTTAAACCTGTCAAAAGCCATCCCGGCATCATCATTCAGCGGTGCCGGAACCGCATTGATCAGCCCATTAACACCTTTTCGGTTTTTGATCAGCGCGATCCGTGCGGCTGCCAAGGCCCTGTGTTTTTTATCGACCAATGCGTTCAATCGGGCCGCGTCGGTTATCCTTCGGGCCCACAACAACATATCCTGACGCACCGCATGATGCGGGGCCAGCAATTTTGCATACGCGGCAAGAAACTTGCCTTCCTCAGACGCATTCATCGATAGGTTTCGCCAAGCCCGAACAATTTCCGCGTCGCTTTCGCCAGTCAGCCCCTTAGATCGAAGCGCTTTAGCCAAACGTAACGATCCAGTGCCGGTTTGCGGCAATTGCGGTTTGAAATAGGCGATTATCACCTCTGGCCCGACAGAAGTAGGAATGCGCCATTCGCCAGCCTTTCGCAGCAATCCCAACCCCGGCCAATCCGGCCGCCGTTCAAGAAAGGCGATATATTCATCAAACTGCCCCGCCGATGCACGCAGCCTGTGCCATTCGACAATTTCCCGCCCGACAGACCCGGCAGGTTCAACAGCCAATGCGGCTTTGTCCCAGTGACCAGCGCCAACTGATTCCATTGCTTTCGCCAACGCGGCAGGTGCGTTACTGCCTTGCGCCAATACCGGCACCACAGATTGCACCATAAAAAATACGCAAAAAAGCAGTAATTTCACTGGGTTCACTCGATTCATTCAATTCTCCAACCGGTAGAGTATCGCAGGTTGCAGCTATCTCAACACACAATCTTGGCAAACTGCTTAATGACGGCTAGTTTCCGCCGCGTTCGCATGCGGTGACTCGCTGTGCACAGGCAAAAAAGGAGAAGTGTCATGTTCAAAGGCTCAATGGTTGCGCTGGTTACGCCGTTCAAAAACGGTGACGTGGATTTTGACACCCTCAAAGACCTTGTTGAATGGCATATTGCGCAGGGCACGAACGGGCTGGTGCCTGTCGGCACAACCGGCGAAAGCCCGACGCTTAGCCATGCCGAGCATGAGCAAGTGGTCGACTGTGTCGTTACGGCTGCCAACGGGCGCATTGCCGTGATTGCGGGTGCCGGATCCAACAACACCGCCGAAGCGATCGCCCTTGCCCAACATGCTGAAAAAGTTGGCGCGGACGGCGCTCTGGTTGTGACGCCGTATTACAACAAGCCGACGCAGGCCGGCATGTATGCACATTTTGATGCAATCCATGACGCCACGAACATTCCGATCATCATTTACAATATTCCGCCTCGCTCGGTCATCGACATGACGCCGGAAACCATGGGCGAATTGGCAAAGCTGCCACGGATTGTCGGGGTAAAGGACGCAACAGCGGATGTGTCGCGCGTTTCCTTGCAGCGAATTACGTGCGGCAATGATTTCATCCAGCTTTCCGGTGAGGATGCCTCGGCGCTTGGTTTCAACGCACATGGGGGCGTTGGCGCGATCTCGGTCACCGCCAATGTCGCACCAAAACTATGCGCGGAATTTCAAGCTGCAACACTTGCTGGCGATTATGCAGACGCCCTGAAGTTTCAGGACCAGTTGATGCCATTGCATGACGCAATCTTTATTGAGCCCGGGCTTACCGGCGCAAAATACGGAATGTCTCTGCTTGGAAAATGTTCAGAAAATGTGCGCCTGCCAATGGTCGGTTTGACGGATGGCACCAAGGCCAAAATTCGTGCCGCAATGGTCCATGCGGGTCTTATAAACTAGGGGATGGAAACACCTCCTACACAGATTTATCTTGTTTGCGGATGCACAGGGGCCGGAAAATCAACCTATTCCGCTCGCTTGGCGCAAGATATTGGTGGTGTGCGGTTTTCAATCGACGAATGGATGCAGCATCTGCACAATGCCGACCAGCCAAAAGAGATGTCATTCAATTGGTTTTATGAGCGCGTGCAGCGCAATTGCAGCCAAATGCGCCGGGTTGCAAAACGACTGGCTGAACTAAGTGTTCCCGCCATTTTCGATTGTGGCCTGACCAACTCGCAAGAACGTGCAATCTTTGCTGATTGGGCCGAAACGCAGGGTTTCTCGTATGAGTTACACTTTATCGATGTTGACCCAAAAACCCGCTGGCGGCGGGTTCAAAAACGAAATGCCGAACAGGCTGAAACCTATCAATTTGAGGTCACAAGGCCCATGCTCGACTTTATCGAAGATTTGTGGGAAGCGCCGACAAACGCAGAAATGAAACGCATGCAAGTAAAGACAGTCACACTCTGATGGCCAAAAACATTAACCCCAACTACAAAGTGGTCGCCGAAAACCGGCGGGCCCGATACGACTATGCAATCGAGGATGATCTGGAATGCGGCATTCAATTGCTCGGCTCAGAGGTTAAATCCCTGCGCACAGGCCAATCAAACATCGCCGAAAGCTATGCCACGGTCGAGAACGGTGAATTGTGGTTGGTGAACAGCTATATCGCGCCCTACAACCCAGCCAAAACCTGGGGCCATGAAGAGCGACGCCGGCGGAAATTGCTGGTATCTGCCAAAGAACTTTCCAAGCTTTGGCAAGCCTCATCGCGTCAGGGTATGACGCTGGTTCCGCTGGTTCTATATTTCAATCACCGCGGCATGGCGAAGCTGAAAATCGGCATCGCGAAGGGCAAGAAAACGCAGGACAAACGCGCAACCGAGCAAAAACGCGACTGGCAACGGCAGCAAGCGCGATTGTTGCGCAATAACGGATAATCCCCGCCCAGCCCCACAATTGTTGCGGAATTCCACATCAATGCTAGACTCCGCCAAGCTCGGGTGTGTGGGGCAACGCTAGGGTTTGGTATTTTTTGCCCGGAGTGAAGGACATTTAATGGAACTAATAATTCAACTAATAGCTGGCGCAATCGGCGGGAACATTGGCGGCAAACTCAATGGCGAACGTAGCCTTGGCACGGTTGGCAATTCAATTGCCGGTCTGATCGGTGGTCTTGGTGGCGGCCAGCTACTTGGCGGATTGATGGGCGGCGGAGCCGCCGATGCAGCGGCTGGGCTTGATATCGGCTCGATCGTGACCCAACTCGCGACCGGCGGTGGCGGCGGTGCAATTCTTGCAATCGTTGCTGGTATCGTCAAAAAGGCGATGGCTAAATAAACCAAACGGGCGTCCAAACCGGGCGCCCGACCCTTGCCTCTCATCTTTGATCCAGCTACGCATTTGGCATAAACCTTGGGGGGAATATGCCGCACAGCGATCGCGAAACTCTTGTTTCAAGCAGTTGGCTGGCCGACAGGTTAGAAAAACCGGACATCCATATTCTGGATGCATCTTGGTATCTGCCGAATATGAACCGCGATGGTCAGGCAGAGTTTGGCGCCCAGCACATCCCCGGCGCGCAATTTTTCGACATCGACGAAATTGCCGAACTTGGGTCACCCTTGCCCCACATGGCCCCGCCGGTCGAGAAATTCGTTAGCCGGGTACGCGCAATGGGCATCGGAAACCGTGACCAAGTGGTTGTCTATGACGGGGCAGGTATTTTTTCCGCAGCACGAGTCTGGTGGCTATTTCGCCTGATGGGAAAATCAAATGTCGCCGTGCTTGATGGTGGCCTGCCGAAATGGCAGAGCGAAGGCCATACAATCACATCCACACCAGCCGAACCGGCCACTGGGCACCTTATCGCGATGCATCAAGCGCACATGGTGCGCGATGCACAGCAGGTTGGGCAGGCGAGCGAAAACGGCACCGCCCAAATCGTAGATGCCCGTCCGCTGGCCCGGTTTCGCGGCGAAGAACCCGAACCGCGCGCGGGGCTTACCGCCGGGCACATTCCGGGTTCGCGCAGTTTGTTTTTCAAAGACCTGCTGAACGATGACTGCACGATGAAAACCAACGATGCCATGCGCGCCGTATTCACCGCCGCCGGTGTTGATCTGCAAAAACCCGTCATCACGACCTGCGGCTCGGGCGTCACAGCGGCCGTCCTTAGCCTTGCCCTTGAACGCCTCGGCCATCCTGACCATTCGCTTTACGATGGCTCGTGGTCGGAATGGGGAGCCTTTGACACCTCACAAATCGCAACCGGAGACGCCTGATATGCTGCCAAATCTGAAACCACAGCCCGCCGATGCAATCCTAGCGCTAATGCAGGTGTTCCGCGACGATCCACGCAAAGACAAGATCGACCTTGGCGTCGGTGTCTACAAAAATGCCGAAGGCATCACGCCTGTGATGCGCGCGATCAAGACGGCGGAAAAACAGTTGTGGGAAAGTGAGACAACCAAGGCCTACACCGGCCTGATCGGCGACCCTGCTTATGGGGTCGCCCTGCGCGACATGATCCTTGGCGACGCCGTAGATACTGCCCGCATTGCCTATGCCGCGACCCCCGGTGGCACCGGCGCAATCCGTCAGGCCGTCGATCTGATCAAAATGGCCTCGCCAACTGCCACGATCTGGCTGTCGGCCCCAACTTGGCCAAACCACCCGTCGATTATCCGGCATATGGGCATGAAAATGGCCGAATACCGGTATTTCGACGCGGCAACGCGCGGTGTCGATATTGCTGGCATGCTGGAAGACTTAAGCGGCGCAAAACCCGGCGACATTATTTTGCTGCATGGCTGTTGCCACAACCCGACAGGCGCCAACCCGACGCTGAGCCAATGGAAAGACATCGCCGAAAACCTGGAAAAAACCGGTGCAATCCCAATGATCGACCTTGCCTATCAGGGATTTGGCGAGGGGCTTAAAGAAGACGCGGCAGCAACCCGGCTGATCGCGTCGCGCTTCCCTGAGGTGTTGATTGCCGCGAGCTGCTCTAAGAACTTCGGCATTTACCGCGAGCGTACCGGCCTGTTGATCGCCATCTCGCCTAACAGTGCCACACAGCCAGTCACCCAAGGTACACTTGCCTACCTGAACCGGCAAAATTTCTCGTTCCCGCCGGACCATGGCGCACGTTTGGTCACGATGATCCTGAACGACCCGGCCTTGAAAGCCGATTGGCAGACCGAACTGGAAGAAGTGCGACTGGGTATGCTTTCAATTCGCGAGCAACTGGCACAAGAACTACGGCAACGCACCAATTCTAATCGCTTCGATTTTCTTGCGCAACATCGCGGCATGTTCTCGCGCCTTGGCGCGACACCGCAGCAAGTCGAAACACTGCGCAACACGCACGGCATTTACATGATTGGCGACAGCCGGATGAATATTGCCGGGCTGAATAGCAAAACCGTTCCGATATTGGCCGAAGCGATCATTTCAACCGGCATCTAAACCGCGAAGCTTTTGCAGCAGCTCAAAACTGGCATACCCATCGGCGGGCCGACCGCTGGCCTTCTGGTATGCCCGGATCGCGGCGCTGGTTTGCGGGCCGAGCATCCCGTCCGCTGCATCGGATGTGTAGTTCAGCCTGACCAGAATTTCTTGCAATTCTTTGATTTGAGCTGGTGACAATGCTTTGTCAGTTCGGGGCCAATCAATGTCGGTGGCATCATCACCGGCCGCGCGATCTGCCAAACTGCAAACGGCCAGCGCATAGGGTTGCGCGTTGTTATAGCGAAGAACCGTTTGGAAGTTTTGTGAAACCAAAAAAGCAGGTCCGCGCGCACCCGCCGGGGCGATCAGTGTCGCCAGTTTATCCATCGGGATTTCACTGGATCGAACCGCCGTCACGCCTGCGCGTCGCCAATCCTTTGTGGTTTTCGCGATGATGTCATTTGCCAAAGCATAATCAAAACCCTTAGCCAGCATCACCTCGCCGCCCCAGCCCAACCCATGCGTCCAGCCTTTCGCCGCCAGATAGGCCGCCGTCGATGCCAGCGCGTCGGCTGGATCGTCAGCCCAGATATCGCGCCGACCATCACCGTCAAAATCGACAGCATGATCCAGATAACTTGTGGGCATGAATTGTGTATGACCCATCGCGCCCGCCCACGACCCGACAAGGTTTTCAGCCGCGATATCGCCCGATTGAACGATCCTCAGCGCAGCCAGAAGTTGGCCCTCAAACAGCGCCCGCCGACGGCCATCATAGGCAAGTGTTGCCAGAGCTTCGATCACCGGGTAATTCCCCCGGAGCGCGCCGAAATTGCTTTCCAGCCCCCAGATCGCAACCAGAAATTCCTTCTCGACGCCAAATTTCGCCTCGATAGAGGAAATTAGGTCCAGATTATCCCGCAAGGCTTGACGCGCACCATCAACGCGCGGCTTAGAAACCGCGCGATCAAGATAGTCCCAAATCGGCGTTACATGTTCTGGCTGGTTTCGATCTTTTTCCAACACGGTCGCGTTCAGTGATACCTCCGCGAACGCCTGATCCAGAACAACACCTGAAATCCCAGATTGCAGCGCTTTTTCGCGAAATTCAGCGATCCAGATTGCAAAAACTGTCATCCGCTTAACTGTTCCGTTTGCGGGTGACTTTCCGACTTGTCTTGCGTGCTTTCTTAGCCGATTTTGCACGCTTGCGCCCAACCGGCTTGCCGCGCCCACGACCGCCCCCGGACCCACGCGGCACAGTCGCGCCTTCTACGCTCAGCAATTCAAGCAGCAACCCACCGGTCATCGCAACTGCTTCGGACAAACGCACAGTTACCCGTTGACCAATGCCAAAAACCACACCGCTATCAGACCCCGTCAATGTCTGCGTATCCGCGTCAAATTTGAAATATTCGCGCCCGATTGTGCGGATCGGGATCAGCCCGTCCGCCCCGGTTTCATCCAGTTTGACGAACAAGCCAAACCGGGCAACACCGCTGATACGCCCGGGAAATTCATTGCCGACACGCTCAGACAGATAGGCGGCCAGATAGCGATCCGTGGTGTCACGCTCGGCGGCCATTGAACGCCGCTCCGTTTCGGAAATATGAACTGCCGTTTGATCAAGACTGTCGATTTCCTGAGGCGCCAGACCATCCTTGCCCCAACCATGTGCGCTTATCAGCGCTCGGTGGACAATCAGGTCTGCATAGCGTCGGATCGGCGAGGTGAAATGCGCGTAAGATTTCAGCGCCAAACCAAAATGTCCGAAATTTTCCGCATTGTAGTAGGCCTGCGTCATCGACCGCAAAGTCGATATGTTGATCAGTTCGTCGAAGTCTGTGCCTTGGGCTTGCGCCAGCAATTTGTTCAGATGTCGCGTCTGCAGCACCTGCCCCTTGGCCAGCGTCAAACCGGAAGCCTGCGCCACTTCCCGCAACGCATTCAGCTTTTCGGGCGAAGGTTCTTCATGCACGCGAAACAGCAGCGCCTGTTTTTTACTGACCAGTTCCTCGGCAGCAGCAACATTGGCAAGGATCATGAATTCTTCGACAAGACGATGCGCGTCCAGACGGTCGCGGAATGCCACAGACGTAACCACACCCTCATCTGACAATTCTATGCGACGCTCGGGCAGGTCCAGATCCAGTGGTTGGCGGGCGGCCCTTGCCTTGGTCGCGGCGTGGTAAGCGGCGAAAAGCGGCTTTATCACACCGTCGAGCAACGGTTCGGTTTTCTCAGAAACCGTGCCGTTGATGGCTTCCTGAACCTCGACGTAGTTCAACGAGGCCACAGACCTCATAAAGCCACGGATGAACCGATGGCCGATCTTTTCGCCCGCAGCATTCAGCACCATTCGGACAGCAAGGCATGGGCGCTCGACGCCCTCATGCAGCGAACACAAATCACCCGAAAGACGGTCCGGCAACATTGGCACAACGCGGTCAGGAAAATAGGTGGAATTGCCACGGTTTCGCGCTTCATCGTCCAGCGCGGTTCCCGGCGTCACGTAGTGGGCAACATCCGCGATCGCCACCCAGACGACATGGCCGCCTTTGTTGGCCGGGTCGTCATCCCCATGCGCAAAAATGGCATCGTCGTGGTCACGCGCATCTGCCGGGTCAATCGTGACCAACTGCATGGTACGCAAATCCTCGCGTTTGCCCAGTTCGGCGGGAACGGCGCGGTCAACCTGAGCAATGACATCATCAGGAAAGCTGTCTGGAATGCCATGTTGATGGATCGCGATCAATGACACCGCTTTTGGCGCAGATGGGTTGCCCAGCCGGCTTACGATCCTTGCGGACGGCAGCCCCATACGGCCCTTTGGCCCGGATTGCTCGGCCTCGACCAATTCACCGTCCCGCGCGCCGCCTGCGTCTTGGGATGCGACCCGCCATTCCTTATCGGACCCTCGTTCAACCGGCGTGATGCGGCCCCCTTCGGACCCTTGCCGGTAAACCCCCAACACGCGCTTTGGGTTTGTGCCAATCCGGCGGATCAGACGGCCCTCATACTGATAGGCCTCGCCCATCACCTCGCTCAACCGCGCCAGAATGCGGTCGCCCTGCCCCAATGCCGGGCTGGAATCGCCCTCGACAATCAGAACCCTTGGTGCGGGTCCGTGGCCGTTCCATTCTACCGGGTCGGCATATAGATCGCCATCGCTGTCAGGCTGCGAAACGGCCAGCACAGAAACCGGCGGCAGCCGGTCCGGATCACGGTAGGTTTTCTTGCGTTTTTCCAGATGACCGTCGGCTGCCAATTCTTTTAGCACCCGCTTCAGATCAATCCGGTCAGCGCCCTTTACCCCGAATGCCCGCGAAATATCGCGCTTTGAGGTTTCGGTCGGGTGCTCGGAAATCCAGTTCAGGATTTCCTCTTTTGATGGGATGCGTGTCATACTGCCCGGCTACCATGTTCAAGGGGCCACGTCGCCCACAAAACGGGCTGCTACAGATCATCAACCGTATCGACATCGCGCAGGGTTTCGAGCAGGGTAACGCGTTGCCCGCTAGCCGTGGCAATACTGTCAGCAAGTGCAAATTCGCTGGACCAGCGCACGTTATCAAACAGATGATACGGGCGCGGCCCGGTGCGCCTTAATCCCACTGCCCAATAACCGCCGTCAGTGGCCGGGCCAAATACGCAGTCGTGGTTGCCAAGAGCACGAAAAGCACCCGCAATATGGCGGCTGGTAATGTCAGGAATATCGCCGCCGATAATGACGACCGGGCCGGGTGACAGAGTATCAAAAATCCGGTTCATCCGCGCCCCAAGATCGCCCGTTCCCTGCGGCATACGCGCCAAATGTTCGGGCCAGATGCGGCTGTTCATCCCCGCAATGTCGGGCGACACAGCAAGGATCGTTTCCCAGCCAGGATGCTGGACCCGGCGCAAAAGACGCTTTGTCTGGTGGCGAAACCACCAAGCAGCACTGGTCATGCCGATGCTTTTACCCAACCGCGTCTTGACCCAGCCCGGCCGAGGTTCTTTGACCATCACGACCAAACGATTTTGATACTTAGGCGAAATAGGCACGCAATATCCGGGTGTAGATATCTTTCAGCTGAATGATCTGGGAAACGTCTACCCGTTCATCCACCTGATGCATGGTTTTGCCGACCAATCCGAATTCAACGACCGGACAGTGATCTTTGACAAACCGAGCATCGGACGTGCCGCCCGAGGTGGACATCTCTGGCGTCCGGCCGGTTTCAGCTTTTACGGCGCTCGCCACCATATCTGAAAGCGGGCCCGGTGGGGTGAAAAAGCTTTCGCCCGAGACGCGGGTCATCATGGTGATCTTAACCCCGGTTTCAGCCTGCACCTTCGCCGCCTCACCTTCTAACCAGCGGGTCAGTTCCTGCGAGCCATGCGCATCATTGAACCGGATATTGACCGTCGCTTTGCACATCGCCGCAATAACATTGGTTGCCGTATTTCCGGTGTCGAACGTCGTTACCGCCAGCGTGCTGGGGTCAAAATGATCGGTGCCGGTATCAAGTTCATGGCTGGCAAGCCTGTCTATCAATCGCGCCAATGCGGGCACCGGGTTTTTTGCGCGGTGCGGATAGGCTGCATGACCCTGAATTCCCTGCGCTTCAAAAAAGACATTCATCGAACCCCGACGCCCGATCTTGATCATATCGCCCATTTCGTCCGGGCAGGTTGGCTCGCCGACCAGACAGGCAGACATCGCTTCGCCCGCCTCACCCATCCAGTCCAGCAAAGCTGCGGTTCCATCGGTCGCAACGCCCTCCTCATCGCCAGTGATCGCCAAAATGATTGCGCCGTCCGGCGGTGTTGCACGAACAAAATCTACCGCTGCCGCTGCAAATGCGGCCACACCGGATTTCATATCAGTCGCGCCACGCCCAAACAGAAATCCATCGCGAATCTCCGCGCCAAACGGGTCCGCAGTCCACGCATCTTCGTCCCCCACAGGAACGACGTCGGTATGCCCGTTAAACCCGAACGTTCGCGGGTGGGCTTTAGCACCCCATCTTGCAAACAGATTGGATATTCCGCCCCGGTCGGCCCGCATGCAGGAAAACCCCGCATCCGTTAGAATATTCTCAAGGATGGCAAGTGCGCCGCTGTCAGCTGGTGTCACCGAAGGGCAACGCACAAGGGCAGCAGTCAGCTCGACGGGGTCGGTCGATTCAGAAATCATAATATCCTCTTGCCAAAATGGCGTGTGGCGAAATGGCTACATCGCCATCGCTACAGGGTGCAAGTGTTTTCAAAAGGTTAACACAGCTAAGACATTCCGCCATAGTCGCAAAAAATAAGTCCAGAGGCAGGACAGGGGTAATCGCCCCACCATGTGACCAATTTCAAACCACCACAGAGCGGTGGAATTGGTAGCTTGTGTTTTGCCTAAGAAAGGCACAGCAGGCATGGGTTGGCAGTTCGTCACCGATTTTTCAAAACCGCGTCACCGAGCAGACAATTTTGTTCCAGCTCGCAAACGCGCCGCAGCAGCGCGAAACCGCGACCGCACAGCTGACAATTTGCTGGTTCGCGGATCACTCGTGGTTGAATTCGAACTTTCCGCTGATGGACAAGTCCCGGCCCGGTTGATCCATTACGAAAATAATCACAACTGGAGCCGTCGTTTCACGGTCTACCTAAACGCCGACAACTCAATCTCTATTGAGATTCAACAGGGCCCTGCCCGCATATATGCCAGACTTTCAAATTGGACAAACCTTCCCGTTGGCCCCACCCGGCTGACATATGCATGGGACGCGCCCGAAAAATCGGGCCTACTAACGCTGGAGTCTTTGAATTCGGGCTCAATCCGGCAGGTCGTTGTGGATGCCCCCATGCCTTTGCCCAGAAGCGATCTTGAAGTTGTGGCCAAAGGTGGAATGCGGCCCACTGACCACCGCCTGACGTTCATTGCAATCGCGGACAGTGTGAGACCGGTCGGCCCGGCCCCGACCATCGCAAAGGGCACACTTGTTGAAACCAGTCAGGGCCCACGTCCAATCGACCGTCTGCAACGTGGGGACGAAGTGTTGACCGCGCAGTACGGAATGCAGCCAGTTCGCTGGATCATTAAACAAGAACTTCCGACATATGGATCTTATCGCCCGGTCAGGCTGCGCGCACCATATTTGGGTCTAACACGGGACATTACGGTATCTCAGCATCACCACGTTCGCATCAGTGGCGCTGATGCGGAATACTTGTTTGGCGCCGAATCTGTATTAGTCCAAGCCCGGCATTTATTAAGCCACCCGGCGGCAACCCTAGGACCACAAGGTGACACACAGACATATTACCAGCTTCTTCTGGACCATCATGATTGCATCTGTCTGTGCGGCGCCTGGGGTGAAAGCCTTTTCATCGGAGACTTGAGGACTTCGCCTGCCCTTATGGAAACAACCCATCTAAATGGGCTGGCGGCAAGTGCCGCACCGCGCCATCGCAGGCTAGAGATTCCGATGCTTAGATCATTCGAAAGCAAAACCCTTTTGGATGCAATCAGCGCCTAAATCTGCCGGATGGCAATTTCTCCATTCTCGTGCAATATTCCCACACGAACTTGGGATGGAAAAATGAATCGCTTATTGATCTTGGCCACTTGTCTGGCCCTGATTGCGCCTTCTGTAATGGCGCAAAGTCTGAATATTGTAACTGTCACCCGCCCTCCGTTTTCAATGGAAGAGCAGGGGGCAGAAACTGGCTTTAGCATAGAGCTTTGGCGCAAACTGGCCGATGATATTGGCCGTGAATACACGATCGAGCGCGTCGATAGTTTTAGCGAGATGTTAGACCGTGTTCGCAATGGGCAGGTCGATGCTGCTGTTGCGAATATCTCGATCACTGCAATACGTGAAACCGAAATGGATTTTTCCCAACCCATTTTCGAAAGCGGCTTGCAAATCATGGTTCAGCAGAACGAATCTGCCGGGTTTTCGGTTTTTCGTGCAATTTTTTCGCGTGACGTGATGGCAGCGATTGCTTTGGCTTTTGCGCTATTATTTGGTGCAGGAATGTTGATGTGGCGGTTCGAACGAAAATCTCAGGAGTATTTCGATCTTTCCACCAAACAGGCAATGTTTCCGTCGTTCTGGTGGGCCCTGAACCTGATGCTGAACGGTGGCTTTGAAGAACGGGTGCCACGCACGGCACTAGGGCGTCTTTTTGGCGTCATTCTGGTCATTTCATCCCTGTTTTTCGTATCTATCTTCGTGGCGAAAATCACCTCAGTACTCACCGTTGAAGCGATACAGGGCAACGTGAACCAGATTAGCGATCTTTACGGAAAAAAAGTAGCTACAATCACCGATTCCACGTCCAGCAAATTCCTGGACAATCGCGATATCCGCTATGTTGGCTTTGAATCATTGGACGAGTTGCTGGTCGAGTTTGAAGCCGGTTCAGTGGCTGCAGTCGTCTTCGACGCACCTATTCTGGCCTATTACGCCAAAAACAGCAGTGGCGATACGCAACTGGCCGGTGCGATATTCCAACGTGAAAACTATGGAATCGCCCTGCCATCCGGAAGCGATTTGGCGGAACCGTTAAATCAAAGCCTGCTGAAGCTGCGGGAAAATGGATCCTACGATGCGCTCTATCGTGAATGGTTCGGCATTAATGCCAATCGGTGATAATCTAGCTGTTGAAGGCCTGCCCGATGACAGCGGGCAGCTCTTTGGGTGACGCGCATTGAAAGTCGGACAGGTCCGTTTCTGCGGATGGTCCGTATCCCCACGTAACGCCAACACAACGCATCCCGACGGCCCGCGCGGCGTTTATGTCGTGAATACGATCCCCCACCATGATCGAGTCGCTGGCTTTGATACCGGTCGTTTCCAACGCATAGGCCAACAAATCGCCCTTGTCGTTTCTTGTGCCGTCCAATTCTGGCCCAAACTCATGTGCAAAGAACCGCGACAAGCCAAAATGCGCTGTAATCCTACGGGCATAAACATGCGGCTTTGCTGTAGCAACACTGGCCGAAAACCCCGCGCCTGTCAGTGCGGTCAGCACCTCAGGAATCCCGGAATAGACACTGTTTTCCAACAAGCCGACGTCCGTATAACGCTCGCGATACAGTGCCAATGCCTGTTCCGGGTTGCTTACCCCCAGGCGCTCAAAACTGTCGATCAGCGCCGGGCCTATCACCCATGTCAGATCATCAAGTTCCGGCACCGGATATCCAAGCCGGGATAAGGCAAAAGCCACTGATTTGGTTATGCCTATTTTGGGGTCGGTCAGCGTTCCATCAAGATCAAAGAAGATGTGCACCGGATCTAATCCGCGAAGAACGGTGTCAGTTGCGCGACGACAACCGAATTTTCGCGCAACGCCCGATCCATCAATTCGCGCTCTTCGTCGGAAATATCGTGCCCCTCGGCCAGACGTTCCTCCAATGTGCCATATCCCGACACATCCAGCGGATTTAGGTCGGCCTTTTTAAGAATGGCAACGGTTTCGCGAACTGCCTCGGCCTCATCCACACCGCTGGCAAAGCACATCATTGCCCCGCCAGTGGCGTTCTTGGGCAGGCCATCCCCATCCTTGCGGCCAACCTCGATCAGCAGCGTAAATACCTGCTGCGGTCGTTTCGGCTTTTCGCCCGGTTTAGTCACGCAACAACTCGTTTATTCCGGTCTTGGAACGTGTCCGCTCGTCCACCCGCTTCACGATCACAGCACAATAAAGATGCACACCGTTTTTGGACGGCATCGACCCGGCAACAACCACCGAATAAGGCGGAACCTCGCCATACATCACTTCGCCGCTGTCACGATCCAAAATTTTGGTGGACTGACCGATGAAAACACCCATTCCAAGAACCGAGCCTTCGCGAACGATACAGCCTTCAACCACTTCAGACCGTGCGCCGATAAAACAATTGTCCTCGATAATCGTCGGCCCGGCCTGCATCGGTTCCAACACGCCGCCAATTCCAACGCCGCCAGACAAGTGCACGTTTTTACCGATCTGGGCACATGAGCCAACGGTCGCCCATGTATCAACCATCGTGCCCTCGTCCACATAGGCACCCAAGTTCACGAATGACGGCATAAGCACCACGCCGGGCGCGATAAAGGCCGACTTGCGAACGATCGCATTAGGCACCGCGCGAAAGCCTGCCGCTTTCCACTGGTTATCCCCCCAGCCCTTAAACTTGCTGTCGACCTTATCCCACCAGCCGCTGCCTTGTGGGCCACCGTCCTGTTGTTCCATGTCGTTAATGCGAAACCCAAGCAACACGGCCTTTTTAGCCCATTGATTGACGTGCCAACTGCCATCAGTCTGTTTTTCGGCAACGCGCAATTTGCCGGAATCCAAAGCGCTCAAAGTGTCTTCGATCGCCTCGCGGGATTCCCCCGTCGTCGTCGGCGTAATCGTATCCCGAGCCTCCCAGGCGGCTTCGATGGCGTTTTCAAGTTGTTCGTTGGACATTGCGATCTCCAAATTGTCATATGTGCTGGCGCTCAGCAGGCTATAGTCGCAAGAACAGATACGCGCAATCGAGGAGCAGACAATGAAAGACGAAAACCGGTCCCATCCATTTCGGGATTCACACGAGGATCGCGAAGCCAGCCATCAAATACCCGACACGCAGCAAACCCGGGCACCCGCCTATCGGCTGGCGTTTGATGACACGGATTTTCTGTGTCGGGACGAATTGCGGCCGGTTCGTTTGCAACTGGAGTTACTGAAGACAGAAATGGGAATGGCAGAATACGGGGTGGAATCCACGATCGTATTGTTTGGTGGGGCGCGAATACCCGAACCGGCCAACAAAGATCGCGCGCGCACCAAAACGCTTTCTGACCTGTCAAAGTATTACGACGAAGCACGAGAGTTTGCCCGCTTGATGACCCTACGTTCAAAAGAGAATGGAAACCGGCAGGACGTTATTGTAACCGGCGGTGGCCCCGGCGTGATGGAGGCTGGAAACCGCGGCGCAGTCGATGCCGGTGGCGTTTCTATCGGGCTGAATATCGTCTTGCCACATGAGCAAGCCCCCAACATCTATGTCACACCAGAGCTGTGCTTTAACTTCCACTATTTCGCGATCCGCAAAATGCACTTTTTGATGCGTGCCAAGGCGTTAGCAGTATTTCCCGGTGGATTTGGCACCTTGGATGAAATGTTCGAAAGCCTCACGCTAATTCAAACCGGCCGCATGGAGCGCGTACCATTCTTGCTATTTGGCGAGGATTTTTGGCGCAGCATTATCAACTGGGATGCACTTGCAGATGCGGGAACAATTTCGGCCGACGATCTGGACCTATTCCGTTTTGTTGAAACCGCGCAAGATGCGGTTGATCTGATCGACAACTGGGATGGCGCGGGCCAGAAACGCAGCGCTTTACCGGGACGTTAAGGGCCGTCTAACGGCCCGTTTCATCGGCGATCTGAGCGCGGCTCTTACGTGCCCGCTCGGTCGCCGATTTCAACTGGCCACAGGCCGCCATAATATCTTCGCCACGCGGCTTGCGCACCGGCGAAGCATATCCGGCATCGTGCACGATATCCGAGAACGCCCGGATACGGTTGTTACTGGATCGCTTATAGGGCGCACCCGGCCATTCATTGAACGGG
>JAHRVC010000152.1 GCA_019090885.1 Marinosulfonomonas sp.
GGGGTTGCCGTGCCGATCAAGGTTGGTGCCTGTGCGGTGCGATCCGCGAACCATGCCTTTGCCGTTGCGCGTGACAGGGCGGCTTTTTCGCGGGCGTCGGCGGTCTTTAGAACGGCGACGGCCTGGCGCGCGAGACTGGCGGTCAAAGTGTTTGCGCGGCGGCCAGCACGTCTTCTACGTGACCTTTGACACGGACTTTGTTCCACACTTGGGCGATTTTTCCCTGAGCGTCGATCAACACGGTGGTGCGGGTGATGCCCATGTATTTGCGGCCATAGTTGTTCTTTTCGCCCCAAACCCCATA
Source organism: Marinosulfonomonas sp. (assembly GCA_019090885.1). GTDB lineage: Bacteria > Pseudomonadota > Alphaproteobacteria > Rhodobacterales > Rhodobacteraceae > NORP110. The sequence goes on from JAHRVC010000152.1 coordinate 305, forward strand.
TCTTTCACACAGATCACCGTCGGCGTCCGAAATCAGCGTCACGCCCAGATCTTGTTTGGTTATAAACTTTTCGTGGCTGGCGACGCTGTCCTTGGATATACCTAGGATGGTGGTGTTGGCGGCAGCAAATTCAGCCTTCATGGCGGTGAAAGCAATTGATTCGGTGGTGCAGCCGGGGGTGTTGTCTTTTGGATAAAAAAACAGCACGACGGCTTGTCCGCGCAGGTCTGAAAGGGTCACAAGGCTGCCGCCATCGCGGGGCAGGGTGAAATCGGGGGCGATTTGTCCGTTTTTGAGCATAGGTCCAGTCACATCTGGTTGAATTCGGGTGAAGTCTTAGGGCCTATCGGGCAAAGATAAAGAGCAAGAACAGTTTTTCCGGTCGTATTGGCCGAAATTCGGGTGAAGATGAGCGACGACAACAAAAAACCGCCGAAAAAACCAGTACGCCGCGGTCGCGTTGGGTTTTGGATGTTGGCGAGCATCGTTTTGTTGTTCGGGCTGTTGATCTATGCCGGGATGTCAGTGACAGGCACACCGGTGACGGCGCCCAAATGGATGACTGAGCGTGTCGTTAGTCGAATTAACGAAACACTGCCAAGCGGTCGGATGACAATTTCTGACTTGCAATTGCAAGTTTCCCAAACGGGTGTGCCGGGCATTCGTGTGCGTGATATTGGCGTGTATGATGACAGCGGCACTGAAGTGGCGCGGTTGAATGAAGTGGGCATCCGCATTTCAATGGCCGACCTTCTTGAAGGCAAAATCAGTGCACGAGAGGTGCAACTGGTCGGCGCGCAAATGACATTTCGGCGGCGCAAGGACGGCCAGTTTGCCCTGTCATTTGGCGGAGGCAGCAAAACATCCGGGACATTTGCGGATGTTCTTAATTCCTTTGATGACGCATTCCTGCAGGCACCGCTGAACCGTGTTGACCGGCTATTGGCCGACGACCTGACGATAGCCCTTGAGGATGGGCGCTCGGGCCGTATCTGGCAGATTACCGACGGCCATATGCAGTTAACCCGGCTTAAGGAAGGGCTTGATCTGGCGATCGATTTCGAAGTGTTCAACGGCACCGAAGAACTGGCCCAGCTGGTGGTTGGCATTCAAACAGATGCAGCGTCTTCGCAAGCGGCTTTTGGCGTTTCCTTTTCGAATGCGGCGGCGGGTGATATCGCACTGCAATCGCCGGTCCTTAGTTTTCTCGGGGTGTTGGATGCGCCAATCTCGGGCGCATTGCGGGTTGATTTTAACGAGGCAGGCACACTTGATGATTTCGCCGGAACATTGGAAATTGGTGCCGGAGCGTTGCAGCCAACCCCGGCGACGAAACCGCTCGATTTCCGGTCTGGCAAAGCTTACTTTCGCTATGATCCAAAAGACGACAAGCTGGCTTTTTCGCAGCTTGCCGTTCAAACCGAGGCCGCCAGTCTGGTTGCAGACGGGCATGCCTATTTGCGCGACTATGAAAACGGCTGGCCCAAGACTTTTTTGGTCCAGCTTGGGCTCGCGGACCTGCTTGTCGATCCCGACGGCATGTTTTCGCACCCAGTTGAATTTAAAGATGGTGCCGCGGAATTTCGGCTTAAACTGGACCCATTTTCAGTAGAATTTGCTCAAGTGGTCTTGCGCAACGGGCCAGAAACCTTGTCGGCCGATGGTCTGGTGACGGCAGGCGATAGTGGATGGGAATTGGCCGCCGATGTTTCACTGAGCAACCTTAGCCAAGACCGGATGCTGGCACTTTGGCCCCCCTCCGCGGTGCCCAAAACCCGTGACTGGGTCGTGCGCAATGTTACCGATGCCTATTACCCAATGCTGCGCGCAGCGGCGCGTATTAAGCCCGATCAGCCGCCGATCTACACCGTTGGGTTCAAGTTTCTGGATACCTCCTTGCGGTATATCAAAAACCTGCCTGAAATTGAAAACGCATCCGGGTTTGGCACAATCGAAGGCCAGCGGTTCACGTTGGGGCTGGAAACCGGGCAGGTGCAGGCACCGATCGGTGGAACGATTGATTTGGCCGGCTCTACGATGACCGTTTCGGATATTCGCCAAAAGCCCGCCCGCGCGGACTTGACGTTGCGCGGGGCGGCATCGGCAACATCGGTTTTATCGCTATTGGCAGAGCCCCCGTTTCGGGTGTTGAAAAACTCCAGCCTGCCACCTGACATGGCCAGCGGCTTGGCCGATTTTGTTGCAGACGTCAGTTTTCGGATGAAGAAAAAGATCACCTTGCCGGATGTCACATATACTGCCCGCGCTTCGCTGCGTGATATGTCATCGACCGTAATCGTGCCCGGCCGAACGGTTCAGGCGGACGCGCTGACGTTAACGGCAGATACGGCGAAAGTTGAAATTTCAGGCCCTGCGCGGATTGGGACTGTTGGAACGGAATTTGTGTGGGCGCAGAAAAGTGGTGCCGAGAATGCGGGCAAAAGCTCGGTCTCAGGCAGTATTGAGCTGACACAAAACTTTATTGATGAGTTTGGTATTGGCTTGCCAAAGGGCTCTGTAAGTGGTGCGGGCCGGGGTGATTTCACGATTGATCTGGCAAAAAACAAGCGACCTGCCTTTGTTCTGACGTCTAACTTAGAAGGTGTTGGTATTTCGGTGCCGCCGATTGGCTGGTCGAAATCACCTGCCTCAGGCGGAAAGATGGAAATCGCCGGATTGCTTGGGGAAAAGCCCGTGGTCGACGTGTTGGAACTTAGCGCGCCGGGGCTAAGCGCGAGCGGCGGCTCGCTGACGCTGAAGGATGACGGATCAATGGAGCGCACGAGTTTTGCGCGCCTGAAAGTCGGCGGATGGCTGGATGCTCCGGTGGTTTTGTCGGGGCGTGGGGCCGGGGCCTCGCCTGCGGTTTCCGTGCCCGGTGGCACGATTGATATCCGCAAAACCTCCTTTGGTGGGGGCAGCGGCGGTGGCAGCAGTAGCGGTTCCAGCGGCCCGATTAGCCTTGCGATGGATAGGGTCATCGTGTCCGAAGGGATTTCGTTAACCGAATTTACCGGCGATTTTTCCGGTGGTGCCGGGTTCGTTGGCGATTTCAAGGCTCGGGTGAACGGTGGTGCGCGGATCACCGGGCAACTTGCGCCAGATAAGAACGGCACCGCGGTTCGTATCCTTAGTTCAAACGCGGGCGGTGTTTTGCACAGCGCAGGTGTGTTTGAAAATGCCTCGGGTGGCAGTCTGGATATGACATTGCGCCCCAGAACACAAAACGGTGTCTATAAGGGCGATCTGACCGTGACCGACACCCGTGTTGTTAATGCGCCGGCATTGACCGAGCTTTTGAACGCCGTTTCGATTGTTGGACTTTTGGATCAATTGGCTGGGCCGGGTATTTCCTTTGGGCAGGTCGAGGCAAGTTTTATCCTGACGCCAAAATTTGTGCAGTTGCAAAGTTCCTCCGCTACCGGGCCTTCGATCGGGGTGGCGATGGATGGGATCTATGATCTGACCACGTCGCTGATGGATATGCAGGGCGTCATTTCGCCGGTGTATTTCCTGAATGCAATTGGGCAAGCGGTTTCGACCCGGCGCGGGGAAGGATTGTTTGGGTTTAACTTTCGTCTGACGGGCAGTGCCGATAAGCCGCGTGTGCGCGTTAACCCGTTGTCGATCCTGACGCCGGGTATTTTTCGCGATATTTTCCGCCGACCCGCACCGAAAATTCCAGAGTGATCCAAAAATGAAATTGTCAGAGTTTGATTTTGATTTGCCCGAACGGCTGATTGCGACGCGCCCCGCCAGCCCGCGCAGTGCGTCGCGTTTGCTGGTGGCAACGCCGGACCGGATCATTGATGCGGACATGACCAGCATCGCCGATTATCTACGCCCCGGTGACCGGCTGGTGCTGAACGACACGCGGGTTATTCCGGCACGCCTAAGTGGGCAGCGCACCCGCCAAAGTGACGCTGGCGAAACATCGGCGCGGATCCAGGTGACGTTGTTGTCGGCGGACGCGAATGGGAATTGGCAGGCGTTGCTAAAACCGCTCAAGAAAATTCGGGATGGTGAGATTGTGCATTTTGACGGCGGGTTGGAGGCGCGCGTTTTGCGCCGCGCCGATGGTGTGGCGACCTTGCAGTTTAACCGCGAGGGCGCGGCGTTTGACGCCGCGTTGGCGCAGGTTGGCGCGATGCCGTTGCCGCCCTATATAGCGGCTAAACGGGCGGCTGATGAGCGCGACAAAGAGGATTATCAAACCGTTTGGGCACGCCACTTGGGTGCTGTTGCCGCCCCCACGGCGTCGCTTCATTTTGATGCTGCATTGCTGGATCAGATTGCGGCGCGCGGTGTCGACATCAGTTTTGTCACACTGCACGTCGGGGCAGGCACATTTTTGCCGGTTAAATCGGATGATATCAGCGAGCATAAGATGCACGCCGAATGGGGCGAGGTCAGTGCGCAGGCGGCAGCAGAGGTTAACGCCACCAAAGCGGCAGGCGGGCGGATCATTCCAGTTGGAACGACCGCGCTGCGGCTGATTGAAACGGCGACCGGCCCGGACAAGCAATTGCGCCCATGGACCGGGGACACCGATATATTTATCGCACCGGGGTATCAGTTTGGGATCACTGACGCGCTGATTACCAATTTCCATTTGCCCAAATCGACGTTGATGATGCTGGTCTCGGCGCTGATCGGGCAGCAGCGTATTCGTGACATCTATGCCCACGCTATTGCGCAGGACTATCGGTTCTTTTCTTACGGCGATGCCTCGATCCTGCTGCCGGGCGGGATTGACTGACGGTTTTCACCTGTTGTTGGCGCACCACCGTGCCAAAGTCTTGACCAATTCCGGATCAATTATTGCCAATACTTATGGCACAATCCCCTCCGAAAGCAACATACGTTATGATGCTAATGGTCTTTATATTGCCGTATCTGATTATCCCTATGCCA
>JAHRVC010000153.1 GCA_019090885.1 Marinosulfonomonas sp.
TCGTGCCGCCCTTGTTGTCACTGACTTTGCGTTCGATTGTATTGTTGCCCTGCACCCATTCTTTCAGGTGGTAAACGACGGGCGTAAAACGCTTTTTGCCGGATTCATGGTCAAATTCTTCGGAGCCCGCGTCAGCCATTCCAGCAACATTGCGCGCCGCTTCGATCACCGCCATCTGCATGCCCAGACAGATGCCCAGATAGGGGACATTCCGGGTGCGGGCGAACTGGGCGGCTTTGATCTTGCCTTCGGTGCCACGTTCGCCAAAACCACCCGGCACAAGGATTGCGTGAAAGCCTTCCAGATGCGGTGTCGCATCTTCGCCGTCAAACACCTCGGCGTCGACCCAGGACACGTTCACCTTAACCCGGTTAGCCATGCCGCCGTGGGTCAGGGCCTCTTTTATCGACTTATAGGCATCTTCAAGCTGGATGTATTTGCCGACGATTGCGACGTTCACTTCGCCATCTGTGTGGTGAATGCGGTCGGCCACGTCCCGCCACACAGACAGGTCGGGTTTGGGGGCGGGCGAGATTTGGAATGCATCCAGGACCGCCTGATCCAGCCCCTGACGATGATAGGCCAGCGGGGCCTCGTAGATCGAATCAAGGTCATAGGCGGCAATGACGTTTTCCTGACGAACATTGCAGAACAGGCCGATTTTGGCGCGTTCTTTGTCAGGGATCGGGTGTTCAGAGCGGCAGACCAGCACATCGGGCTGAATGCCAATAGAGCGCAGTTCTTTGACCGAGTGTTGTGTTGGTTTGGTCTTTAGCTCGCCGCTGGCGGCCAGATAGGGCAGCAGGGTCAGATGCATGAAAATGCATTGCCCGTTTGGTTTGTCATGGGCGAACTGGCGGATCGCTTCGAAAAACGGCAAGCCCTCGATATCACCAACGGTGCCGCCGATTTCACACAGCATAAAATCAACCTCATCATCGCCGGTATTGATGAAGTCTTTGATTTCATTGGTGACATGGGGGATCACCTGAATGGTTTTTCCCAGATAATCGCCGCGGCGCTCCTTTTCCAGCACGGTTGAATAAATCCGCCCCGACGAAACGGAATCGGTGTTGCGGGCCGCCACCCCGGTGAATCGTTCGTAATGGCCAAGGTCCAGATCGGTTTCAGCACCATCGTCGGTGACGAATACCTCACCATGTTCAAACGGGCTCATCGTGCCGGGGTCGACGTTCAAATAAGGGTCGAGCTTTCGCAGCCGTACAGAAAATCCGCGGGCTTGCAACAATGCGCCCAAAGCGGCCGAGGCCAACCCTTTGCCAAGCGAAGACACAACACCACCGGTGATGAAAACGTAACGCGCCATTTAGAATATTTCCCCGTGAAAGCAACCAAAATCCATGCAATTTACGGCCTGAAAAACCGTCGTATCACGGGATTTAAGAAGTAACAGATTCGCGAGCTATCCGCAACAGGATCGCAACATAATGATGCGGATTATCCGAAAAAGACAAAGTGTTGTGTTGATTAGTCCGCGCGCGGCGCCGTTGGCTCTTCGTTTGTTGGTGGTGGCAACAGATCGTTGCCCGACGGAACCGCAGGTGTTTGGCCCGTCTGCTCAACCCCAAGCCGGTCAACCACCGAACTGCCAGCGCTGTTTTGGCGGGCAATCACCGTCAGACCTATTGATGTCATGATGAAAGCCACTGCAAATACCCATGTCAGTTTGCCCAATGCCGTGCCAAGCCCACGTGAGGAAACCGCACCACCACTGCCACCGCCACCGATCCCAAGGCCGCCGCCTTCGGAACGCTGCAACAACACGACGCCAATCAGGCAAAGTGCCAGAATCAGGTGAATGACAAGTACGACGTTTTCCATGGGTGGCCTTTAAACATTGAACGTGGCGTATTTAGTGGCAGGACAGGTGTGGCGCAACCCCGGAGTTTGCCAATCGTCCAAGGCGTCACTCTTCGGTGTCGTCCACATCGAACTGGCCGCTTAGGGCGCGGCGCACGAAACTCCATGACAAGCCGATGCCCAGCACCAGTGACAGCGCCAGAATGCCCATCCATACATTAAGCGCCGTGTTCTTTAACGACAGCAGTTCGCGATCATAGAGCACCCAGACAAGGGCAGCAAAGACCGCGAAGACCAAAAACATTCCCAAACCGCCGATTGAGCGCAGCGTTGCGCGGAAATAAATGATGTAGCCAACCAGCAGAATCAGCCCAAACAGCAGAGTCAGGGGCATTTCCTGTGTATAATTTTCCAGCGCCCATCTGGAATAATTCAGATCCGTCGGATTGTAGGTTGCCGCAATCAGGGTGAAAGCGAACAGCCAGCGCAGTAAAAAACCCATCAAATGCCCTCTTTTCTTACTGGATGGCCCAAAATTGTCCCCGCTGTCCAGTGTTGCGACGAATTTGCTGTTTCCCAGATCGGTTCGGGTCGATATACCGGCGCGGGTTGCATTCAAACAGAGGATAAAAATGGCCAACGTCGTTGTTGTCGGTGCCCAATGGGGTGACGAAGGAAAAGGCAAAATCGTTGACTGGCTCAGCGAACGCGCTGATGTGATTGCCCGGTTTCAGGGTGGCCATAATGCTGGCCACACGCTGGTGATTGACGGCAAGGTTTATAAACTGTCGCTGCTGCCTTCGGGTATTGTGCGCGGTGGCAAGCTAAGCGTGATTGGCAACGGGGTGGTTCTTGATCCCTGGCATCTGGTTAAAGAGATTGCCAAATTGCGGGGGCAAAGCGTTGATATTACGCCTGAAAACCTGATTATTGCGGAAAATGCACCACTGATCCTGCCGATCCACGGCGAATTGGATCGTGCACGCGAAAGCCAGAATTCGGTTGCGAAAATTGGCACGACGGGGCGCGGTATTGGCCCGGCTTACGAAGATAAGGTTGGGCGGCGCGCGGTTCGGGTGGCTGACCTTGCTGATCCGGCCACATTGGAACTACGGGTAGATCGCGCCCTGATCCATCATGACGCCTTGCGGCGCGGGCTGGGCCTGCCAGAGGTAGATCGCGCAGCATTGATGGAGGCGCTGACAACGATTGCGCCACAGATTCTGCCCTATGCTGCGCCGGTTTGGAAGATTTTGAACGAAAAACGCAAAGCTGGGAAACGTATCTTGTTTGAGGGCGCGCAGGGCGCGTTGCTTGATGTGGATTTCGGCACCTATCCGTGTGACGTCTTCCAACGTGATCGCCGGGCAGGCGGCCACCGGTGTTGGGGTTGGTCCCGGCGCAATCGATTTCGTGCTTGGCATCGTTAAGGCCTATACCACCCGTGTGGGTGAGGGGCCTTTTACGGCCGAGCTGGATGATGCCGACGGTCAGCGTTTGGGCGAGCGGGGCCATGAGTTTGGCACTGTGACCGGGCGCAAACGTCGGTGTGGCTGGTTTGATGCGGTGTTGGTGCGCCAGACTTGTGCCACGTCCGGGGTGTCGGGCATTGCGCTGACCAAGCTGGATGTGTTGGACGGGTTTGAGACATTGAAAATCTGCGTTGGCTATGAGCTGGACGGCGAGCGCATCGACTATTTGCCAACGGCGGCCGATCATCAGGCACGTTGCAAACCAATCTGGGAAGAAATGCCCGGCTGGTCCGAAAGCACGGAAGGCGCGCGCAGTTGGGCCGATTTGCCCGCCGAGGCGATCAAATATGTGCGCCGTGTTGAGGAGTTGATAGATTGCCCCGTTGCCATGTTGTCCACATCCCCCGAACGCGAGGATACGATCCTTGTCACAGACCCGTTTGCTGACTGATGGCGCTTAGTTTCAAATCCCGCCGTCGCTGGTCGCTGTTTTTGCTGCTGATCGGATTGCCGCTTTATATTATGGTGGCTGTGACGATCATGAATATGGTTGGCCGCGCACCGATCCTGATCGAATTGCTGATTTATATGGTTTTGGGGGTGATCTGGGTTCTGCCGTTTAAGGCGGTGTTCAAAGGCATCGGGCAGGGCGACCCGGATGCGCCTGACGATGACAAATAACGTCGTTTGAAACGGAAAAAGGGGCGCGGTTTCTCGCGCCCCTTAAATCTATGTCCTACAGGTTGTTGTTTTTAAACAATTATTCGCCGACGGCGCGAACCTGTGGGTTAAAGCGAGAGCTGTCAGCAATTTTGAACTGACCGCGCTTGATCTTGTGAATTTTGCCACGTCGCAACAACATGCCAAACGAACGCAGGCCTTCTTCGCGTGTGTATTCCTCGTCCTTGACGGCCGCGACGGCCTTCATGATCTGAGGTCGCGAGAAAAACGCATGACCCTGAACGAAAGAGGCATAAGCTGCGGCGGCTTCCAGCAAGTCCGGCAATTCGACTGCGCCCATTTCTTCGGCAAAGTCGGAAAATGAACCTGCGTCGGCAAAGATATTCTCTTCTGTGTGGTCGCCTAATGCGCTGGCGTCCTGATCCTGCACCAGTTCGTCGGAGTTGACCCGGCGCGGCTGAATTGCAACGTCGGATGCTTCGGTGGCCGGGGCCTCATCGACGCGCTGTTCGGAAACTAGCATCAGCGGAGCAATCTGACGCGCCACCTTTTTGCCTTCGGGCGGGCGCTTTGGACGCACGACCTGTGCAAGATCATTGCGGTATTCGTTCAATTCGTCGGCATCGTCTTTTTCGCGTTTGCGCGACAAGAACTTATCAGCACGGGTTGCCGCAACTGCGGCCTTCAGATGGGCAATGGCAGAGCGACGGCGGGTGCCCTCGGTTTCTTCCATTTCTGTGTTAGTCACTTCGAGAATACGCGAAACCACTTTTGTATCAGTTTCGATATCGTCGTTTTCCATCAATGCGCGGCCCTCTTTCTCGGACCGGCGTTCGGCTTCTGATTCGCGCTGCACCAATTGTAGTGTCGCCATCAAATCTGCTTCATCTTCTGGCGAAAGTGAGCTGCCAGCGACGTCTTTCTGCTCGGCAGTTTCCTGTTCGGCCGGTTCAACAGCCTCGGGTTCAACAGCCTCGGGTTCAACGGCCTCGGGTTCAACGGCCTCGGGTTCGACTATTTGTGGCGCGACAACTTCAGGGGCTTGAGCAAGTTCGACTGTTTCGGCGACCTCAACTGCTTCAGCTACCTCAACCTGTGGTTCTGATTCCAATTCCTGCAGATCACCGCCAGCAATAGCGGCCTCAAAATCGGCGCGACGCATTTTAACCACGCGGGCGATTGCGGCACGATCTGGCTGCTGATCTTCTGCGGGTTCCAGGACGTCGGTTTCGTCCTCTTCTTCAATCTCGATTTCGACTGTTGCGGTCTCAGGTTCGATTGCGGGCTCTGCCTCAAACTCATCCTGATCTGCCTCGGTTTCCGCCGCGAGGCGCATAAAATCTTCGATTTTACCCGTCTCTGCGGCCGGCTCGTCGAGGTTTTCAAGCTCAACTTCAATTTCAACTTCAACTTCAGGCTCGGCAGCATCTGCGACCGTCTCCCGGTCGTCATGCTCATTTGTGCCTTCTTGTGAAACCTCTTGTGCGGCTTCAAATTCGACAACAACAGGTTCTTCTGCTTCGAATTCATCTTTGATGGATGCATCTTCTGCAACAGGAACCTGTTCGGCGTCATCTTGTTCGACTTCGTCTACGATTTCCTCGTGTTCGACTTGTGCGTCGCTCTGGACGTCGTCAAATGCAGCAGAGATCGGCGAAGATATATTTGCCTCTTCGACAGGCTCGTCTTCTGTATAAGTATCCTCGGAAACGACGGCGCGGATGCGTGCCAGTTTGGCCGCAACACCTTCTGCTGCAATTTCAGGGGAAAATTTGGCGGTGGTTGCTCCGGCGTCTTCCGCAGTGTCTTTTGCTGCGACCTCAGCCGGTGACGTAAAAGACGATTGTTCCAGTGCCGGGGTTTCTTGCGAAACATGCAGATCTTCTGCGTCGTCCATCTGGCGCAGGGTGACTCCGCCGTCATTTACGCGCGCTTCAACCCGCTTGTGAACTTCGGTTTCTGCAATTCGGTGCAACATTTCTGCGTCCGGTGTTGGCGGCTCTGCACCAAAATACCGATCGTCTGCCGCGAGATCGCGGAAATATTCTGCAATACCGCGCATCGTTCCGAATGGATCGTCAAATCCTTCCAGAGTGCACGAAAAGGTGCCGTATGAAACGGTCAGTATTTTGCTCTGCCCTACCATAACTCGTTCGCTTTCTCCCCCGATCCAGCAACTAAACATTTACCATTCAATGGTTCGCAAATAGGAACAGACTTGGGCAAAGCCCTTGTTAATTTCA
>JAHRVC010000154.1 GCA_019090885.1 Marinosulfonomonas sp.
CTGATCATGAAATCAGGCCGCGATATTCTGGAAGTCACCAAGGAAATCTGCTCCATCGTTTCTGGTCCGGTCTCGGCCGAAGTCGTTGCAACAAAAGCCGACGACATGATCGCCGAAGGGCGCAAGCTTGCCAAGATCGCAGACAACATTGCCGTCAAGGTTCCGCTGACATGGGATGGCCTGAAAGCCTGCAAGACGCTGACCGATGAAGGCAACATGGTCAATGTGACTTTGTGTTTTTCTGCCAATCAGGCGCTTTTGGCGGCCAAAGTCGGGGCGACATTCATCTCGCCGTTCATCGGGCGGCTTGACGATCTTAATCTGGATGGCATGGAACTGATCGCAGATATCCGCGACATTTATGACAACTTCGGCTTTGAGACGCAGATCCTTGCCGCCTCGATCCGCTCGGCCAACCATATGAGCGAAGCGGCAAAAATCGGCGCGGATGTGGCAACTGCGCCACCAAACGTGATTAAAGCGATGGCCAACCATGTTCTGACCGATAAAGGGCTGGACGCCTTCATGAAGGACTGGGCAAAAACGGGCCAGAAAATATTGTAGAGACCGGGATAATCCGGCGGACATGGGGCAGGAATGAGCGAACGTGCGATTATATTTGATGATCTGAAAGAAAAGATCATCGCCGATCCAGATATGGTGCTGGAAGACCAGGAAGTGATGCGGGCGCTGATGGCGGCCGGCGCACCGACGCTTGGCGACAACATTGTTGATCTGCGCGGCATTGCTTTGGACCGGCTGGAATCGCGGCTGGACCGGCTGGAAGATACCCATCGCACGGTTATTGCCGCCGCTTATGAAAACCTTGCCGGAACCAATCAGGTGCATCGTGCAATTTTGCGGATGCTGGAAGCGACGGATTTTCCGACGTTTCTTAACGATCTGTCCGGAGAAGTGTCAGAAATCCTGCGAGTGGATTATGTCAGGCTGGTTCTGGAAACGGTTCAGGATGACGACGCGCAAAATTTGAGCCAGCTCAGTGATGTTCTGTCAATTGCCGAGCAAGGCAGTATTGATCGCTATATTGCACAGGGGCGTCGCGCTCCGATCCGGGTGGCGACTTTGCGCCAAATTCGCCCTGAAAATGGTGACATTTATGGCGAAAGTTCGGATTGGATCCGCTCAGAAGCCTGCCTGAAACTTGATTTCGGACCCGGCCGATTGCCCGGATTGCTTGCCTTTGGGTCCGAAGATCCACATCAGTTCAAGCCAACACAGGGAACCGATCTCTTGACGTTCTTTGCGGGCGTGTTTGAACGGGCGATGCAGCGCTGGCTGGCCTGACCCATATCGCCCCCGCCGCACTTGATGCGCTGGAAGGCTGGCTGGCCCATCAAAAGGCGCTGAAGGACCACGCCGAAAATACAATCACCGCCTATCGCACCGATATGCTTGGGTTTTTGGCGTTCCTTGGGCAGCATTACGGTGAGGCCACCGGCCTTGGCCCGCTTAAAAAGATCAGCGTTTCGGATATGCGCGCATGGATGGCGCATGAGCGGCGGCGTGGCGTTTCGGCCCGCTCGCTGGCGCGATCCTTGTCGGCGGTGAAAACATTCTTTCGCTGGCTGGCGGAACGCGAAGGCTTTGAACCAACCGCGGTCCTGTCCACCCGTAGCCCGAAATTTCAACGCAAACTGCCCCGCCCGCTAACCGAAGACGGCGCGCGGGCGATGATTGATACGGTTGAGGTGCAACATTCAGAGAGCTGGATCGGCGCGCGCGACGTGGCCGTGACAACCCTGCTTTATGGCTGCGGGCTGCGTATTTCCGAGGCACTTAGCTTAACGGCGGATCAGGCCCCGCTGGCCGAAGTTTTACGCATTATAGGTAAGGGCGGCAAAGAACGCATCGTTCCGGTTCTTCCTGCAGCGCGCAATGCGGTCCAAGCTTACACAACCCTTTGCCCGCACGACCTTGGCCCTGCCAGCCCGCTATTTCGCGGTGTGCGCGGTGGCCCGTTGAACCCGCGTGCCATAGCCAAAGTGATGGAACGCGCCCGGATGCAGCTTGGCTTGCCGTCAACCGCCACACCCCATGCAATGCGCCATTCCTTTGCCACCCACCTGCTGAACGCTGGCGGAGATTTACGCGCTATTCAGGAATTGCTGGGGCATGCGTCGCTTTCAACCACGCAGGCCTATACAGCCGTGGATACCGCCCGCCTGATGGAAGTTTACACCCAAGCCCATCCCCGCGCCTGACACAAACCGCCTGCGTTACCAAATTATTTGCAAAACACCGGGTTCTTGGCTGACAATGGCCTTCAGAGGCGGGTCAGGATTACGCCTGCTGCGATAAACCCAGCCGCCAACAGCTTGTTGCGATCCATGCGCTCTTTGAAAACCACGACGCCGATCAGCACCGCAAACAGGATCGAAGTTTCGCGCAGTGCTGCCACCAGCGCGATCGGCGCGACCGTCATCGCCCAGACCGCAATTGCATAGGCTCCGTAGGACAGCACCGCCGCACCGCTACCCATTGCCCAAACTTTGGGCGCGGCCCGCAACACGGATCGCCCGCGCAAGAAAAGGCTGGCCGGGGTGAACAATATTGCATCAAAGATAAATAGCCAGGCGACATAGGTCATCGCATCGCCCGCGACCCGTGCGCCCAATCCATCAACGATAGAATACCCGGCTGTGGCCATCGCCGAGGCCAGTGCCAGCGGCACCAATTTAGCCGACTCACCGGATGAAAATACACCCCGCGCCATCAGCAAAATTCCGGCACCAAGCACAATGATCCCGGCGTATTCGCCCGGTTCTATCCGGTCGCTTAGCACCGCCCCGCTGACCAGCAGCACGATCAGCGGCGCTGCGCCACGGGCAATTGGATAAACCCGACTTAGGTCGCCATGCTCATAAGCAAACGCAAGAAACAGCTTGTAGGCTGCATGAAAAACACCCGACGCCAGCAGCCACAACCAGACCTCGCCTTGCGGAAAGGTCCGGGTCAGGGCGATTGCTGCACCAATCCCGCCCTGCACCATGGTCAGGATCAGCATCGAGGTCAGCTTGGATGTGCCAAGTTTTATCAGCGCGTTCCAGCCTGCGTGCAGAAACGCCGCAAACAGGATCGCCAGTAAAACCGTCAGACTCATATCAACAACCCCGCAGCGCCTTCATGGCGCAACAGCGCTACTTTGGTCTCAACACCGCCAGCGCCGGAAAACCCACCCAGACTGTCGGCCCCCAGAACCCGGTGGCAGGGAATAATGATCGGGATTGGATTGCCGCCACAGGCGTTGCCGACGGCCTGCGCCGAAGCGCCCAGATCATCGGCAATCTGCCCATAGGTCCGGGTTTCACCAAACGGAATGGCCAACATAGCGTCACAAACCGCCCGCTGAAAATCAGAGCCCGCCACCCGCAACGGCAGATCAAAACGCGTGCGCTGTTTATCGTAATAAGCCTGCAACTGCGCCTCTGCCTTGCGCAGCAAATCCGTTTCTGGGGCGTCCGCTTTGCCGCCCGCCACGCCGCCCCATATCAGCCGGATAATCGCACCGTTATCTTCAACCACCGAAAGCTGGCCAAACGGGCTATCCATCAGGAAACAAACTTAGCCAAGTGCTTCGTCACACCGCCCGCAGACACCCTCATGCCCATGCGTCCCAACGTCCGGCAAAATCTTCCAGCAACGCTGGCATTTCTCACCTTCAGGTTTGGCAAATACGACCGCCACCCCAACAGTGTCATCCAGCGTGAAGGCATCCGCAGGCGCTGCCCCGGTTGAAATAGCGATGGCGGACGTGATGCACATATCCTCAAACGGCACGGTTTTCAGAACCGAGGCCGTGTCCTCATCGACATAAACCGTCGGCGCGGCCTCTAGGCTGGCCCCGATGGTTTTATCCTGACGCTGAATTTCCAGCGCGCCCGTCACCACCCGGCGCACTTTGCGCACAACAGCCCATTTGGCCGCCAGATCTTCGTCCAGCCAATCGGTCGGCGTTTCCGGAAAGTCCTGCAAATGAATTGAACTATCGTCGCCCGGGTTTCGTTCCAGCCAGACTTCTTCCATGGTGAACACAAGCACTGGTGCCAGCCATTTTGTTAGTCGGTGGTAAAGAATATCCAGCACCGTGCGCGCTGCGCGCCGCTCAATCGTGTCGCCATCGCAGTACAGAACGTCTTTGCGGATATCAAAATAGAACGCCGACAGATCAATCGTGGCAAAGGTAAAGATTGCCTGAAACATGCCCTGAAAATCGTAAGAGGCATAGCTTTCGCGCACTTTTACATCCAGCTCTGCCAGCCGGTGCAGCATCAGCCGTTCCAATTCGGGCATATCGGCGGGATCGACGCGGTCGGCTTCGGAAAACTGCGACAGTGAACCAAGCATGAAACGCAGCGTATTGCGCAACCGGCGATAGCTGTCGGCCACACCTTTCAGAATTTCCGGCCCGATCCGGTGGTCATGGGTGTAATCCGTCGTTGCTACCCAAAGGCGCAGAATATCGGCGCCATATTGCTTGACCACCTGTTCAGGAACGATGGTATTGCCGAGCGATTTGGACATCTTCATGCCCTTCTCATCCAGCGTAAACGCGTGGGTCACAACAGCACGGTATGGCGCACGGCCGGTCGTACCACAGGCCTGCAACATCGAGGAATGGAACCAACCGCGGTGCTGATCCGTGCCTTCCAGATAAACGTCAGCGATCCCGTCTGCTGTGCCGTCTTCGCGGTCACGCAGAACGAACGCATGGGTTGAGCCACTGTCAAACCAGACATCAAGAACGTCGAAAATCTGAGTGTATTGGCCCGCGTCATAATCATCGCCAAGAAAGCGTTCCTTAGCACCGTCCTGATACCATGCATCCGCGCCCTCGGCCTCAAACGCCGCGACGACCCGCGCGTTCACCCCCGCGTCGCGCAACAGAAAATCGTCGTCCGTGGGCAGCGCGCCGGTTTTTACGAAACAGGTCAGCGGCACACCCCATGCGCGTTGGCGCGACAGCACCCAGTCGGGGCGGGATTCGATCATTGAATAAAGACGGTTGCGGCCGGTTTTCGGCGTCCATGTGACCAGCTCGTCAATCGAGGTCAGTGCACGTTCGCGGATCGTCTTGCCATACGTGTCCTGCCCGTCGCCCACTTCGCGGTCGATTGCGGCAAACCATTGGGGTGTATTGCGATAGATCAGCGGTGCTTTGGAGCGCCATGAATGCGGATAGCTGTGCTTGATCTTGCCACGCGCCAGCAGGCCGCCATGCTCGGCAAGTTTGTCGATCACCGCTTTGTTTGCATCGCCCTCTTTGCCATTAGGTTTGACGATCATTTTTCCGCCGAAAAATGGCAGGTCGGCGCGAAATGAGCCGTCTTCCATCACATTGTAAGTGATCATCTGCTCAAGCATTCCGGCGTCGCGGTAAAGCTCAAACTCTTCCATCCCGTGGGACGGGGCGCAATGCACGAAACCGGTGCCTTCGTCGTCAGTTACAAACGGGGCTGCACGAAAATCGCGCGGTTCGTCCCATTCGCCGTTGCTGCCTTGGGTTCCGGCCAGCGGGTGTTGCAGTGACAGGCCCGAAAGCTCTTGGGTTGTCACATCGCGCACGCGTTTATACATGCCATCCTCAAGCCGGGCGCGGGTCATCACATCACCGGCTAGCTTGTCAGCCAAAATGAACTTGTCACCGGTATTGGCCCAGCTTTCGTCCGGCGTGCCCGTTACCTCATATAGGCCATAGGCAAAGTTTTCACCGTATACGACGGCCTTGTTGGACGGGATGGTCCAAGCCGTCGTTGTCCAGATAACGACCGATGCACCTTCCAGCGCTTTGTTATCCCCGCCAATGACCGGGAATTTCACCCAGATCGTAAAGCTGTCCTTGTCGTGATACTCGACCTCGGCCTCGGCCAGCGCGGTTTTTTCAACCGGCGACCACATTACCGGCTTGGAACCCTGATACAGCGTGCCGTTCATCAGGAATTTCTGGAATTCTTCGGCAATCACGGCTTCCGCGTGGAAATTCATCGTCAGATACGGGTCTTCCCACTTCCCCTCGATGCCAAGCCGTTTGAATTCATCGCGTTGGATATCGACCCAACCGGCAGCAAAGCGACGGCATTCCTGCCGGAAATCGATGATATCAACATCATCTTTGTCTTTGCCCTTGGCGCGGTATTGTTCCTCAATTTTCCATTCAATCGGCAGACCGTGACAATCCCAGCCCGGCACGTAACGCGCATCGTGGCCCATCATCTGCTGGCTGCGAACGATCATATCTTTCAGGATTTTATTGAGCGCGTGACCAATATGCAGGTGGCCATTTGCGTAAGGCGGGCCATCATGCAGGGTGAACGGCGCACGCCCCTGCTTTTCGCGCAATCTGTCGTAAACACCAATTTTTTCCCATTTTTCCAGCCAGCCCGGCTCGCGTTTTGGCAGTCCGGCGCGCATTGGAAAATCTGTAACCGGCAGGTTCAGCGTGGATTTATAGTTAATTTCTGGTGTATCGGCGCACATTTTTTGGCGTCCTTCATTTCTTAATTCTGGTCTTAAATCGGAAAATTGCGAAAGGCACGGCGCGGGCTTGCATGCGCCTTGTCCCGGCGGCTCGATCTGTTCAGAGCGCCGGGCAGGTAATTCGAATAATTATGGCCAATATCCGTGTCATTGGCGCGTTATAGGCGGGTGAACCGGGCAGGTAAAGACACCAGATAGGGTGGCCGGTCACACCTTTGGCGAGGTGGCAAAAAGCCCGGTCAGTGCCCGTTGAACCAGCCGGGTGACTGAGGGGCGTTTTGCGGCGTGAAACGGTAGTGGGCGGCAAACCTCAATTGCGGCGACGCCGACACGCGCCGTCAGTGCGCCGTTGATCACACCCTCGCCAAAGC
>JAHRVC010000155.1 GCA_019090885.1 Marinosulfonomonas sp.
CTGGCTCTGGCTCTGGCTCTGGCTCTGGCTCTGGCTCTGGCTCTGGCTCTGGCTCTGGCTCTGGCTCTGGCTCTGGCTCTGGCTCTGGAGTCAGTTCCTCGGCGCGCGGTTCCTCGTCAAGGGTTTCTTCAAGCACCTCTTCTTCAACGCCACCGTCGGCAACGATAGCATCCAGCCCCTCGTCAATCTTACTGGAAGATTTGAACAGGCGATTTTTGAGTTTCTTGAAAAACGACATGCGCGATCTCCGTTAGCACCCCCGTGACTTAATCGCTCTTGCGCAGGTTTGAAAGCCCGTCGATGCCCGTCGGCAAAAGGCGATACCGCATTCAATCTATTGGCAATTGGCAGCGTTTCAGCCGACAATGACGCGTTAAAGGAGCTTGCCCATGCAAAACCTCGTCTTCCTGTTTGCCATCACAACCCTGTTGCCTGTGCCATTTCTGGCGCTGGCAGCCTTTGTGGGTGGCATTTGGGGCTGGATCGCGTTGGCTTACCTGACGGTGTTCGCGTTTCTGGTCGATGAGTTGAACAGCCCCCTTACGCCCGCCGCAGCATCCGAAGATGAACAACCTGACGCGGATCGTTTGCTGATCGCATTGGCAGGCGTGCATTTTGGTTTGCTGATGTTGGCGATTTGGGCGCTTAGCGGCGGCACCGGGCTAGGGATCGGCGCTCGCTTGCTGGTCTTCGTCGGGTTCGGGCTTTATTTTGGGCAGGTTTCCAACCCTGTTGCACACGAATTGATCCATCGGCCCAATCGCCCGCTTTTTACCCTAGGGAAATGGATATTCAGTTCTCTGCTGTTTGGCCATCACACATCGGCGCACCGCCTTGTGCATCACGTCCACGTGGCCACACCAGAAGACCCAAATAGCGCCGCTCTTGGTGAAAGTTTCTATGTCTTCGCGCCCCGTGCGTGGTTTGGCTCTTTCGTTACCGGGTGGCAGGCTGAAAACCAACTGCGCGCGCAAAGCAAAACTGCCCTTCTGCATCCATACCTGATGTATGTCGGCGGCGCGGTTCTGGGTTTGCTCTGCGCCGCAATGATTGGCGGGTTTGCGGGCATTCTAGCCTATGTCGCGCTGGCGGCTTACGCAACGATGCAATTGCTGATGTCCGATTACGTACAGCACTATGGGTTGATCCGCTGGCCGGACGCGGACGGCAAAACCGAAGCCGTCAGCCCGCGTCATTCCTGGAACGCGCCACATCGTTTTACCGCACGTCTGATGCTGAATGCACCGCATCATTCAGACCATCATGCCCACCCTTCGCGGCCCTTTCCCGCATTGCAGTTGGACCCGGATATGCCACTGCTGCCCCACAGTTTGCCAGTGATGGGGTTTCTGGCGCTGTTTCCCCGACGCTGGCGTTCCATCATGGACCCGCGCCTAAGCGAACAATTAGCCCGCAAGATCACGCCAGAGTGACGCGGCCCCCATTCTTCACTATGGAATAACCGCAATTTCCCTGTAAGCTTGCCCCTATGTTTCGTTTGGTTTTAGCCTTCATTTTCACCGCCTCCTGGGCCTTCGCTGACGACCCGCTGACGGGCGAGGAATTTGAAACCTATACCCAAGGTCGCACGCTGACCTATTTTGAAGGTGGGCTGGCCTATGGGATCGAGGAATATCGCCCCGGACGGCAGGTCAGATGGGCCTTTGACGGCAGCGAATGTCATGATGGGCAATGGTGGGAGGCCGAAAAAGGGCTGATTTGTTTTGCCTATGACAACGCGCCCGATATCACGCAATGCTGGAATTTTTTCAAATCCGGCAAAGGTTTGCGGGCGATATTTATGAATGAGCCACAAGGGCGCACCCTTTATGAAGCCCGCGCCTCACACGAACCAATGTTGTGCCTTGGGCCAGAGGTTGGCGCCTAAGAGCGCCCTAAAACAACGATCCCTGATCGGTCGGCGGCTTTGACTTTGCGCGGGGTTTTGCGGGCGAACCACCCACCGGCAGGCGACCGTCGGCAAATTCGATCTCCAACGCGCTGGCCTTGGCTGCGGCTTTTGACGTCGTCACCACATCCCCGTCCCCACGCACCACCGCATAGCCCCGCTCCAGCGTTTGGCGATACCCCAGCGTCTGGCGCATCCGTTCCAGACCATCCAGTTTGCGACCCCAGCGGGCAAGTTGATTGCGCGACGTCAGATCAAGCCGGCTAAGCGTTCCCTGCAAGACCTCTTGTTTGCGCATCATATCGCGGCTGAGCAGGCCGGGCACCAAGCGCGCGCGACGTTCGTCAAATCGAGCAGCAGCTTCGCGTAACACACGGCGCAGCGCTTCGGGGCGAACGGCTGCACTAACTTCGCTCAGATGCAGGCGGCGTTTCTGGGTGACAAGACGTAAGGCGGCGGGCAATTGTTCGGATGCACGGTCAAGACGTTGCCGCGCGTTCTCGGTCAGGCTTGTCAGTTTTGGCAAAGCGCGGGCAAGATCGCGCAGGTGCTGGCCCCGTTGCCCGATGGATTGGCTAAGCGCCCGGGCCAATCGCCCCTCTTGTTCCCCAACCCATGCCAGCAAATCCAATCGGACCGGCACCGCCAGTTCCGCCGCCGCCGTCGGCGTTGGCGAACGTTTGTCGGATACATAATCTATCAGTGTTGTATCGGTTTCATGGCCCACGGCAGAAATCAGCGGAATGTCGGACGCCGCGACCGCCCGGATCACGCTTTCCTCGTTAAAGCCCCACAGGTCTTCGACCGAGCCACCGCCGCGCGCCACGATAAGCAGGTCGGGGCGCGGCATCGAGCCGCCGGGGCTGAGCGCGTTGAACCCTTCGATCGCGCGGGTCACTTCGGGCGCACATTTCTGGCCCTGAACCGCCACCGGCCAGATCAGCACCTTTCGCGGGAACCGATCCCGCAAACGATGCAGTATATCGCGGATTACCGCACCAGAAGGCGAGGTTATGACCCCGATCACCTCGGGCAGATAGGGCAGTGGTTTTTTCAGCTCCGGGTCAAACAGCCCCTCGGCCTGTAACGCTTTGCGGCGTTTTTCCAGCATCGCCATCAGCGCCCCGGCCCCGGCGGGCTCGATGTTTTCAACGATCAGCTGATAGCGCGACTGGCCGGGGAATGTGGTCATCCGCCCGGTTGCGATCACTTCCATGCCTTCCTCGGGGCGCACCGCCAGCCGTGCCGCCTGCCCTTTCCAGCTAACGGCGGCGATCACCGCGCGTTCGTCCTTTAGGTCAAAGTACAGATGCCCAGACGCCGGGCGCGACACACGGCCAATTTCGCCGCGCACCCGCACATGGCCAAACTCGCCCTCGATAACCTTTTTAACCGCGCCCGAAATCTCGGAAACGGTGAATTCTGGGGCGTTCTGGCCCGGGGCATTATCTTCGAACAGGTCGGACATGGGTTACCTTGTGCTTGTGCTTGCCTGACCTTAGAACGCAAGCCAACAAAGGCCAAGGTGGGGAAACGGCATGAACATCCTGATATTGGGCAGCGGCGGGCGTGAACATGCGCTGGCATGGGCCGTGATGCAAAACCCCAAATGCGATCGGCTGATCGTCGCCCCCGGTAATGCCGGGATTGCAGCGATTGCCGAATGCGCCAGCTTTGACATCAACGACCGCGGGCAAGTCGTTACTTTTGCCGAAGAAAATGCGATCGATTTTGTGATCGTTGGACCGGAAGCACCGCTAATGGCCGGGGTTGCGGACCGTTTACGCGAAAGCGCGATCCTGACGTTTGGCCCCTCGGCTGCGGCAGCGATGCTCGAAGGCTCCAAAGCTTTCACCAAGGAAATCTGCGACGCGGCCAAGGCACCGACAGCCGCCTATGGGCATTTCACCCAAGCCGATCCCGCCAAAGCCTATATCCGCAGGATGGGCGCACCTATCGTTGTGAAAGCCGACGGTCTGGCCGCAGGCAAAGGCGTGATCGTCGCGATGGATGAGGAAACCGCACTGGACGCAATCGACGACATGTTTGGCGGCGCATTTGGCGATGCGGGCGCCGAGGTGGTGATCGAAGAATTCATGGAGGGCGAAGAGGCATCGTTTTTCGTGCTTTGCGACGGCGAAAATATTCTGCCCATTGGCACCGCGCAGGACCACAAACGCGCCTTTGACGGCGATAAGGGGCCCAATACCGGCGGGATGGGGGCCTATTCCCCGGCCCCAGTGATGAGCGATGCGATTGTGAAAATCGCACTGGAGCAGATCATCCAGCCAACGGTTGATGAAATGGCCCGGCGCGGCACGCCCTATCAGGGGGTTCTATACGCCGGCTTCATGATCAAGGACGACCAACCACGGCTGGTGGAATATAACGTGCGATTTGGTGACCCGGAATGTCAGGTTCTGATGATGCGCCTTGGCGCGCAGGTGCTGGATTTGATGCTGGCGTGCGCGCGCGGGCAGCTGGATCAGGCAATCGTCAACTGGGGCGAGGACCATGCGATCTCCGTTGTTATGGCAGCGGATGGTTATCCGGGGGCTTATGAAAAAGGGTCTGTTATTAATGGGCTGGACGGCGTTCCCGAGGATAGCTGGAACATGGTTTTTCACGCCGGAACCAGCCGTATCGACGGCAAGATATGCGCCACTGGCGGGCGGGTTTTGAATGTTACAGCGCGCGGGGCGTCTTTGAGCGACGCCCGTGATCGCGCCTATGAAATGGTCGAGACAATCGACTGGCCCGATGGCTTTAACCGAACCGATATCGGCTGGCGCGCGCTTTAGGGCTGACGCATTCTGCACCCACCCGGGCAGCCGTATGCCCTTCGTGTCAGATGAATTATTAAAAGAAAATTACAAACGGAATTAGCGCTGCTCGCACCCAAGTGCTGCCGCAAAGGAACCGCGCCCCTCATGCGGACCAACCCGGGTCGCAGCAAACACGCCCGCCTGTTTCATCGTGATCGCATAAATATCGCGCCACCCGGCATCCGCCACGATCAATTCCGGCCCTGCGCCGCAATCGCGGATACCCCCGGCGATGTTGTCTTCGCCAATCCGGTGATTGGTGTAGCCGGGCAATTCACCCACAAGTTCCAGCGCGCCGCCCGCAAACCGCCAGACCCGGATCAGCCGGGCCAGATGCGGACGATCCACATAGGCGATTTCTATCGCCCCATCCCCATCCAGATCAGCCGCCCCAATCGGGGCCAGCCAGCGATGCGTCCGACCGATATAGGGTGTGCCTGCAATCAGCCCGTCAGGGCCATAAACCGCCAGACGCGCGCCGCGGTGAATGTCGGTTTCAACCACGATGACTTCGCGCAGTCCATCCCCGTCCAGATCGACCACGCGGGGGGCCGTATCCTCGAACACCCGGCTTTCAGGCAAGACAATCCGCAGGCGACGCCCGGCGTCTGTGGTCAGTTCCAGCGCGCCATACTCAATCGCGTCGCCAAGGATACCATGATCATAGCGCCCGGTCGGATCACCATATCGGGCCGACGTTACGCCCTCGGCCTGCACACAAGCCGCCCCAAGCGCAAAGATAAGCGCAAGGCAGGCGGCCCGCCGCATTAGATTTGCCGCTCTGGGAATTTCACAATCAATCCGTCAAGCGCGTCCGTAACCTTGATCTGACAGGTCAGCCGCGAACGCGCCGGGTCCGGCTCATAAGCAAAATCGAGCATATCTTCTTCCATCGCCTCTTTGGGCGGGACTTTAGCTACCCAGTCGGCAGCAACGTAAGCATGGCAGGTCGAACAGGCGCAGGCGCCGCCGCAATCGGCCTCGATTCCCGGAACATCATTGTCGCGCGCGCCCTCCATAACCGTCAGGCCATTGGCGACCTCTACGACATGTTCGGTGCCATTGTGCTCGATATAAGTAATCTTGGCCATTTTGCCTCTCAATTCATCAGGTTCAGGAATGGGATTTAGGATATGGGGGGCAAAATTGCCAGCCTTTGAAACAGGGTTGCGCGAAAGCGTGAATGTTCTATCTTTGTTCTATGAGCCTACGCACACCACATCCAGAGGACTGGATTCGTCCACCTGCCGCCCTGCCCCATTGCCGGCTGGACGAGCCACCCAATGGCGCGCGGGTCGTCGTTGCCGGGCTGGTGCTGGTTCGTCAGCGGCCGGGAACCGCCAAGGGGGTGATTTTCATCACGCTTGAGGATGAAACTGGGGTTGCCAATGTCATTGTCTGGCGGGCGATGTATGAAAAATTCCGCCGCGCGGTAATTTCCGGGCGGCTGTTGCGGGTCAGCGGCAAGTTACAGCGCGAAAACGGGGTGGCGCATGTGATTGCCGACAATATTGAGGATCTGTCTTATCTGCTGGATGAACTGCTGAAACCAGCTGAACAGGAAACGCCCGCGCTGCAAGCCGGTTGAGCCGACAAAAAAGGGCACCGCCAAGGGTGCCCTTTTCACTAGATTTATTATCGGGCTACTGGATAGCGAGTGCCACGAACCTGGGGTCACCACCACGGCGCACCAGCAGCAGCAGGGATTTGCGCCCGGCCTCGGTTGCAACCTCGATACGTTCCTGAAGGGCCGCGATGCTGGCAACCTTTTGCTGCCCCGCTTCGGTGATGACGTCACCCGCCCGAAGGCCCTTTTCAAAGGCCTTGCTGTCCTCGGCCACATCTTTGACCACCAGACCACTGGCCGAAGTTTTCAGACCCAACTGCTCGCGCAGCTCATCGTTCATCTCAGAAATGGTCAGGCCGAATATTTCCTCTTCTACCGGATCATCTGCCGGACCGGGGACCGACGCGGGGACCACTTTATCAACTTTTTCACGCCGCCCCAGTGTCACGAGAACGGTCTGCGTTTCGCCATCACGGAACACCACGACACGCACCGCCTTGCCAATGTCAGAGTAGCCGACAATGCGCACCAATTCACGGGTGTCGCTGACATCCTGACCATCGAAAGACAAGATAACGTCGCCCGCCAAAATACCGGCCTCCATTGCCGGGCCGTCGGGCACATCGGTTACCAACGCACCGGCAGCTTCCTGCAGGCCGATTGCATCTGCCACATCGGCGTCAACGTCCTGAATACGCACACCCAACCAACCACGGCGCGTTTCACCAAATTCCTGAAGCTGGTCAACGACACGCGAAACGACATTTGACGCCATCGAAAAGCCGATACCGATAGAGCCGCCATTGGGCGACAAGATTGCGGTATTCACCCCAACAACGTCCCCGTCCATATTAAACAGCGGGCCGCCGGAATTGCCCCGGTTGATCGCCGCATCTGTCTGGATGAAATCGTCATAGCTGCCCGACAAAGCCCGGTTGCGGGCCGAGACGATACCGGCGGACACAGAAAAGCCCTGCCCCAGCGGGTTGCCAACCGCCATCACCCAGTCACCCACACGCATGATATCGCTGTCACCAAAGGATACAAAGGGCAGCGGTTCTTCGCTTTCCACCTTCAGCACCGCGATATCGGTAGTTGGATCCGTTCCAACGATCGTGGCGGGCAATTCTTTGCCCGAAAAGAACTCGATCAGGATTTCGTCAGACCCTTCGATCACATGGTTATTGGTGATGATATAACCGTCTTCCGAGATCACAAACCCGGACCCAAGCGCCTGACTGCGTCTTGGCCGGCGTTGGTTGCCCTCGCCCTGTGGCTGCCGGTCGCGGAAATTCTTGAAGAAATCCTCAAACGGGGAGCCATCAGGAAGGGTTGGTTGATTGTCAGTTGCCGCCGCAATTGTGGTCGTCGTGGTGATATTCACCACTGACGGGCTGATCTGTTCAGCCAGATCGGCCATGCTTTCGCGCGCCTGTGCGATCATTGTCTGCGCCAGCAGCAACACGAGCGCGGTGAAGACCAAAAATAATCCGCGCATTGCGGTAGCCCGCTGAACGGGAAGTGCTATTGCCTGTGAGTTCACGACATCCTCCTATGGGATCGCCCGGTTGAAAGAGCTTCCGGGTAAAACTATTCATTTTCACTATCTAGATAGGAACGCCGGGCCGCAAATCAAAGCCTGACCACGAAATGTAAACTGGATGTGAAGGCCATGGGCACCCATTGTGCACATTCAATGGCCGATAGTTTTGGCAAGCCAGACCAGAAAAACACCCACCGCAAGCGCGCCCAATCCAGCCATCCGGCGGGATTCTGGTGACATTTTTCGCAGCATGTCCAGCACATCTTCCAGACGCGAAGGGGCCAGTGCGAACACCAGCCCCTCTATGCAAAGCACAAGGCCAACGGCCAGAATGATCGTGGCGATCACTTGGGTTGGTCAGATTTCAGATAATCAAAAAACTCGTTGTCAGGCGACAGGACCATGGTCGAATTGGAGCCCTGCAAAGCCTTGCGATATGCAGCCAGTGACCGGTAAAATTCAAAGAATTCCTGATCCTGACCAAAGGCTTGCGCAAAGATATTGTTGCGCTTGGCGTCAGCTTGACCACGGGTAATTTCCGCGTCCCGGCTGGCGTCAGATACCAGTTCAACAACCGTTCTGTCGGCCGTTGCACGAACCCTAAGTGCGGCTTCTTCACCGCGCGCGATCTCGTCGGCTGCTTCGCGTTCACGTTCGGCACGCATCCGAGCAAATGTCGCTTCAAGGTTTTGCTCTGGCAGGTTGGTTTGCTTCAGGCGAACGTCCACCACATCAATACCAAGCGGCAAAGCACGCGCACGGGCCTGATTGCGAATACGAACCATCAGACCGGCCCGATCAGAGGACAAGATCGTGTTCGATGTAACCTGATCGGAACCCAGAACTTCGCGAACCTGCGCGTTCAGGATCGATTCAAGCCGGTCTTCTGCGGCGCGAATGCCGCCAACACCAACCGCCCGGCGAAACTGTTCCACATCCGAAATCCGGTAGCGGGCAAACGCATCCACGACCAAACGACGATCATCCGACGGGGTGACCTCGATCTCTTTGGTGGACAGCGACAAGATGCGGTCGTCATAGCGCACGACCTCTTGGATCAGCGGAATTTTGAACGCAAGACCGGGGTCGGTTTTGACCGCTTTGATCTGGCCAAACTGCAGAACCAACGCCTTTTCGCGTTCGTCAACGATATAGATGGATGACAGAAATGCCGCGATCGCTACGACGATAACCGGCAGGATAAAGGTTGTTTTACGCATTAGTTGCTTCCTCCGGTTGTCGATGATTTGCGCAGCTCATTAAGTGGCAGATAGGGCACTACGCCCTGACCGCCGGACTGTTCATCAAGGATGATTTTGTCCACGTTGCCAAGCACTTCTTCCATCGTTTCCAGATACAGACGTTTGCGCGTCACGTCCGGTGCCAATTGGTATTCACCTAGCACAGCCAGAAAACGGCTGGCTTCACCTTCGGCAGCATTCACCACCGAAGCGCGATAGCCCTCGGCCAGTTCAAGCTGCTGGGCCGCTTCACCACGTGCACCGGCAAGAACCCGGTTTGCATAGGCATCCGCCTGACGTTCCAGACGATCACGTTCTTGTTCAGCCGCCTGCACGTCGCGGAAAGCGTCAATAACTTCGCGCGGCGGATCGGCCTTGTCCAAGTTGACCCGAACCACATTCATGCCCGCGTCATAACTGTCCAGCGTTGCCTGAATAAGGGTCAGCGCCTGATCAGCGATCAAACCACGATCCCGGTTCAGGATCGGTGCCAGTTCAGAGGCGGCGATAATCTCGCGCATGGCCGATTCAGACACGGCGCGGATGGTCGCCTGCGGATCGCGCAGGTTGAACAGAAACTTGGCCGGATCATTGATGTTCCAAACCACCTGAAAGTCGATATCGACGATGTTTTCATCCGTCGTCAGCATCAGGCCGCTTTCACCGCGCGTACCCTGTGCGACGCCAATATCCTCGATTTGCTCGCGCGTAACCGGGATCACATCGACAGTCACCAGCGGCCACGGCGCGAAATTCAGCCCCGGATTGCCAGTCTGGCTGTATTCACCCAAAAATAGTTCAACTGACTGTTCTTCCGGTTTGACCGTGTAAAAGGAAGCAAATCCCCACAGCGCGATCACTGCAAGCAGGCCGAAAAAGGCTGTGTTGCGGGTAAAGCCCGGGCCTTCGCCGCCGCCGCCTGCCCCATTGCCACCACCGCGACCGCCCATAAGGACGCGCAGTTGTTCCTGACCTTTTTTAACTATCTGGTCGATGTCAGGAATCTGTGGATCAGCCGGACGCCGACCGCCACCGCTGCCGTTTTGTCCACGATTGTTGTCGTCGCCATCGTCGCGGCCACCGCCACCACCCCAG
>JAHRVC010000156.1 GCA_019090885.1 Marinosulfonomonas sp.
ATTCGGCACTAGGCTGGAAAAGCCCCTTGGCTTTCGAAAGGATCGCCGCTTAAATGAGCACTCGGAGCGGCACTAAACCGCGACAGGACCAGAGCTTTGCAGATTGTTCCGTCCACCCGCGAGTTCCAGAA
The DNA here is from genome assembly GCA_019090885.1 of Marinosulfonomonas sp. Classification (GTDB taxonomy): domain Bacteria; phylum Pseudomonadota; class Alphaproteobacteria; order Rhodobacterales; family Rhodobacteraceae; genus NORP110. Next base: position 132 of record JAHRVC010000156.1, read on the forward strand.
GTACGTTCGCTCGGGATGTTGCCACGTAGATTAATTCAGGGTCAGTAAGCCGATCAAGCCCACACAGAGCTGCTAACGTTCCCCTGCTTGTCGGCATTTTTTCACGGTTATCGGTGCGTAATTTCCCTGTTAGCTAGTTTCCCTACTTCGCCAGGGATAGAAACAAACAAGGTGCCGCCTCGGTCAGGATCGTTGAGCTCAGCACCCTTAACTACTTCGCCAGAGAAAACCCACCAAGCTCAGATTGACAGGCGGCGGCTTCTGGCTGCCTATTTGTTCGATGCGAAAAACGATTTGACGGAGGCCAAAAAAATGTCAGACAGAAAAAGTAAACAAGCCAGAAATGTCGGTTGGAGATATGCGTGAATAGTGACTCATTAAAACAGCCCGTCTATGTAAGTCGAAAAGTGTTAAACGGCAAAGAGTTGTGGAATTGGGCTTCGAGCGTCGGGTTTGGCGACCTCATAGGTCCAGAAGACATGCACGTAACGGTGACATTCTCAAAAACTCCTGTGCCGATCAATTCGTTTGCGCCTAGCGCAATCGAGACCACATCTGGCACATTAGTTGGACAACCCATCAAGATCCACGCTGCACTGGGCTTGCGTATTGATTGTCCAGATGTTCAGGAGAGCCATCAAAAGCATCTCGGAATGGGTGCCACATTTGATTATGGCGACGGTATCTTTCGACCTCATATATCGATCAAATATGATCCGACGGAAGAAGATTTGGAACGTGCGTTGAAAGTTCAACCTTTTCAGGGTGCGATCAATCTGTCGCGTGAGGAAATGGAACCGTTGATACTTGGATGGCGACCCGGCACACAAAGCTCGGGTGAGTAATTTGTCAGTAATATCCAAGTACTCTCTTGTTTGCCACGGGGTAATAACGGCGCTTAAAGTGAGCGCTGGACCCGAAAATCAAGTGTGGAATTGACGTGAATCAGGCCTCACTGCGCTGCCTTACAGGTCCTTTTCTGTAGCCGGTGGATCCGCAATCACCCGACGGACAGACTGTGGTACGCCTCCCCGCAAAAGGCGGGCGGCGAACATATGGTTTGGGAGCCGAGTCAGAGTACGAGCTGTCACCTCGGGAGCAAACCAATCTGCCAGCCGTGTGGCATCCTCGGGTCCTACCCGAAAGGTGAGCACGCTTGCCACGTTGGCCAGCAGTGCATGAGAAATATCCAGCCCACCATTGCGGCCGTCAATCTGGCCCAGCCCCTGGTTGGCAAGAACAAGCTCGATTCCGAATTTCCGGCACTCGGCCAACATCTGGGACAATACGCTTCCGGCATAGCTGAACTCGTCCAGGTACAGCCGGACCGGGCGGCGGCCAGATTGGGGACGTGCCCCTCTTGCCATGGCTTCGGCAAAAACGCGGATGGTCAGAATGCCGCCCAGCAGGGCCGCGTCCAGTTCGCCGACACTGCCTCTTGCCAAGCTAATCAGGCAGGGCTGACCTTTGTCCATGGCGGAGGCGAAATCCAGGGTGGATTTGCGAGCGGTGAGAATGGGCCGTAACAGCGGGTTGCTAGTGAATTGGGTCAACTTCGAGCAAATGTAAGGAGCAATATTTTCGAGCGCTATGTCGCCGCTGGTCTTTGTGGCAATCCCACGCCAGAAACGGACGATGAATTCGTCGTTGCAGTTGTGAATCAACTCCCGGCGATAAGCTGCGTCGGAAAACACGCGATCAAAATCGGCGAGGGACGCGTTTTCTCCCTCGGCATCCATCAAAAGCATCAGGGCGTTGCGGAAGTAGGCCTCGAACATCGGCCCAAAAGCTTCTGGCACGTTTTTGTACAGCATTGACTTGAACAGAGAGATCAACTGATTGGCGATGAAATTTCGCTGGATAGCCGCAGGCTCCTGCTTGATTTCGAGCAGATTAAGGCTGAACGGGTTGGCGAAATCGCCGGCGTCTGCCAAGATTGCGTTGGCAGCTATCTCGGGTGGGAGTTTTGCTGCTACTTCGGAGAACAGAGGACCGTGCGGGTCGATCAGAATGACGCCAACGCCGGCGGATATGTCCTGCAGAATCATGTTACAAAATAACGTGGATTTACCGACACCAGTCGCGCCGAGAACAACCATATGCTGCTTTGTAGCCTGCCGTGAAATAGTAACGGGGTGGCCCGACAGATCTTCTCCGAGGCGAAGTTCATCGGCGCTCACGGCTGGAGTTTCGACGCGGAAGGATCGGTAGCCAAGCCCCGTTAGCATCTGTGGCGAAGGCGTCAAATGCGGTCTGGCTACCGCCTCGGCTGGAAAACATTCGATGAGGATGGTTTCTTCGGGCTGGCCTTCCCGAATTCTCCCACAATCGCCGAACAGTGTCCGCCGGACAGTTTCTGTCGTGATGTCGTCCAGGGCAGCCGCGGATTGCAAGAAAACTTCCAAGCGAAACCCATGCGATGAGCGGTTCCAATCCGCGATTGTTCGGCGGAGGTTTGCGGCTGTGTTGAGCATTTCCACATCCGCGCCAGGACTGTTCAACATGCCAAACAGTTTCTGGTCTGCTTCAAACAATCTCTGGAAATTATTGTGTTCCGGAAAAAAGCGCGACAGCATGAGAACTAGCTCAGTTTCGCACGCGATTGCGCTGAGCGCCTGAAGACCCGCATCCAAGTTCAGTTGGGACAGCGGCACTTTGGGAAAAGGCAAGGAAGCAGGTTCATTTTCGCCGACCAGGCGCAACCCACGATGTTCTGATGTAGTCGACTGAGGCGCGAGCATCCGGAGTGAAGACGGGCACAGGCGTGCCTGATGATCCAGAACTTGCAGGGGAGTGGCAACTGACCGGAAACCGGGAAACGCCAGTTTCAACGGATAGGAGAGAGCCTCGGCAGTCAGACGCTCCAACCCTGCACCATGGAATTCGAGCCCATGACGTGAGTTGCTGGCCATTGGTAGACTAGACGAAACGAAGATGCGGCCGTAGGGCTCGTTACCACCCAGTACACGGTATCGAATAGCTAGCTTTGCCTCATTTGGTTGCCCTTCAATCAGGGCCCAGAGTCCCACATCACGAAAGTGATCGGGCTGCACAGGCGCGTCAATCGGGCGCATTTCGAGCGAGGCTATCACGGTAGTTTCTGCGTTTTGGGGAAGGTTTTCGGAAGAAACAAACATGATCCGATCCATTTATGGAGAGCGATTGGATCAGGTCTAGTGCCACTGGGATTAGCCCGCCGGGTTGGCAAGCTTGCGGCAGGTAATTAAGGCCCAAGAGAAAAACTCAGGAAGTTCGCCCAAGCATTCTCATGTGGGCGCAGCAGAAAAAGATGAGCGTTTCAGAACTCGCTCAGATGGTCGGTCTCAAGTTCAGAATCTGTAAAACCTACAAGACGGATACGATGTGCGGGAATATCCAGGCCGAGGAAATGATCTACACCTTTCAAGCCGTAAACTTTGGGTAGAACGTATTCAAGAATGAAGGGAGATTTGACTTTTTGTTTCAGGTCGATCCTTATCCGCGATCGGTCGGACTCAGTTGCATCATCGCCACTCGATCCTAGCGGCTCTTTCCTGACTTTTTGTATAAGACCGTTATCACGGTGCTTTAGGCCATCGGGGCGCCTTGTCAGAAGGAGTTCCAGCACATGAAAAGCGCGGGTTGTTCGAATAGTCCTGTTGTCTTTCTCAAGCCCAAATCGAATATCGCTAAGGCGGATCCAGCCTGCGGCATTCGGGCCCTGACCTTCATCCTCAGGTCCGACACCCCGCCAGGCTCCTTTTTTTGATATGGCAAGTAGCGAAAACAACGCAAAAGGCTGGGGTGCTAATTTCACGACATCCGAGCCAATGGTAATCGTGCAGTCAATTGCATTCACAACAATAGGTTCACCCTGTTTCTCGAATTCCACAAATTCGACCAGACTGTTGTAATCCAGCGCCTCGGCAGGCGGCCCTTTAGGCAGCCGGACGTGCAAACGAACAAAGGGCACATCAATAAGGTCCACTTGTGCTAACTCTGAAGACGTCAGAAATTCAATACCACGGACCGTGACAGTACTTTCTTCCTGGTCTGGCCACCAAAAGTCTGGTGACCCTTCAAGTGCCTGAGGCTTCACGAGGACATGAGACAACTCATCGTTCGCACGGCCAAAAAACATCATGGCGGAATGGTCATAGCTCGACATCGTTTTCCTGCCACCAGCCAGAGACATGTGAATCACATTATCCGGACGGTCAGCATAGGCCTTGAGCTTTGTTGTCACGTGATTAGCATAGAGTACGTTTTCGTCCTGATCACGGATATCCGAAATGCTCTCCGTCCCTTCTTCATTCTGCACGGGATCAAACACAATTATGGGAGTCCGATGCCCGTACTGGGAATACAGCGCACCAATTTTCTGCTCGATTTTCCTGTTTTTGTCATCGACTGACAAAAACAATCTCTCATTATAGAAAGACGTCGTCACGAGGTGAACCACTTCGGGGGCAACGGGTTTGCGGTTCCTATTCTTGGGATCAATCAGCTTCTGAGGATTCATCAGAGCCCACAGGGTCTCGGTAATCACTTGCGGGGATCCGCCAAGCGAAGCTAGAAAAACGTGCTTCATCTGTCACCGTCCTTTTTCTGTGGATCAAAACCTTTTTCCACTAGTCCGACAACCTTTTGAAGGCTCAAACGCGACGGATGCCGCTGAGGCGAGCCTTTGATGCCACGCTGACCACCCCAACCGGGTTCCAGTCTGGAAATCGCCTGCACCACAGTGTCCAGATTTGCATCATCCGCCGACCAGCGTGCAATTGTGAATTTTCGCCCACCCTTGTCACCGCCGAATCGAAATGCCGGGTTGAATGCTACAAAAACCGGGGCAAGTCGGTAAGCTTGGCGTAGTGCACCATGCTCTACAGATATCACGGTGGCAATTCTGTCACTCGGAGAGGGTCCAAAACATGTAGCACCAACGCGGATTGAAACGAGCAAGCGTTCGCCAATCTTGATAACCGCTTGTTCGTATTCAGCCGCGCTAACACCTGCCACCAGCCAGCTCGAAACGCATGCGACCCTCTGCTCCAAGGGACGTATCCGCACGCAAGCGCCAAAGTCACAAGATCCTGGCCCGGCCCATCTGAAAGGAGGTCCGGCAGCGATGCCGGCAAGGCGCGACGCCCGGGCTAGGAACCCCGATCGAACCGGTCGTTTTCTGCAATCCTCGCAACCCGATCGCGGAGGCCGGGAGTCAACTCGCGACCCTGCGCACGCAATTCAAGAAGCGCCATGCAGCCCATGGAGTCCAGGTCAGGGCGAATGGTCATCAGACCCTGCAACACCGCAGCTATTACAGTGTAGATACCAATCACGACTCCAATTGGAGCTGCACCAGCAAATAGCTCCAGTAGGACGAAGTGGGACAACAGAACTAACACGCGAGCACCAAGAGCTTGTGCGTCAAGGCGGCTTACCCGGCACCCAAATACAGGTGATAGGATTTCCAGCATGCGTCCCAAGACAAGCATGATGGCAAGGGGTGTGAAGGCGATTGCTCATCAATATCTGCCTACGCATTTAAATACTGAGACCGCAAGCTCGCAGAAAAACTGGGCGCTGGAATTATCGCAAGTCGGGAAATCTAGCGAAACTTGACCCAACAATTCAGAACGGAATTGGAATGGATTTCAGAAATGTGGGAGTTTTGAGGCGCGCAGTCATTTGCCAAGGGCGTGCAAAGTTGAGCGCTTGAAATTCAATAGATTATCGATTGCGGTGGCAGGTCGTCGTTTTTCACGACGCTTGACTCACATTTACGTGACAGTAAACTGACGCGATGGGCGCCAAGAAATTTTCGACGATCACTGCTGAATTTGAAATTGTCACGCCAATGTTTCTTGGTGGCGCTGACCACGAGGTTTCCCGCATCCGAATTGACAGCATCAAAGGCGCGCTTGTGTTTTGGTGGCAGGCATTGAATTTCGCTCGGTTCGTCGACCAAGAAAATTCCAGGTCCGAGGCGCTCAAGAAAATGCGCACTGAGGTTGTCCGGATTTTTGGAGGCCCTGACAATCAAGGGGCAGTGCTCCCACGGTTATTGTCGGGGCCCGGATTGGCAGATATTGTCGACAGAGGTGCCGTTCTGGGTAGCGATGGAAAGCAGTCACTGAGCGGAGGGGCGGGTGCGGTTGGAGTCGGTGCGCAGTATCTCGGTTACGGCTTGTTTGACAGGTTTCGGGGGAATCTGGGACGGAGCTGCTTTCGTTCTGGATTGCCTTTCAAGCTGGTTTTCATCTTGCGAAATGGCCTTGATTCAGAAGACGTGGACGGGATCGTGCGTACGCTAAAACTATTCGGCATGATCGGTGGCCTCGGATCACGCACTCGTCGAGGATGGGGAAGTATTGCTCTGAAGAACTTCGTTCAGGAGGGGCGAGCAGGGGAATTGAATTGGACCGCACCCGCGACCCTGCCAGAATACAAATCTTTGCTGCAAGGGCTACTCGAATACGCGCCGCAAATTGAAGGGTCTGAATTTCGACTATCTGCTTTTGCCAAGGAAAGTCGTGTTTGGATCAGTGAAAAATCGAATCCAAGCGCGGTTCATGCGCTCGACAATTTGGGCCGAGCTTTTCTGAACTATCGCGCCAGGGGCCCAAATGGTTCTGGTCGGGTGGGTGATCAACCGGTGCAGATGCAGTTCAAGGAAGACCATGATTGGTTTTGTGAAGGCTCCAATGATGTGTCAGTTCCGTATCGGGCAGCCTTCGGTTTGCCGCAGAACTACTTCTCGAAAAACACGGGAAAAGGCAGCGTAACGCCCGACGGAAAACCAGATCGTCGCGGCAGCCCGATGTTCTTCCACATTGCCAGAATTGGCGACGGGTTCTTTCCTGTGGTGACCCTGTTGCCGACGAAGTTTCTTCTCACTCAGATAAACGTTCAGCGCCCCGGCCATTCAGCTAACCATGAATACGATATACAGACGCCTTTCGGTAAGAGATCCGCGTCGGGCCTGGACGTCTTACTCGATTTTGCGGGCAAGGGACCGGGGACATTCAATCGCAACCAGGTTTTGAGTTTTGGTGAAATCTGGCCAGCTTCGCAGGAGGCGCGAAGATGACCTCCACAGAGCAAATCCTGCATTTCAGCCTTGGACCAGTTCAGGGGTTCATTGCCGATGCCCGCCGGACTCGTGATCTGTGGGCCGGATCGTTCCTATTATCCTGGCTTTCCGGTCACGCGATGGCGGCGCTGGTGGACGAAGCCGAACGGATCGGTCGTGATCCTTCGGGTGTTGTCATTTTCCCGGATGTGCTGCCTGATGCCATGTTCCGGGCAATAAGAGGGCATATTGAAGAATTTCCCTACATCGGGTCTTTGCCAAACCGCTTCAAAGCAGACGCTACCGGAATCAATAATCCTGGTGCCATGTGCCGCAATGCGGTCCTTCGGGCTTGGGCCAACGTCGAGAGCGAGGTCTATTCCCAGTTTATCGAACCCGTAGCGAACGATACAACCAGGAAAATCTGGGCGCGCCAATGCGCGACGTTTTGGGATATCAGCTGGGTTCAGGGGGCACCTGAGATTGATGGTGAGGGAAAGCCTCTTGATGGGGTATGGCTCGACCAAAGAAAAAATTGGCACACGCATTTTTCAGGACAAGCTGAGCCAGGAGACCTGTGCCATCAAATGGGCAACCTACAAGAGATTTCCGGGTTTTCGAGACTTGGTGAAAAATCGAAACAGACTGAGTTCTGGGATCGGCTCACCGCTTTGAGAAACGTCAGCCCGCTGGATGTGAGGGCTGGGGAGAGGCTTTGTGCCATTACGTTGGTTAAACGTTTCTTCCCTCTAATAGCCGAAAATGTGATCGGCTGGGAGCCTGGCGGGCAAGCCGTGGATGTGGTTCACTGGCCATCAGTCAGCTACATAGCGGCGCTGCCCTGGCTGAAAGAGGCTGACGGGCTTAGAAACAAGGATCAAAGCGCATACTGGCGGGATGCTCAGAATAATCTGGCTGTAAACACTATGGGCGAAGCTGCGAGTAAGTTATTCGGGTTGCCTGGCAACGGATTTTTCAAGCTGGACGGTCATCTATTCCACAAAGATGGCATTCGTGCCTGGCCCGAAAAGGAGTTATCAGGGCAAACACCTGTCGAATGCGAAGCGGCACGTGAACGTTTGCTGATTGGTCTTGCTGACGTGCAGCGGGAAATTGGCGGGGCTCCCAGCGAGTTTTATGCGGTCCTGATTATGGATGGCGACAGCATCGGTGCGCGGATTGGCGAAGTGCCCGAACAGATAAAGACCGGACTGGCCAATTTCACCGACCAGGTTAGACAGCATTTTGATCCATCCGGCAGGGATGGTAACAAGTCCTTGGGTGTACTCCTCTACGCGGGGGGTGATGACGTGCTTGCGCTGACGCCGGTGGATACGGCAATCGATGCAGCGCAGAGTTTGCGGCAGAAGTATTCTACAGCGTTTGTCGACGCAGGCGCACAGGCTGGCAGTTTCACTATGTCAGGCGCGATCGTGTACGCGCAATATAAGGTGCCGCTGCAAGCTGTTCTCAAGAAAGCTCACCATTATCTGGACGCAATCGCCAAGGACCGCAACGGGCGCGACAGCCTTGCAATCGCGGTTATGAAGCCTGGTGGGATAACCTTCGACTGGGTTTCCTGTTGGGACGGAGATCCAGTGTCGGAACTCTGCAGTGTCGCGCGCGATCGCTCCTCCTTCTCTGGCAGTCTGTTCCACAATTTGCGCAGCCGATATGCTGCCCTTTTCCAAACCGAGGAATACACGGATCGTGAAATAGAGCCGGCGTTTGTCAAGGATGGCCACCTCATGGCTGCAATCGTCCGGGCGGAATACTTGCGACAAGGCAATGTGCGACGCGAGTCAGATTCAGACGTGGACAAATCAGTGGCATCGCTGATGGCCATCGGGCAACCCTTGAAGCGAAAAGCAAACGCAATCCAAAAAGAACAGCAGTTCAGCTTTGACGGCTTGTTACTTGCGTCATTTTTGTCCGGAGAGTTGATGGGCAATCGTCTCAAGGGGGCAAGTGGTGAACAGTGATATTCTACATGTTGGCGTTCAGGCTTTGGATACCCTGATGTTGCGGGATGGGCGTCCCTTTAATCAGTCTGACCCTGGTGCCAGCCGTGCAACCAGTGTGTTTCCGCCCTTTCCGCCGACACTGGTTGGCGCAGTTCGTGCTGCTTTGTGGGCAGAACTCGGAAAATGGGTTCCGGAAAGGCTGGGTGATGGAACGGATTGGCAAGTAGAAGGTACGCTTGGCCCCTTGTCTTTTGGACCACCCCTTGTCGTTTTCAACGGCACGCCAGTATTTCCGGTACCTCTCCACCTTCTTGAAGGCAAGGACCAAGACGACCAGCCAGGTTTGACGTTTCTGGTGCCAGGCCCGGCGAGGGACTGTGATTTGGGACCCGAAATCCGTTTTCCACGCCGGATATTGCCTCTTTTGGGGGTGAAACCGATTGAGGACCGTTGGTTGACCCTAGCAGGTATGCGCAAGGTGCAATCTGGGGTGATACCGGATGCCGCCGATTTTATCGCACTCGATGATCTTTGGGCAGAAGAACCTCGGGTGGGCATCGGAATTGAGCGAAGCACACGCACAGCAGGGGATGGCCGATTGTATCTCGCCACCCATATTCGATTGGGAGAGAGTACGTCGCTGCATATAGAGGTATCAGGGTTCTCTGAAAGCGAGCCGAGTTCCAAGCGCTTGCAGCCCCTTGGCGGCGAACATCGGATGGCCGAATTGACCTTTGAGCGTGACGCGGCAACTTTGCTGCCAAATACGGGTGAAAATCTACCTGAAAACTATTGTGCAATTGTCATATCACCGCTGGTGCTTGCCGAACTGCCGACCCCAGGAAGTTCGATCCCAGGGCTACCTGGCCAATTGATCAGCGCTTGCATTGGTAAGCCTCTAAGAATTGGCGGTTGGAACTCACAGGCCAGAAACCAGGCGGGAAAACGTCGTGGTCGGGCGCTCCCCCTGCGTGAGGCAGTACCACCAGGCTCCGTCTTCTTCATGGAATGTGATGGAACTGAAAAAGTTTCAGATGCCGAGATCACGTCTGGTCTCGGCGGCGAATGGGGGTTTGGGAAAATCCTGATTGGACGTTGGAAAGATGAGGTTGGGACATGAACGAAACTGGACAAAATGGTATGATCATCCGACTTCTCGCTGAGACATCGATCCATGCTGGCATCGGTCAATCAACCGGAGCGCTGGACTTACCAGTGGCGCGCGAGCGTACGACTCACTATCCGGTCATCCCGGGCTCCGGGGTAAAAGGCGCATTCCGGGTTTGGGCCGCAGAAAAAGCTGGCCTGGATGCAAAAGTCAGCAGGCTCTTTGGAGCTTCTGCAGACGAAGATTCCGGCACCGATGAAGGGGCCGGGAGTGTTATCTTCTCTGACGCCCGTCTCTTGCTGTTGCCGGTCCGCTGTCTGTCGGACACATTCAAGTGGGTGACGTGCCCGGCTCTGCTGCGGCGGTTGAGCAAAGATTGTGCCCGTGTCGGCGTTAGCATCAACATGCCTGTTGTTCAGGTTGCGGGCACGACCTATCTAGGTGCGAATACTTCAGACTCTGATCTTGCTCTTGAGGAGCTGGAATTTTCACGATCCGGCGATATTGATCCTCGTATTATCGACATCTTGGCCGGCATGTTGACCCGGGAGGAAATTGAACAGCGCTTAGTGATCCTTTCCGACCAAGATTTCACGTGGTTCGCGCGCTATGCATTACCAATCGCGGCCCGGAATGTTTTAAATGAGGCGAAAATCAGCCAGAATCTCTGGTACGAGGAGACCCTTCCACCCGACACCGTCATGCATGCAATACTTGGGCCGCGCTCAGGCAATGAGGGTATTACAGATGTGACCAACAAGATCGAGACGGTAAGCTACATCCAGATCGGCGGAAACGAGACTGTCGGACAAGGGTGGTTCAATATGCTAAAATATTCGGGTGCCAATCCCAATGGAGGTGAACATGACGCGTAGAAGGCATGCGAGGAAAAATACGAACAAACGAAATGCACCTACCCAAAACACGCAGGCTCAATCTCAAAACTCGGCGAGGCCAGTGGAGACAGACCAATCAACGGTGACGAACAACACGCGACAGGTAACAAAGAAAAGCCAGGCCCAGGAACGAGCCGTTCACGCACTGGAAAAGATAACGACATTGGCGGCTCTTCCTGTCAGCGATCGGGGCAAATACGTATCTTACGTCAAGGCACTTCCGGCCAATATATTCATGTCCGGTCTTGGCCAGGCAATGGCGATGGAGAAGGCCAGCCACAAATACGAAGGACATGCTCATCTTTTTTCCCATGTCCAAAGCTGGCTTTGCAATGGCGGCGGCAATGGCTGGAAATCCTCACCTTACAGGACCAACACGGATTTACTGCGGGCGATTTGCGGTGGCTCACAGGATGATTACATCCGCGCCCAGGCCGAGGCGTTGGAATACCTTAATTGGCTCAAGAAGTTTGCCGTAGCCTATCTGACTGAAACAACCGAACCAAAATCCAGTGACGAACATGCTGCTGCCACTACCTGAACAAAAAATCATCAAATCCCGGACTCCCTACGGGAACAAGGGCTTGGTCTTCCAGAAGTTTTTTGACCAATGGCCGGCTCATGCGGAATTAGGTCGGTTCAGCGGTCCGGGTGAGGAGAAGAAAACGTTTCTGGAACGGTTCATTGGCCAATCTCCGGATGCGTCTAAGGCCGCGAAGAGAATTCGGAACCTCGCTGTTTCGCAAGGCGGCAATGTAAAGGGCTTTACAACCACGGCTCCATTTCTGACTGGCACCGGGTTGCCGCATCCTGTCGAGAATGGCTTTCTTTGGCATCACACCTACGGCGTGCCATATATTCCTGGGTCATCCGTAAAAGGCGTGCTGCGTACCTGGGCTGAACACTGGATCGACGTGGAGCCTGAAGAGGTCATCCGGTTATTTGGCAACCCTGATGGGGTTGGCCGCTTGATATTATTCGACGCATTCCCACGCGGCGAAGTCACGCTCTATACAGAGGTTATAACGCCCCATATTGGTGATTGGCGCATCACCGACAAGCCCGAGAACAGCCCGCCGGCTGATTGGGTCTCTCCGGTGCCAATTCCTTTCCTAGCACTGGCCCCTGGGGCCGAGTTCCAGTTTGCCCTCGCTCCGCGCCACGGGCCCAAAGTCGATATGAAGACCGATCTGGCCCTAGGGTTTGAGTTCCTTGCCGAGGCGCTGAAATGGATGGGGGCAGGCGCGCGCACAGCTGCCGGGTTTGGCATCTTTGGAAGCGATGATGATATCCAAGCAGCCGAAGAGCAGGAACTGGAAGTCTGGCGGTCCGAACTGAAGGATGGGGACGAGGTAGGATATCACCACGGCAGTGGCGTAATCCATGTCCGGTTGCGGGATGTCGGCCTCGCGGATGGCAAGGTCGGTATCGTCAGAATTGATACAGGTAAGGGCATGGGGCGCAAGTTAGTGAGTACGCTGAAACCATGGCAAGACTGACGTGGACCTGTCGCGGAATTGTGCCGCTCCTTTATCCATTGGCTGGCAGGTGATTGTGAAGCAATCACCGGGAGGCGGGCATATCGCAGTCGCCCCATGAGCGAAGGCAGCGCAAAGACCTGATTGTGCTGGCACATTTCCGGGAACAGTTCCGCCTTTCTCTGGGGAGCTATAGCAGGCCAAGAATGACCGAAGAGCTGAAGGAACTGGGGCTGGGTGTCGGCCACCGCCGTGTTGGCAGATTGATGCGCCAAAACGGCATATCTGTTGTTAGAACCCGCAATCACAAGTTGAACATCGCACCAAACTTGCTGAACCGTAACTTTGAATCGGATCGACCAAACCAGAAATGGGTTGTTGATATCAGCTATATCTGGACCCGTGAGG
>JAHRVC010000157.1 GCA_019090885.1 Marinosulfonomonas sp.
GCTAGCATTTTGCAACTGCGGCGTCAATTCGCTCAGTATACGAATGGATACTGAATCGAGCGCTTTTTGGGCTTTTTCATCCGGTTCCATCGGGCGGGACGTCAAAATAAACCGTGCTTTGTCAAGTAATTGTGGAAATGTCTTGGCACTGGTCTTTAGACAATACATTGCCCGCAACAGCCCGTCTTTTTGCGCGTCGCTTAACGCAGCTTGCCCGCTGGCGGCCAAATAGGCGTCAATTTCCGCTGCCAGTGCAGCATCGTCGGCGATGGCCATCTGCTGGCCGCACAGGTTTTCCAGCTTCTTGGTGTCAAAACGCGATGGTGATTTTCCAATTCCGTTAAAATCAAACCAGTCGCGGGCCTGTTCGTCGGTGAAAAATTCATCGTCCCCATGCGACCATCCAAGCCGGGTCAGATAGTTGCGCATTCCAGCCGCCGGATAACCAAGCGCCTGATAGTCCTGCACGCCGGTTGCGCCGTGGCGTTTGGACAGTTTTTTGCCATCCGGCCCATGGATCAGCGGGATATGCGCCCAGACCGGAATATCCCAGCCCATGGCCCGGTAGACCAGCATCTGGCGCGCCGCATTGGCCAGATGGTCATCCCCCCGGATCACATGGGTCACGCCCATATCATGGTCATCAACAACAACGGCCAGCATATAAGTAGGGCTACCGTCGGAACGTAAACAAATCATGTCATCCAGCTGATCGTTGCGCCATTTTACATCGCCCTGCACCTGATCGTGGATCACGGTTTCGCCGTCGCGGGGGGCTTTGATGCGGATTACAAAGGGTGCGTCGGGGTGATCGGCCGGGGTGCTGTCGCGCCAAGGTGAGCGGAACAATGTAGACGTGCTGTTGGCCCGCGCCGCGTCGCGAAATTGCTGAATTTCTTCCTGGGTGGAGAAGCATTTATAAGCATGGCCGTTTGCCAGCATGGTATTTGCAACCTCTGCGTGGCGCTCGGCGCGGTCATTCTGGTGCACCGGCTCGTCGTCCCAATCCAGCCCCAGCCAGCGCAACCCGGCGAAAATAGCCTCGGTCGCTTCGGGGGTTGAGCGGCTGCGGTCGGTGTCCTCAACCCGCAGCAGGAATTTGCCACCACGGCCACGGGCGTAAAGCCAGTTGAACAGCGCCGTGCGCGCGGTTCCGATGTGCATATAGCCCGTAGGCGAGGGGGCAATTCGGGTGACGACTGGGGTATCGGACATTCGGGTTAACCTTTTGGAAACCATGGCAGGGCTAGCGTTGGCGTTGTCTATTCAATCGTCAGAGCGAGAACAAGTGTGGCCCCGATACCGGCGATAGCGCGCGGCGTTGCAGCGCAGCGGGGTTATTTGCTGCACTGGCTGCCGATCTGTCTGGCCGTTGGCATTGGCGGCTATTTTTCTTTGAAGCAGGAACCGGACGGGGACGTTTATCTTGTGCTGGGGGCCATGTTGTTCGGACTGGTGGTTTTTGCACATCTCGTCAGCGAAGATTTTCGCCCGGTTGTAGCCGCACTGGCCTTTGTGGTTCTGGGGGCGTTGCTGGCAGGCGGGCGGGCCCATTGGGTCGCCGAACCGGTGCTGAGCTATCGCTATTATGGCCCGATTGAGGGGCGGATTATCACGGTAGACAGATCAGCCTCGGGTGCGGTGCGGTTGACGCTTGATCGGGTGGTTTTGCAGAAAATGGCCCCGGCGCGCATGCCAACACGGGTGCGGGTGTCGCTGCATGGGCAGCAAGGGTTTATTGATCCAGAGCCGGGGCTGACGGTGATCCTGACCGGGCATTTATCGCCCCCGTCCGGGCCAACCGAGCCGGGCGGTTTTGATTTTCAGCGACATGCATGGTTCGACGGCTTGGGCGGGCTGGGGTATACGCGCACCCCGGTGCTGGCGTTTGCGTCGGCAGAGGCTGGGAAGGCGGGGTTGTTTTTACACCGTTTGCGAATGCGAATTTCGCGGGCTGTGCAGGGGGCCATTGCGGGTGAGGCGGGGGCCTTTGCTGCGGCTGTGATGACCGGCGACAGATCCGGTATGAGCCGCGAGACAATCGACAATCTGCGCGGCTCGAACCTGTCGCATTTGCTGGCTATTTCGGGACTGCACATGGGGCTTTTGACCGGGTTTATCTATGCTGCACTACGTTATGGAATGGCGTTGATTGCGCCGCTGGCGCTGCGTTGGCCGGTGCGAAAACTGGCCGCCGGGGCGGCGCTGCTGGTGGGGGCTGCCTATCTGGCGCTGTCGGGGGGCAATGTCGCGACCGAGCGTGCTTTTATCATGGTCGGTGTGATGTTCGGCGCGATTATTCTGGACCGCCGCGCGCTGACCCTGCGGGCGGTGGCGCTGGCGGCAACGATTGTATTGGTGTTCCGCCCCGAGGCCTTGCCCGAGCCGGGATTTCAGATGTCATTTGCCGCAACAACCGCGCTGGTGGCGATCTTCGGTGCGCTGCGCGATTGGCGCGGGCCAGCCATGCCAAAACTGCTGCGCCCGGTGCTGGCGGTGGTGCTGTCGTCTGCCGTGGCCGGGCTGGCGACGGCCCCGGTTGCGGCGGCACATTTTAATCGGATTGCCGACTATGGCCTGTTGGCCAACCTGTTGTCGGTGCCACTAATGGGGCTGGTGGTGATGCCCGGCGCGGTGCTGGCGGCGTGTCTGGCACCGCTCGGACTGGGCTGGATCGGGTTGGCGGTGATGGAACCGGCGATCCGCTGGATATTGGGCGTGGCCGATTGGGTGGCCGGGCTGGAAGGTGCGATCAGCCATGTGCCGGCGCCGCCCGCACTGGTGCTGCCTGCTTTGGCGCTTGGGGCGCTTTGGTGCCTATTGTGGCGCGGTGGCAGGCTGGTTCGGGTCGCAGGTGTTGTGCCTATTGTGCTGGCGTTCGTGGTCTGGTTGGGCAGCGAACGGCCACTGGTGCTGATCTCTGACAGCGGCGGGCTGGTCGGAGTGTTGGGGGCCGGTGGCCGGGTGGTTAACAAGCCGCGCGGTGAAGGGTTTGTGGCCCTAAGCTGGCTGGAAAACGATGGTGATGGGGCGTTGCAGGTTGATGCCGCAAAGCGGGATGGTTTTGGCGGCGACAAGGGCACGCGGGTCATTGATCTGGGGGCCGAAAAACTGGTCCACCTAAGCGGGCGCGGTGCGGCTGGCCGGGTGGATGAAAGTTGCAAGAGCGGTGGAATCATCGTGCTGGCGGGCAAATACGAGGGGGCAGGTGTGCCGTGCTTGCTGATCGATCGACAGCGGTTGCGCGGGCTTGGCTCCGTCGCGGTGATGCTTGAGGATGAGGGTGTAAAAATTCTAGGTGCCCGGCAAGTTTCCGGCAACCGCCTGTGGAACACGCCGGGGGTGCGAAAATGAGACATCTGCGATGTCACGACATTAGGTTCGTGCCCGTGACCGGGCAATGTTGTGGGGGCCGAAAAATCAGCGAAAACCGTCGCGCTGCAGGCGCGTCAATTTAGGAACAGCCGCTTAAAAAGTGCCGGTCAGTAGGTGCGGATCAGCCCGACCAGCCGCCCCTGAACCTTGACCTGATCATCGCGGAATACGCGGGTTTCATAGGCGGGGTTCGCGGCCTCTAGCGCAATCGCGCTGCCCTTGCGGCGAAAGCGTTTCAACGTCGCTTCATAGCCTTCGACAATTGCCACCACGATATCGCCATTGTCGGCCGTGACCCCCTCGCGGATCACCACAACGTCGCCGTCATTTATGCCAGCGTCGATCATCGAGTCGCCTTTAACCTCAAGCGCATAGTGATGCCCGTTTCCTTGCAACATCGTGCCCGGAACGGCCACGTTATGAGAGATTTCGCTAATCGCCTCGATCGGCACACCGGCGGCAATGCGGCCCATAACCGGCACCTCAATCGCGTGCACTGTATCAACCGGCATTGCATTGGCAGGGGCGTCGCGCCGATCACCCTCAATCACCCGCGGGGTAAAGCCCGTGGTTTTTTCCATCGCATCGGGAAGCTTCAGGATTTCCAGCGCGCGCGCACGATGTGCAAGGCGGCGGATGAAGCCGCGTTCTTCCAGTGCGGTGATTAAACGGTGAATGCCAGATTTGGAGCGTAAATCGAGCGCCTCTTTCATTTCATCAAAAGATGGCGGCACCCCGTCGCGCTGCACACGGGCGTGGATAAATTTTAATAATTCCAACTGTTTTTTGGTCAGCATCTGCTCAATCCCTCCGACGTAATACCATCGCCCTATCATGGGCGTTCAGTAAATGTTCTATCGGTGTTCTCGTTATGTGTCAACAATCCGGGTCAAATTGCTATAAATTCGACCAAATCGCCAATTTCGCGGGCTGGATCGTCTGCCGGACGGATCAAAAGCGCGTTGGTATCTGCCAGAACGCTTAGCAGCGCGCTGTCTTGACGTTTGGCGGGTGCGATTTTCCCGTCGCTCAAACGCGCGCGCATATAGTGGGCGCGCACGCCATTGGCCGGCAATGGCTGGGACAGTTCAGCGCTAAGACGCGGGGCGCCAGCAGCCCCAAGCCCCAGCATTTTGCGCAGCATGGGCAACATGAACACATGGCCACAAACCATCGAAGACACCGGGTTTCCGGGCAGGCCCAGCAATACCGCATCGCCCAGCCGACCCGCCATCAGCGGTTTGCCCGGCCGCATTGCGACTTTGTAAAACGAACGCTCCAACCCCATGTCCGCGGCCACACTGGCCACCAGATCATGATCCCCGACCGAGGCACCGCCGATGGTGACAATCAGGTCGGCGTCACTGGCAAGGCTCAGCACATTCTTAAGGGAAGACACAGAGTCACGCGCAATCGGCAGCATACGGACCTGCGCCCCAGTTTGGTGCGCCAGTGCCATCAGCCCGAGGTTGTTTGAGGCGATGATTTGATCGGGGCCGGGGGTCTGGCCGGGCATCACTAGTTCATCGCCGGTTGCGATCAGTGCTACGACCGGCGCGCGGGTGACCGGAACCGTTGCGATATTCATTGCCGCCAGCAAGGCCAGATCATTGGCGCTAAGGCGACGCGGGGCGGTGATCTTATCGCCTGCGCTAAAGTCGGAACCAATAGCGCGGATATGGCGGTTTGGCTCGGACGTGCCTTGCAGGGTGATCGTGTCGCCGTCGCGCGTAATGTCTTCCTGAATGACGACGGTGTCAGCCCCTTGCGGAACCGGTGCGCCGGTGAAGATACGTGCGGCCTGACCTGCGTTTATGGTGCCCGCAAAGCTATGCCCGGCGGCAGATGTGCCGATTACTGCGAGTTTTGCGCCCGGTCCGGTGTCGCTGGCCTTTACCGCGTAACCATCCATTGCAGAGGCCGAAAACGGCGGTTGATCACGCAGCGCCGCAACGTCTTGGGCCAGAACGCGGGTATGGGCCTTTGCCAGCGGAATATCTTCATGTGGCAGTGGGGCGACCAGATTAAGCGCCAGTTCCAGCGCTTGCTCAACGGATATCATCAGCCCGCCTCGTAGCGGCCAGATTTTCCGCCATCTTTCAGAACTAGACGTATGTCGCTGATGACCATAGATTTTTCCACCGCTTTGACCATGTCATAGACTGTCAGGCAGGCGACAGTGACGGCTGTAAGTGCTTCCATCTCGACACCGGTCTGGCCGGTGGTTTTGACCGTTGCGACAACCCGCACACCGGGCAGGTCCGCATCTGGTGTCAGCTCAAGCGCGACTTTGGTGATCGGCAGCGGGTGGCAAAGCGGGATCAGATCGGCAGTTTTTTTGGCCGCCATGATGCCTGCAAGACGCGCAACGCCCAGAACGTCACCCTTTTTGGCGCTGCCTTTGGTAATGATTTCCAGTGTTTGCGGCGTCATCGAGATGTTGCCCTGGGCCACGGCAATCCGCTGGCTGATGGATTTGCCGGAAACATCCACCATATGAGCGTCGCCCTTGGCGTCAAAATGGCTGAGCTTATCCATCAGTTCTGTCCGTCTGTTGGATGATTGGCGTTTGACAATAATTGGCGGGTTGCGGCCTCGACATCGGGTTGGCGCATCAGGCTTTCACCGATCAGAAAGCTGCGGGTGCCATACTGGGCCAGATCGGCCAGTTCAGCAGGGCCGCTTAGCCCGCTTTCAGCGACCAGTAACTTGTCAGCGGGCGCAATGCGGGCCAGACGTCGCGTGGTATCAAGATCAGTTTCAAAGGTTTTCAGGTTGCGGTTGTTGATCCCCAGCAGTGGCGATTTCAGCGATACAGCGCGTTCCAGCTCGGCCTCGTCATGGACTTCGACCAGAACATCCATATCCCAACCGATTGCCGCGCTTTCAAGCTCGTCCGCCAACGTATCAGACACGCTGGCCATGATAATCAGGATGCAATCGGCCCCCCACGCGCGGGCCTCGGCGACTTGATACGTATCGTAAAGGAAATCTTTGCGCAGGGCGGGCAGGGTTGTGGCCCCGCGTGCGGCGATCAGAAATTCAGGCGCGCCCTGAAAACTGGGCGTGTCGGTCAGCACCGACAGGCAGGTCGCGCCGCCAGCGGTATATGCGCGGGCCAGTTCGGCTGGGTCGAAATCTTGCCGGATCAGCCCTTTGGATGGGCTGGCCTTTTTGATCTCGGCGATCAGACCGTATCCTTCACGCGACGCCGCGTGCAGGGCGGCGGCGAAACCACGGGTGGGGCCAGCGGCGCGGGCCGCGGCCTCGACGTCGGCCAGTGGACGCGCGGCTTTGGCGGCGGCGATCTCTTCCTGCTTATAGGCTTTGATTTTATCAAGAACTGTTGTCATGGGGGATGGATAGCGTGCGGTGGCTTTTTTCAAAAGCGGATTTTTGGGTATTTGCGGCATCGATCTAAATATAGGGCAGCGCCCTCCCGCCGAGAGGCAGGCGCTGCCCGGCGGTGCCGGGCAAAAAGAGAAAGGGTTAGCCAGTAGTAATTCTTGCCAGTGCCCGCAGTTTTTCCAGCGCGCGTCCACTGTCGATACTGTCGGCCGCGATTTCCACGCCTTGCTTCAGGTCGCTTGCCGCATCTGCGATCATCAGGGCCGCAGCCCCGTTAAGCAGAACCGCGTCGCGATACGCGCCTTTTGCCCCGCCCAGAACGCCAGCCAGCGCCGCGCCGTTTGCTGCCGGGGTGCCACCGGTGATGTCGGCGAAGGAATGCACAGGCAATCCGGCATCTTCGGGGTGAATTTCACGCTCGGTTATGGTGCTACCTTCAAGGGCGGCGATCCAGCTGATGCCGGTGATCGTAACCTCATCCGTGCCGTCGGCACCATGCACGATCCATGCTTTTTCGCAGCCCAGCTGTTCAAGCGTTTCGGCCATCGGGCGGATCAGTGCGCGTGAAAACGTACCCGTAAGCTGGCGTTTGACGCCTGCGGGGTTGGTCAGCGGGCCAAGGATGTTGAAAATTGTGCGGGTGCCAAGCTCGATCCGCGTCGGCATTACATGTTTCATCGCCGGGTGGTGCATCGGGGCCATCATGAAAGCGATGCCGATTTCGTTTAATGCCTTTTGCACGATGTCCGGGCCGACCATAACTTCGACGCCATTCACGCCAAGCGCGTCGGCGGCACCCGAATTGGACGACAGTTTGCGATTGCCGTGTTTGGCGACCGGCACGCCGGCGCCCGCGACGGTGAACGCGGTGGCGGTCGAGATTTGCAGCGTTGGTTTGCCGGTGCCGCCGGTGCCAACAATGTCGATTGCCCCGGCGGGGGCGACAACGGGCGTGCATTTGGCGCGCATGACGGCGGCGGCGGCGGCAATTTCGCCAACCGTTTCGCCCCGTGTGCGCAGGGTCATCAAAAAGCCGCCGGTCTGGCTGGGCGTGGCCTCGCCTTCAAACAGAATGTCAAAGGCGGCCTCGGCCTCGGGCCCGGTCAGGGGGCGGTCGGCGCTGGCGTCGATCAGGGGTTTCAGGCGCTCGCTCATGCGGGAACACCTGCTTTGTCGCCAACTGTATCCAGAAAATTCTGCAACATCTGGTGGCCATGCTCTGACGCGATGCTTTCAGGGTGAAACTGCACGCCGTGGATTGGCAGGCTGGTATGTTGCAGGCCCATGATGGTGCCATCCGCAAGCTCGGCCGTAATGGTCAGGCTGTCGGGCAGGGACGCGCGATCAACGGTGAGCGAGTGATAGCGGGTGCCAGCAAAGGGTGTGGGCAGGCCTTTGAATATGCCCTGAGCTGTATGACGGATCTGGCCCATCTTGCCATGCACAATGTCATTGGCCTGAACGATCTTGCCACCAAACGCCTGCCCAATGGTCTGATGGCCCAGACAGACGCCAAGCAGCGGAATTTCGTGTTCGGCGGCCGCGCGTGTCAGATCAAGGCAAATGCCCGCCTGATCCGGGTCACAGGGGCCGGGCGACAGGATGATGCCGGTGGGTTTCAACCCCAGGGCTTCGTCCACGCTAAGTGCGTCGTTACGTTTTACGGTAATCTCTGCGCCAAGTTCGCCCAGATAATGCACCAGATTATAAGTAAAACTGTCGTAATTGTCGATCAGCAGCAACATAAGTGAAA
>JAHRVC010000158.1 GCA_019090885.1 Marinosulfonomonas sp.
ATCGCCCAGCCAGCTGCGTCCACATTGCCCTCTAGTATTGCCTGAAGAATGGCCGAATGTGCGTTAAATGATACTTTTAGACCGCCTACACGCTGGTAAGGCCGGCGGCCATAGCTTCGCAACCGCAGCCTCAAATTCCTGATTTCACCTACCAGATAGGTATTTCGGCTGCCTTCATGTATCAGTTTGTGAAATTGGCGGTTTGCAGCAAAGTAACCTTCAATATCGTCTGTCTTTGTGTACTTTTCGCTATCAAGATGCAAAGCCTCAAGCGCCGAACGCTCTTCTGTTTTCATCCGTCGCGCCGCCAGTTCGCAGGCCATCACCTCAAGCCCGGTCAGTACCTCCCACATTGGCACAATTTCTTTGACCGAGAGCTTTGTGACGATAGCCCCTTTGCGCGGCACAAATGAAATCAAATTGCGTGACGCCAATTGCAGTAACGCCTCGCGGACAGGAGTCCGTGAGACGTCAAACTTCCCGCACAGAATCTGCTCGTCGACAACGTCCCCAGGAAGCAGATCGGCTTCATAGATTGCGTTCTCGACCCAACTGTATATTTCATTCTGGCGGCCAGAGCTGCCATTTCGCTTTTTCATCTAGTCGCAACCTAAACCAATTTTTATAAATATACATATAGCACAAAGTAATGGCAAATCGAAAGGTCCGGAGGGAAATCCGTGTTTATTTGACCTTGTCGGTCGTGGCCGCCGCACCCAGTCTCGGGCCAAATGGACCTGTCGCGGTACGGTGGCGTTCCTGATAGAAATGGTTGTGAACCGAGGCGTGGACGGCGACGAATTTTTACAGACTGCGCATGCACCTGAAGCGGAGCATGGCTCGCTCTCGGCGTCGAAACGGCCCCTTCGCGTGGTTTGCAAACAAACCCCTGTCAGGCAATGGGTGTGAATTCTGGGCCCGATTGTTCAGCCAACGACCGGTTTCCTGTTTCCGCGCGTTGCCAAAAACTTTCATCGCAGCGCCGTATGACCGCAGCTTTTCGATCCCGGCGGCGAACAACGGACCGAACCTATTCCACCAAAACCGAACTGTCTTGTGACTGATATCGATCCCACGTTCGTGCAGCAAGTCTTCGACGTTTTGTAAGGACAGTGGGAAACGGACGTACATCATCACCGCAAGACGGATGATTTCGAGGCTACTATGAAAGTACTTGAATGGATCGCTTTTTGTCATGAACAGAGGCTACAAAACCACCCTGCCCGTCTCAAGCCAAATCCCTCTGACAAAGCCGCTCCAGCGATTTGGACCTATTGGTCATGTAATTTCCTTTGATAACGGTTGAAGGTTCATGGACCCCATTGTGAACAAGATTATGGGTATTCACCTGTCCACAAAGGGCCAGCAATATTTATGCGGACATCCGGGCGCTGACACCGATCCGGTTCCACAGGTTCATCGCGCCAATTGCGACGGTCAGTTCCGCGATTTCCTGCTCGGAGAATTCAGTGCTGACAGCTTCGAATGCATCGTCTGAAACACCTATTTCTGCGACCAAGGTCAGGTTTTCTGCCCATGCTAGCGCCGCTCTTTCCCGAGAATTGAACGCGCTTGCTTCCCGCCAAACAGTCAAAAAATGCAGAACGCTGTCTTCGATCCCATCTTCAATAGCCTCTTTGACATGCATACCAACACAGAATGCACATCCATTTATTTGGGAAACTCTGATCTTGACGAGGTGGATGAGGCGCGGATCGACGCTGGAAGCGCCGATGGCCTTGTTCAGCGCTACTAGAGCTTCGTAATGTTTTGGAGTGTCCTTGGTGACATTAAAACGCATAGTCATTGGCTTATTTCCTTTTAGGTGAGCATTGCAATCGAATCATCGATAATATATATCGACGATATGCGGAGACAACAGTGTTCTTTTGGCAAAAAGCCAAATATGGAGTTCACATGAGACGATTGGGAGACGGAGTGGAGGCTGCACTGCATTGCGCAGTAATTCTGGCGGCTCTACCAGAAGGCAAAGTGCTGTCCGGAAAAAACCTTGCAGCGCTGCACGGCATTTCCGAAAGTTACCTATTGAAACATCTTCGCGCCCTAACGGCAGCATCTGTGACCGAGGCGGTTCCGGGTCCTAGGGGCGGTTATCGCCTTGCTCGTCCTGCGACAGAGATTACCATGCTGGATGTTGTTGAGGCAATTGACGGTGCTGGACCTGCTTTTGTTTGCCGGGAAATTCGCAGGGCTGGCGAAGTTACGACAAATGCCTCCTGCGCATATAAAAGTGATTGTTTCATCAAACGCCGGATGCTTGCCGCTGAAAAATTATGGCGAAATGCGCTGTCCGCTCAGACTCTCGTGGATCTGTTGGCTGACGGAGAATTAGAAATCGGAGAATTCAACAAAAAAGCTGTCGGAAATTTTGTGATCGAAAAGCAACGCTAAGGTTTGTCTAGTGAGCGTGCCTACGTTCATAGAAACAGGGCTATGCGTGAAAGTACCCCGAAAACCCCTGGCCGAAACGAGGATGAGTTTACCAACATCACCTTCCCAGATAGAGCAGCTGAAACGAACGCTTGGATGCTCTCCAACACCATGATTGCAAGCTTTCTCGACTTACCGGGGATCGCTATGCCCGCAATTGGTCGCAGTAACAGGCTTCCCGGGTCAATTTCATTGTCTTGCGGACAAGGGTGCGACGAAACGCTACTAAATCATGCTGTGACGCTGCTGGTGGGTGATAAGGTCCGAGATGAACGAGTTGCCCGCCAACTATATCGGATGAAAGGATACTAGAGTACCCCAGTGCAGAACCCATTCGGGTCTGGCCTGCGCGAACATATTCGGTAAAGGCTATTTCGGCACAGGCACAAGGCATGCCGATTTCCTTCTCAGAGATTCAATTCAGTTAGCCCCGGATGGTCGTCAGGGCGGCGACCCAAGGGCCAGTAAAACAGGCGCGATGATGCATTGATCGGCATGTCGTTGATGCTGGCAACACGTCGGCGCATTCGTCCGTCTGCGGCGAACTCCCAGTTTTCGTTGCCATAGGCCCGGAACCAATGGTCGGCCTCATCGCGCCATTCATAGGTAAAGCGCACAGCGATCCGGTTTTCTGTCCATGCCCACAATTCCTTGATCAGGCGATATTCCTGTTCGCGTTGCCATTTGCGGGTCAGGAACGCTTCAATCTCGGCATGTCCAGACAGGAATTCCGACCGATTTCGCCATTGGCTGTCGTCGGTATAGGCCTGCGTCACCAACTGAGGGTCGCGGCTGTTCCAGCCATCCTCGGCGGCGCGAACCTTCTGAGCGGCAGTCGTTTTGGAGAAAGGCGGAAGCGGGGGGCGGGTCATGAGATGGCTCCTGACAGTTTGGTTAAAGGGCACTCCAACAACGGGAGGATCGAATGCAGTCGCATTGGTCATAAAATGGTCGCTATCGTCCCAAAGCTGGCCTTCATTTTGAGCGCAATGAATGGCAGTAAAGAGCCCACACAGCCAAGTTTCATACGACTGATTGCGTCAAAATGGCGTGTTAAAATGGCGTATAGGTTTGACCTAATTGCTGATTTCCAACGGTCGCAAGAAATGGCGATCATAGCGCCTGATACAATCCATATCCTCAGCGAACTGGTACGCCTGCTGACATTCGCTGTCTGTAAGGCTCTTTATACGATAATCCTCGTAATCCGCCAAAGATGGGAAAGAAAAAAGGCAGACGGCTAAGTCGTTTGGGCTTTCATGAGGCAAATAGTAGCCATGATGGCTGCCACCGAATTTCTCGACTAAAGGAACCCACAAACGCGCATATTCCTCGAACTCAGAAATTTTTGATGGGTTCAGTTCATATTGAACATAACAAGTTATCAATTGGCTCTCCTAACGCGATTATTTGCATTCTGAATACAGGTCTGTATTTATTGACTTTTTAGCATTTTTAGCTGGCGGCTATTGCTGTGGCTTAACTCGTGTTATTGCCGACAACAACCTTACGGTGGAAAACCTTCGTGCGCGTCGATCTGCTCAAGGTTTGATGCCCAAGACGGTAGTTCAGCGGCGAATATCCTGATCTTGTCGGCCACGTCCGGCTCTCCGCGCACAGCACCTGCCGGGACAATCATCTTTGACCCGTCGCCGCTGGAGTAAGGAACGCCAGAACCACATACCCGGCAAAACGATTTGGAGATGTCCCGGCCCGGCACCTGATAGGTGACGATCTCATCAGCGCCGCGCAACCAGTCGAACCCGTCAACTGCTACGAACAGATTTGATGCAAAAGCTGACCCGGTGATCTGTCTGCACTGATCGCAGCTACACAAAAACAACTTGGCGAACGCGTTGACGACCTCGAATGCGACCTTGCCGCAAAGGCAGCTGCCTTTAAGTTTCTGCATACTCTCAATCCTTTGTAATAGGTCCAACAAGCCGCCCAATGCGCCGCAAACGATCTTCAGCCTGAGAAATTATTCTGTGAAGCGTGTCTTGCGCGGGTTCGATAGCCCGAATGAGATCAGCGGCTTCACCGACAATCACTGGGGCAATATTTGTGTCACCCGCTGCCGAAGCGGCATTGAACCGAGCCTGCTCTTCCGCAAGGTTTTGGCTGAGGCCGTCCATGTCCGCACTCCATTGCCGTGTGAAGGAATTGCGCATCGTGCGCAGGTTCCAATCCGAAGGCCAATCGAGATCACGCGCCATGTCAAATACGGAACTGCGTTCGGTATCGTCACCGGAGCCGCTGACAGCGGCCTGTTTGGCATTGTTATAGGCAAGGGATTCATCGCTGGCAAAGAATCCCGTTCCGCACAACACACCGGAAGCTCCGAGCGCCAGAGCGGCAGCCAACCCACGTCCATCAGCGATGCCGCCTGCGGCGATGACAGGAATATCTTTCGCAATATCAACAACCGCTGGAACGAAGGGCAACGTGGCCCTGGTGCCGCCGTGTCCACCTGCCTCCGTGCCCTGCGCCACGATGGCATCCACCCCAGCGTCCACAGCTTCACGCGCTTGGTCCAGCGTCTGCACCTGAACGATAAACTTCGTCTGCTCGTCCCTTATCCGAGGGAGAAGCGGTTTGAAATCACCGAACGAGAACATTAACGCGGCAGGATTGCGGTTGAAAACAAGATCGAGCAATTGGGGCTGACGGGCCAGCGACCAAGTGATAAAACCTACTCCGATCCGTGCATCGCCCGCTGCGTCAAACTCACGTTCGAGCCAATCGGCGTCGCCATATCCGCCGCCAATCAGACCCAAACCGCCCGCCTCGCTTACAGCCGCGGCAAGTGCGCCGCCGCTGACACCCGCCATCGGTGCCAGCAGAACAGGATGTTCGATGCCGAAGAGATCACAAAGAGGCGTGCGAATAGACATTCAGGTCAACCCGCCGCTTCGCGTCTGTACTGTTCGACCGGCAGGCCACCGATCCCCCAATCCTCAAGCTCGACTTCATCGATAACGACAAAAGTCGACGCCGGAGACTTGTCGAGAACCCGGACCAGCAAGTCGGTAACGCCGCTGATCAACTCGGCCTTCTGATCGGTGGAGACGCCTTCGCGGGTCACCTTAATGTTCACATAGGGCATATCGGTTCCTTTCAGATTTCGCGTTCAGTGATATGGAAAATCTTGGCCATGATCCGCCATGCGCCATCGGTTCGCATAAGGGTCAGGAAGTCGATGAAATCCTTCGTGCCGATGGAACACTGCACACGGGCAAAGGCGGTGTTCTCGCCTGCAAATTCTATGGAATCGATCGCATCACGCCGGGGTTCATCGCGCGAGGCAGGGGATACGCGCTTTGCCACTACAGGGAAGTATTCATCCATCGTGCGATAAAGCAACGGCGTTTCATCTGCCGTTGCATAGATTGCCTTGGGATGAAACGCGATGGCCAACCTGTCGGGGTCGGCGTGATAGAGACCATCGAAATAGGTCTCCAACACGCCGGTTACTGCGGCAAATTCAGTCATGCCGCCTGCTCCATAAGACCCTCTGCGATCATCGCCTTGATCGAGGCAGGACGCGCCGCGATACGTGCGACGTAAGCTTGGGTTTTCGGATGCGCGTCAAGGCTCACCCCGACAAAACCTGCCCAATTGAGCACCACGAATGCATAGGCGTCCGCAACGGTGAATGTGTCACCCAGAAGAAAGGCCCGACCGTCAGCGAGGCTCCGCTCAACATGGGCTGCACAGCTTCCAACACCCGCTTCTGCCTTTTTCCGCGCTTCGTTATCAAGTTCAACGCCAGAGAAAAACGGGCCGAAGGATTTATGCAGTTCTGAGGAAATGAAGTTGAGGGCTTCCTGAAGCCGTGTGCGCGCCAAAGTACCGTTCGGCGGTGCAAGCCCAGCATCGGGTGACTGATCGGCCAAATATTGCAGCACGGCAGGATTTTCCGTGATGATTTCCCCGGAGTCAGCGATCAGAGCCGGAACATAGCCATTCGGGCTAATTTTACTGAAATCCCCACCAGCTTCGGTCTTACCCGCATCGGTGTCTGTCTTGTCGAGTTCGAAGGGCACGCCGAGTTCGTTCAGGATGATGTGCGATGCCATTGAGCACGCACCGGGTTTGTAATGAAGTTTCATAGATCTTGTCTCCGATTGGTTGGGTTGATGCACAAGAGATGGAGCAGCGACTAACCGTTAACAACCAAGTTTCCAACAGATACTTCATTATCAAGTTACCTCATGGAAACCTGGTTACCCAATCATTACGATTAAAGTCCGCAAGAACAAAAGCCCAAGCCAGCCGCAGCCATGCATGCTCACGCACTGCATGGCCGTGATCTCTGGCGCATGGGCGGCCAATGTGATTTGGTCGCTACGTGCTGGCCCGGAATGTGCAGCCGACCTCGCCACTATCCGTGGAATACGCCTTGACCGATCTGGGCGGCGAACTTGTGCCTGCACTTGAGGCGATCGTGAAGGTCGGGCATAGGTTGAAAACACTCGGACAAGGATGAAGGTTAGGATGATACAGTCATACATCCGCTAGGCTCAGAACCCAGCCGGAGGGTGACCTGCCCGGTCGCTATCTCAATCAGAGCAGCCGTCACACACTCCGGAACCGGGGTCGCCAAAACAACCGGCGCAAACTCAGCACCCGCAACGTCAGGAACAACAAGCTAACCCTTCTTCGCCAGATTTCGCCATTCCGACAGGTGATTTGGCTTCATGCCATACCGCGTTGCAACCTCATTCACCGTCACGCCGGGAACTAGCGTCTCAGCCACAATCGGGCCCTTCACAACATCCGGCCAACACCCATGCCCTTTCGCACCGACAACAACCTCACCCACAAAACCGGACTCCAAACGGATACCCCGACAATCTCCCATGGAGCCCCCCGAAAAACTAATTCTGAATACGAGCTCGCAGATCGTAAGCTGTGATGGAAGGTGGCCGGAAAACACCGCTTACGCATCACGTCACTGTGAATTATATGCTTGGATCTGTCGCATTATTTTAGCCGCTAAAGATACTAACTTACTGTAGGGTAACCCATTTTTTAGGTTTCCGATGGTAATTCGGTTGTGATTCAAAACAGTCTTTGACATGGGGTGTACCGACTTGGTCTTGGGCTTATGGAAAATGTTTCTGTGCCCCCCCCGACGCGGAGAAAATTGTCATTTATCCTGAGAAGCTGATGGCTGTTAGGGATCACTGCCAAAATAAGGTTGGAGCAAATTGGGCGAACGACATGAAGAAGAATTTCCGGATACTATTTTTGGGGATTACAGTGACGATGGCGCTGGCGTCATGTCGTGATGAAGAAAGGGCATCCCCTGATGAAACATATCGCGCATACTACGCGAAAGTGATTGCGGGGCGGAGCTTTGACGAAGATGTGGAATACCATGCTAAGCTGCGTCGCCCAGAGGTGCAGGAGGGCCTTCAAACCCGAGCAGCGAACTCTAGCCAGACGATAGAAGAAATCGAAACGTTATACCTGAATTTTACTCAGCAGCTTGCGGAATGCGGATCACTAACTCTCAGCGAAGAGAAGGTTGATGGTGATACGGCGAGCTTGATCTATGCGGTGACCGATACCTGTACCGAGAACCAGAACACTCAACTTTATGTCGAGATGGTCTACGAGAGGGGTTGGAAAATTCAATCTGACGAATTGAGGATAACCAATAATTGAAACCGCTCAATGTGCTGACCAGCAATCTTGTTATGTGAAACTGGATCTTGGCCTATCGGTGTGCGCTTCGCGATGATGGGCAGTCGTTGTGTCGTTCAAGGTGAATGCAACTTGCAGGCACAAGTCTGAGAAAGCCAAGAATCGCCTTACCAACTATGAAGGCCAACAGATTGTGGGTGTCGAGCCTATTACCCAAAACCGGACATGCGCTACCCACAACTTCAATTTGAAGGACGACAGTCTGAAAAGGCTGATGGGACATAGCCAAGCAGTTTCTGACCGCTATCAACGGTTTAATCTGCACCACACTGGGGCGTTTCTGGGGGCACCTGCCAGGCGCTTGTTGGCTGCTCGCCAATCGTGTGGATACGATGTCGACCGGAACCGCACCGCAATAACAGAAATTGAACCGCGCATCCCGCCGAGCCAAGCCTGAAAGTGGATGGTGGAAGCTACCACGGTATCGTTAAGGTGTCGCAGCAACTACGGGGCTAGCGAACATATCGGGCGGACTATCGAATTGATAGCATCGGTCGCCGAATGCTGTACGATTTTATTGATCGAACTCAATCTGGGCGAATGAGGAAACATCCCTCACCAGATCCATTCGATCGATTATTGGGTATTCAGGTGCTAGTGCCCGATAATTCCGTATCAGCCGACTGCAATTGCTTTAACCGATGGCCAACCTGTACAATCCCATCAAGCGCAGGGATCAGTTCCTCGCCCAGTGATGTCAGTTCATATTCCGTCGACGGCGGAGAAGTTCTGCGGACATGGCGAAGAAGAATACCCCGCTTCTCTAGCTCAGACAGTCGTGTTGAGAGCACTTTCGCAGAAATCGGCGGAATGTCAGACCGAAGCTCGCTAAATCGCCGCGGCCCGGCACGCAATGACCATATTACATTCGGGGCCCAAGCTCCCGCGATGATCGACATGCATTCGGTCAGCATGCAGGGCTCTGGAGGG
>JAHRVC010000159.1 GCA_019090885.1 Marinosulfonomonas sp.
AATCCAACACGTGTTGGCTACTGAAGGGTCAATTTCAGCATCATCATTTAGCAATATTTCTTTTTGTTTGTCTTTTTTCCTACTCTTCGCATTAATCTTTAATATTTTTTCTCGGTAAAGTTTTGATTTTTTATACCGGAGCTTATATGCGACAAGTTCTTCATCTAATGGAGAATGCCCCATACCCCAAAGCGTAGACCAAGCATCAAATATTTCAGTTTTATCGTCTTCAATTTCCAGTTCTATTATTGATGTAGCTTCAGCGTTTTTCATTAAAGCGTTGCGCGTTAGATTTGCAGATCCAATCAGCGACCATTGTGCCGTAGGGTTAGTGTCGCACTGAAAAGAGAGGAACTTCGGATGGAATCTGGCATTAGCTTGTTCAAACGAAGCTACACGAACTTCCGCATTTTCTACGTTGTTTAATCTGTCAAATACGCCCGGGTGAGAAATGGCATCATCAAGACCGATTAACCAATAGCTTTTCTTTAATCCATGCTCCTCGAAAATATCTAATAGAGAAAGCACACCAGAAACAGTGGCGTAAGCGGCGGCAATTCGCGCAACATCAAATTTTTCAAGATGGATTTTCTCTTTCAAAAGAGAATGTAGGCAATCATTTATATGTGAGTTTGCATTCTGAATTAGTATTTTCGTATGCATTATTCACCGGCTTTCTGTAGTTAGGTACTTTAATAAGCAGGCCCAATTCTTCCGTCACCGAGCTTGATAAAAACATATTATTTACCCGCATCGCGATGCCCTAGGTTACAACAATATCCAGGCCGTGTGAGTGTATCAGCAGGTAATCTGGTTGGCGAGAAAATCATTGGGCGCAGAAATGGAGCGGTATCTGGATTAAGAAAAGGAAATGGCATATGGTTCGGGAATAATAATATTACGCAAACAATTGCGGGATTTAGGGTGAACATAGTAAACCATAAGATACCATAGCGGGATATTTGAGAATAAAACTTCCGTAATGGTTGTATTTTGGGGGTATATTTGGGGGTATATGACAAAACCACACAGATTTAATCCCATATATATCAGCTTGTTAGTCGCTGAAAATGAGTCTTCTCCTGGCACCAAAAACACTTAATAAACAAAAAATATTGTGTATCTAGCGCCTTAGAACAGGTCGATATTCATCCTATCGCCCACATTTTGGCTAATGCTAGGTCGTTGCCGTGCTGGCTTGGAGTTGCGGAGCATTAACTACGCGATACAGCGCGACCAATATATAACTTCGTTACGGAATCCTGTTCAACGTACATGTAGCGTTGGCCCAAATCACCCAAGAGCCCAATAATTGCCGATACTGGCCAAACCCGAACAAAGGCACGTTGTCGCCGCGTGTGACCAACAATAGCGTAACAGGGTTGCTCCAAAATTTCGAGGACGTGAAAAACCTTTACCTTTGCTCCAAAGCAAGCCTGATTCCCAAGGCCACGAAAATCACGCCCAGGCTCCGATCCATCCAAAGCCCCACTTTGGGGTTGTCCCGTAGCTTTGTGGTCAATCTCTCACCGAGCAAAACCAAGGGCGGCTCGATCAAGGCAGCCACCACGATAATCAAAATGCCATGTAAGAAAAGTTGCGCCCAGGTGGGGCCAGCGCCGGGCACCACAAATTGCGGTAGGAACGCCAAAAAGAAGATCGCGACTTTCGGGTTGAGCAACGACACCATGACACCCTGCCTCATGATAGCTGTTGAAGACTTGACGGGTGTGGTTACATCTGCCCCGTAGGATCCGCCTTTTGATCTGAGAGCCGAAATGCCAAGCCATATCAAATAGGCCGCGCCGGCCCATTTGACAATCGAAAACGCCACAGCGGAAGTAGCAAGGATTGCTGACAATCCAACTGCCGCGAGTAGCACATGGACAAATGCACCGGTCCAAATCCCAGCCATAGCAGCAAATCCGGCTTTACGTCCTCCACGCACAGTTTGACTAAGAATGAAGGCGATGTCCGGTCCGGGTGACAGGTTAAGCAGAACTGCGGCGGTGGTGAAAGTTGTCCAGTGAAGAAGGGAGTAGTCGAACATTCGTGTTTTCCTCTGGCTGGGCTGAAAACCATGGCATTGGAAATAAAAACTGGCGAAAGGACTGTTGCAGGTCAAGTGCCGTCCACCAAAATTAGTTAGAAGACAGTAATTCAACGGCGCATTTTCCCGCATACCAAACAGTGGCCTGAGGGCGAAACACGGCACGGAATGGCCTTCGCGCGGCGATTCTATTGTTTTCTCAAAGAGTATGAGTGCAAGTTCAATTGCGGCATCTCGTGCGTTTGAGGCGCAACGATAAATTACCTTTCATTGTTGGTGGCTGACTGTCCTTTGACGCCCCGGTGAATCGCCGGGGATCAATAGTTTTCTCGCAACTCAAAGCTTTTTGCATTCGGTTGTTTACGCCGAACACCGGCCAATACACTTTGAATTTGTCTGAATTTCCAGCGAGCTATGCCGCGCTGTATTACCTGCCCCACCAAGCTGAGAAATTGCAGGGTTTCGCCTAAGAAGCCGTGAATTATTGACGCGCGCACCGCCAAAAGCTTAGCAGATGCGCGCGCCGTTCCTATCCGTGGTCATTGGATCAAAGACTGGCTTCCAACGCCGCAATCACTGCATCGCCCATCTCAGATGTCGTCGCTGGGGTTCCGCCGTCTGCCTGCATCAGATCCGCAGTGCGCACGCCGTCGGCCAGAACTTTTTCAACCGCTTTTTCCAGACGCGTCGCCTCGTCTCCCTGATCATAGGAATACCTTAGCGCCATCGCAAAGCTTAGGATGCAGGCTGAAGGATTGGCTTTGGCCTGTCCGGCGATGTCTGGGGCAGAACCGTGCACGGGCTCATACATTGCTTTGGGCCGTCCGTTTTCCATAGGGCTGCCAAGGCTGGCGGATGGCAGCATTCCCAGTGAACCGGTCAACATCGCGGCCATGTCCGACAACATGTCACCGAACAGATTGTCGGTCACGATCACGTCGAATTGCTTGGGGTAACGGCAAAGTTGCATCGCACCGGCGTCGGCATACATGTGGGTCAGTTCAACATCCGGATACTCGGCGTCATGTATTTCTTGCACCACGTCGCGCCAGAGAATGCCGGATTCCATTACGTTGGCCTTTTCCATCGAGCAGACCTTGTTAGAGCGCCGGCGCGCCAGTTCAAATGCGGATCGTGCAACACGCGCAATCTCGCTTTCAGTGTAGCGCTGCGTGTTGATGCCGACGCGCTCATTGCCCTCTTTGATAATCCCGCGCGGCTCGCCGAAATAAATGCCACTGGTCAGTTCGCGCACGATGACGATATCTAAACCGCTGACAATCTCAGGCTTTAGCGATGAGAATTCAGCCAGAGCATCAAAGCACTGAGCTGGGCGAAGGTTAGAATATAGGTCCATCTCTTTGCGCAACCGCAGCAACCCGCGTTCGGGTTTTACCGAGAAATCCAGATCATCGTATTTTGGACCTCCAACAGCGCCCAGCAGTACTGCGTCGACTTCTTGCGCGCGGGCCATTGTTTCATCCGTTAGCGGCGTGCCGTGGGCGTCATATGAACAGCCACCAACCAGCCCGTGCGATACGTCAATTTTAAGATCGCGCTTGTCACCGAACCAGTCGATGACCTTGACGACCTCTGCCATGACTTCGGGGCCGATACCGTCACCGGGAAGGATCAAAAGAGAGGGGTTGCTCATGGTATTTCCTTTAATGAAA
>JAHRVC010000006.1 GCA_019090885.1 Marinosulfonomonas sp.
CAGTTTTCCTTTTCCACCGATCCCAGCTTGCGGGGCGCGCCCACAGGGCACTCCATGCCGATCCGAGAGGTGCGCCTGTCCGCAGGCGCGGGATTTGTCGTCGTTGTCTGCGGCGATATAATGACCATGCCTGGCTTGCCAAGGGTGCCATCTGCCGAGCAGATCATGTTAAACAATGCCGGAGAAGTCGAAGGGTTGTTTTAGCGGCTGGATTGCGCTTCACAACCCGGACAGGGTTTTGCAGGTGTTGGGAATAAAGATGAGCGCAACGATACTGGACGGAAAAGCTTTTGCAGCCACGATACGTGGCAAAGTCGCCACCCATGTGGCAGGGCTGAAGGCCGATCACGGGCTGACGCCGGGGCTGGCCGTGGTTCTGGTCGGTGAAGATCCGGCAAGTCAGGTCTATGTGCGTTCCAAGGGAAAACTGACAACCGAAGTCGGCATGAAATCGGTGACCCATGCGCTAAGCGCCGATACGTCCGAGGCCGACCTGCTGGCCTTGATTGACGATCTGAACGCCGATGAAACGATCCACGGAATTCTGGTGCAACTGCCGTTGCCCGCGCATCTGAACGAAGATCTGGTGATTAACGCGATTGATCCGGCCAAGGATGTTGACGGGTTTCATATCTCAAACGTCGGTCTGCTGGCGACCGGCCAGAAATCAATGGTCCCTTGCACGCCGCTTGGGTGCCTGATGCTGTTGCGCGATCATTTGGGCTCGCTAAGCGGGCTAAATGCGGTGGTGATCGGGCGCTCTAATATTGTTGGCAAACCAATGGCGCAGCTTTTGCTTGGCGACAGTTGCACGGTGACGATTGCCCATTCGCGCACCCGCGATCTGGCGCAAGTTGTGGCCGGCGCTGACATCGTCGTGGCTGCTGTGGGTCGGCCCGGAATGGTAACCGGCGACTGGATCAAGCCCGGCGCGACAGTGATTGACGTTGGCATTAACCGGATCGACGCGCCTGAAAAAGGCGCAGGTGAAACCCGGCTGGTTGGGGACGTAGATTTCGCAAGCGTGGCCGATGTTGCCGGGGCAATCACACCGGTACCCGGTGGTGTTGGCCCAATGACGATTGCCTGTCTGCTGGCTAATACCGTAACTGCTTGTTGCAGGGCCAATGGATTGGCGGAACCCGAAGGGCTGACGGCCTGAACATATTCCCTATTCGATCGGGATCATGGTGCCTTGCAATAGTGCAATCGGCCGTGTCTGACCGTTATTTCGGGCCGCGACTTCGGCGCTCACAATAATCAGACGACGCCCCGGTTTCACAACTTTCCCGGTGGCAATCAGCAGATCGCCCTGTGCAGGTGCATATAGATTGATCTTCATTTCGACGGTCAGAACCTCGGCCTTTTCATCCATCATAGACAACGCGGCGTAGCCTGCTGCGGTATCGCCAAGGGCGAATGTCAGCGCTGCATGAGCAAAGCCATGTTGCTGTGTCACAGCCGCTTTGATCGGAGCCGTAATCACGCAATGCCCTGGTTTCAGGTCGATTATTTCGGCCCCGAATGTTTTCATCATGGCTTGTTTCGCGAAACTATTGCGGACTTTGGCGTCAAATCCGGAAAACCTGGGCTTAAACTGCATAAGAATTCCTCCATGGGCGGGTTCTTGCGCAACGAGGAAATGACCGGGTGATTGGGTGGGACATCATGCTAGTTTCCTTGAGTAAATGTATCCCGTATGATTGTGGGGCTATTTCAATCCGGTTGGAAGCCATGAGTGCCCAATATGTTTCGATGAAAAAATACCTGATTATGTTGGCCGGGAAATTATTCACGCTTCCAGCTGTTTCCGCCGCATTTTTGGCCAGTGTTTTGTTAACTGTCGCAGGGCCGTTTGGAACCGGGCAGGATATTACACTGGTCCCACGTGCAATCTATTGGACTTCGGTTGTTGGTTTGGCGGGGCTTGTTATCAGTTTGCTCAAGGCAATTATAGACGACCGATATTCAGCTTTGAATTTCTGGCGGTATTCGTTGGTTTTATCCGGGGCTTTCGCTGTCGTTTACACGCCTATTCTGTTTGGGCTTGCGCATTGGATGACCGGGCATCTTCGCGAAAACATCACACCGTTCGTGGAATTGTTTTTTATTGCGTTTGCAACCACAATGGCATTTTGCCACTTTAAATACTTTGTTTCGGGCGATGATCGCGCAGTTTTCCCCCGGTTATTTCGCCGCTTTGTGGATAGCGAAGCGGGGCAGGTTTTCCGGGTCTCAGTGCGCGATCACTATGTCGATGTGTTCACTGATCGGGGCACTGAAACTTTGTTGCTGCGGTTTCGCGACGCGATTGACGAATTGGACGATATTCCCGGTTTGCAGGTGCATCGCTCGCATTGGGTCGCAGAAGATGCAGTTTCCGGGCTGGAACGCGAAGCGGGCCGTTTGTTCGTGCGTCTTAGCGATGACAGCCGGGTGCCCGTCAGCCGGGGTTATCGCGCCGAGGTCGAGGATCGTTTTACCTGACCGCGCCGCATTGGTATCTGGCACATGGTCGTTCCGGTCAAAATGGCCTGAGCATCTGGTTTCATAAGTGCGTTCAGGGCCTTGTCGGTTGTGCGCAGGCCGCCGGTATATGTGCCATAAGCGGGCAGGATCACCCGGGCTTCATCAAATAAGAAAGCAGGGCGGGAAATCGCGCGGCCACGGGTGTGCAGGGTGGCTTTAGGATGAAAATGGCCCGAGATTTCGCCGGATGAATCCGGCTCGGCTATATGGCGAAAGGTCAGCGGCGTGTGGTTGACCTGAAAGCGGTGCGTGCCACCAAAACCCAGCGGGCCGGGGTCGTGGTTGCCCTCAATCCAAACCCAGTTTCGCCCGGCTTGCAACCGGTCGATCCAGTCAGACACGTCGCTACGGGCTGCATGTGCAGCAGCGAGATCGTCAAAGCTGTCGCCAAGGCAAATGACCGTGCGCGGGTTCGTTGCGGCAATGTCGGCTTCAAGGCGGCTCAGGGTTTCCTGCGTTTCATATGGCGGCAGCAGGGTTCCGCCGCGTCTGGCGATACGTTCTGACTTACCCAGATGCAGGTCCGAAACTGTCAGAATTTGGCGCGATTGCCACCAAAGTGCGCCTGTCGGTAAAGCCGCCAGCATTTCGCCGCAAAAGTTGAATTCGCACCCGTTCATTCTTTGTTCTGTGCCGTTAAGGGCGGGCAATTGCAAGGGTTAAGCAAGCCCGGCGGCTTCCATTAACCTGTCAGCTTCTTCTTTCAGCAGGCGTTCGGTGGCTGCGCCCTCAACCGGAACTTTGCCGATTTCCAGAAACAACGGCGCGGCGAGCGGTGAAATCCGATCAAGGATCACATGATCGGTGCGCCCGGCGGTGCGGGCCAGCATTTCTTCGATACGACCAAAATCGACAAGGCCTTTCATCGCTTCCTGCCGGGTGATCTTTAGCATCAGATGGTCAGGGTCATATTTGGATAAGGTGTCATAAAGAATATCGGACGAAAACGTCGCCTGCCGTCCGGATCGTTTGCCCTGAAAAGTCTTGCGCTCAATCAGGCCAGCGATGGTGGCGGATGTGCGAAAGGTCCGCTTCATAACCGCGTTGCCCGACAGCCATGTTTCAAATCCGTCGCGCAGTAGGGCGGGTTGCAACAGCGGCGTCGGATCAGTGATCTGGTCCAAACCCCAGATCAATGTGGCATAGTCAGTCGAGACAAATCCCAGCGGATGCAGCCCTTCGGCCTCCATGCGCTGGGTAAGCAACAGGCCAAGTGTCTGCATCGCATTGCGCCCGGCAAACCCGTAGACGCAAATGTGCTGGCGGCCGTCATGGGGAAAGCTTTCAATCAACAAGCGGCCGGGTTGGGGCAACTTGGAAACCTTGCGCTGAAGGGCCAGCCATTGGGTGGTATGATCAGGCAATTCAGGCCAGCTTTCTTGCTGAAACATGCGCAGGATACGTTGCGAAAGCTGGGTGGATGTGGCGAACTTAGTGCCTGAAAATACAGCAAACTTTGGCTTTCGCCCCGGCGCTTTGCTGACTTGGACCGTCATTTCGCGCAAAGCTTCATAGCGCACGACCTGCCCGCCGATGACAAAGGTATCCCCCGGCGTCAGCGTGGCGGCAAAGCTTTCTTCGACCTCGCCAAGCGGTTTGCCGCCGCGCCGGTTTTTCAGGCGCACGGCCAGCGTGTCGCTATCTTGAATAGTGCCGATATTCATCCGGATTTTCTGTGCCAGACGGGGATCGCGCAACTGCCAAAGCCCGTCGGCACGCTGTTGTAACCGCTGCCAGCGATCATAGGCCCGCAGCGCGTATCCACCGGTTGCCGCAAAATCAAGGCAGGCATCAAATTCGTCGCGTCCAAGATCACAAAAATCACCGGTCGTTCTGAACTCACGATAGAGAGCCTCGGCCTCAAACGGCCCGGCGCAGGCGGCGATCAGAATATGTTGGCACAATACATCCCTTGGTCCCGGCCCGCGTGGATCGCCGTCCAGATCATGCTCTTTTGCGGCTTGTAAAGCGGCGACACACTCCACCACTTCGAACCGGTTGGCCGGCACCAACAGTGCTTTTGATGGCGCGTTATATCGGTGGTTCGCGCGCCCGATCCGCTGCACCAGCCGTTTGACGTTCTTGGGTGCGCCAACCTGAATAACCAAATCCACATCGCCCCAGTCGATCCCTAGGTCGAGCGATCCTGTGCAGACAATCGCACGCAATTTTCCGGCGACCATCGCCGCCTCGACCTTAGCGCGTTGTTCGCGTGCCAGACTGCCGTGATGGATGCCGATGGGCAGGTTCTCGCTGTTGGCATGCCAAAGGTTGTGAAAGAAAATCTCGGCCTGCGCGCGCGTGTTGTGAAAGATCAGCGTGGTCCGGTGTTGGCGGATTTGTTCCAGAACCGCAGGGATGGCGTATTTAGCGCCGCCACCGGACCACGGCGGAAATTCTTTGGTTTCCAACATCTGAATGTCCGGGTCCGGGCCGGGGTCAGCATGCAGGATTTCACAAGGGTCCGGGTGACGGGCCAGATAATGCGCAATTGCGCCAGGGTCCTCGACAGTGGCAGACAGGCCGACCCGGCGCAGATTTGGGCGCAGGCTTTGCAATCGGGCAAGGCACAGCATCAGCTGGTCGCCGCGTTTGCTTTCGGCCAGCGCGTGGATTTCATCGACAATCACCCGCGAAAGCCCCGCAAATGTGCGCCCTGCATCTTCATACGACAGCAACAACGCCAGCGATTCCGGTGTCGTCAGCAGTATATGCGGCGGGTCCGCACGCTGGCGCTTTTTGCGGCTGGCAGGGGTGTCGCCGGTGCGGTCCTCGACCCGGATAGGCAGGTCCATGTCGTTTATCGGTGTCGAAAGATTGCGTGCGATGTCGGCCGCCAGCGCCTTGAGCGGGGAAATGTAAAGCGTATGCAAACCCTGATGGGTGCCATCAGCCAGTTCCGCCAGTGACGGCAGAAAACCCGCGAGCGTTTTGCCCCCGCCCGTTGGCGCAATCAGCAGCAATGCTGGATCGGCGGCGCGCGAAAGCATGCCGGTCTGGTGCGGGTGGGCTGTCCAGCCTTTGCTGGAAAACCAGCGCTCAAATTTGGGGGGCAGGGCAGTCATGCCTTAGTCGTAAATCAGTCCCGGCCGAAATAAAATCCCGGCCGGTTGGTTTAAACCAATACACTAGGTTCGAATCCCGGCTAAATGCCGGCTCGAAATTAGTGCAGGATGACTTCTTCTTTAACGAACATATTTGCCCAAGCCCGGTCGATAAGGTCGGGGTTCATCTGCTTTGGTATCCCCTCGAAATCGCAAATTGCAATCATCTGGTCGATCAAAAAGACCGGCTGATAGTTTGCATAAACATTGTCGATTGGCGGGTATTTTTTCTTGATAAGGTGGAGCAGCGCATCTTCGTCCAGTGGCATTTTCTTTTTGCGCGCAACCATGGCAAATATTTTAAGAAAGTCTTCTTGGGATGGACCATCAATTTTGATCTTAAAGAAAATCCGGCGCAGGGCCGCTTTGTCGAAAATCTCGTTGGGGTGGAAGTTGGTCGAGAAGATCACTAGCGTATCAAACGGCGTTTCAAATTTCTCACCCGACTGAAGCGCAAGGATGTCTTTACCTTCTTCCAGCGGAACGATCCATCTGTTGATCAGCGCCTGTGGTGGCGTGGACTGTCGTCCAAGGTCATCCACGATAAATATGCCGCCTGTCGACTTAAGCTGCAACGGCGCCTGATAGGTGCGCGAGGTTGGGTTATAGACCAGATCCAGCATGTCCAATGTCAGCTCACCACCGGTAACAACCGTCGGCCGCTCGCATAAAACATAGCGCCGGTCATAGCGGTTGGACGTGCGGCGCAGCGAATTGGGGTCATCCACAAGCTCTTCGGCGATGTTGTGCACAATGGGGTCATAAACGGTGATAACCTGACCGGAATACTCGATCGCGCGTGGCACAAATATGTTGTCGCCAATAGCGTCACGAATACCGTTGGAAATTGACGATTTACCGTTGCCGGGGGGGCCATACATCAGGATCGAGCGTCCAGCGGAAACCGCAGGGCCCAAATGGTCTAACAGATCGTCGGGCAAAATCAGATGCCCCATCGCCCCTGTCAGCTGATCGCGAGTGACCTGAATGTTGCGAATTGATTGGCGTTTGACCTGTTTGGCATAATCATCCATCGGGATTGGCATTGCGCCATAATATTCCGATTGGGACAGAGCATCTAGCGCACGCGACTTGCCCGCATCCGATAGCTGATAGCCCATTTCACCACTAGAGTTGGCGTGCAGCGTACCGGTCGCCTCGACCAATTTCTGGCCCCGGGCCAGATCAACCAGTTCCTGTGTCACGTTCACCGGAAGGCAAAGCGTAACGGACAGTTCACTGACCTCTTCCAAGTTCCGGCGGAACATCGTTTTCAGCAGAATATCCCGCATCATTACGACGGTAAGACCCGTTTCCTCCATCGTGCGTGGGGCGGGCGGCTGCATTACTGGCGAGGCCTGCATATTCATCGACGTACCTTTGTCTGTTCGCCACTTTTGTTGTGTTTCTACCGCTTCGGCGGCAAATGCACCCCAAAAACAACGAAGGGTTTTCGTATCGCTCCCGACCCGGTTATATCCTTGTTTAAAACAAACAGGTTACCGGTATGAGCAGACCAAATCCTACAGTTCTCTTTGGCTTTTTTGTGGCGGTAATCGTTGCAATGTGTGGTGTCTCGTTGATGAAAGGCGGGCTCTATCTTGGCAAACACGAGGGGGACACGCTGCATCTGATGCAAATCATTCTGCGAATGGCAGATGGGCAGTGGCCACACTTGGATTTTATGACCCCGATTGGGGTGTTGGCTGTGGCGCCGATCTCTGTGTTTGTGACGTTGGGGTATGGGGCCGGAATGGCGATAATCCTGTCACAACTTCTGGTGGCTGCGGTGTTGTTACCGGCGATCTGGTGGACGGCATATAGCCGGATGCGAGGCGTGGCACCTTATTTGTTCGGTCTTTTTGTAATCGTGATGGTGACGGCGCTGGTATCTGGCGGACCGAGCACAGAACTTTCAATATCCATGCATTACAACAGGTGGGCCTGGGCCATTTCCTTTATCGTAATTGCGCTGACATTTATCCCGTCAAAGCTGCCGCCACGGCCCGGCTTGGATGGTTTTTTGATTGGCGTAATGATGGCCGCGTTGTTGTTAGTAAAAATGACGTATTTCGTGTCGTTCGCATTGCCGGTTGTTGTGGGAATGCTTGCCCGACGAAATTTCTCGATGTTTCTTATTGCTCTTTTATCTGGCTTGGCCGTGATGCTCGCTATTTCCTTGACTGCTGGCTTTGACATTTGGCAGGCCTATTTGCGTGATTTGTTGAGCGTCATGGTTTCAGATATCCGCTCCAACCCAAGCGGCAGCTTTGGTGACACAATTGCTGGGCCATCTCAAATAACGAGCAGTGTGGCGCTTCTTTTGGCTGTCGTTTTACTGCGCAACG
The DNA here is from genome assembly GCA_019090885.1 of Marinosulfonomonas sp. Taxonomy (GTDB): domain Bacteria; phylum Pseudomonadota; class Alphaproteobacteria; order Rhodobacterales; family Rhodobacteraceae; genus NORP110. The sequence goes on from JAHRVC010000006.1 coordinate 7,982, forward strand.
CTGGCGAGGCGGTCGGTGGTATTCTCTTGCTGCTCTTGGTTCCGGGATTTTTCTACGTCACCTATCAAAACTTTGGTAATGACCCTCAATGGTTACTTATTCTGGGTGTGATCTTGCTTTGTGTCACGCCCGAGCAGGGCCTGAAAAATGCCTTTGGTTGGAACCTACGCACAGCCGTCAAAATTAATGCGGCGATCGCTTTGGCTGTGGTCACGCCATCGTTCGTAAATATGGCTTTCAGCCCAGTTCGTCACTATTTTTTAGACGTTGAATTATACGCGCAATTGCTTCCAAACGACGCAAAACATACCGATATTAACGTTGTGATTAAGCGTGCTTATCAAGTGAACGCGGCAATCGCACTTGATGGCGAAGGGACAGCGCTTGCGAGCTTCGCTGAGCACTCGGAGCGGAACGAACCGGTTATTCTTAACGGTGAGATATTTCCTCACTGCGAAGTGCAAAGTGGGTTTTCAGTTTGGTTTGATGCGATTGTTTCTGATCTCGATCAAGCTGGCCTAGCCGATGGGAAACGCATATTTGCAGCCGACCTGTTTTCCAGCCATTGGATGTTCGGGCCCTTGTTGCCGCTCAAAGGCGGCGCTCCGTGGTATTATGGAGGGGTACCGGGAATTGAAAGCGCTGACTATGTATTGGTGCCGATTTGCGCAGTTATTCCCGACTTTAGCCGACAGGCCCTTGAAGCGATATATGAGGCAGGGATCACGTTGAACGAAGTTCGCCGCACGCCGCTTTATGTCTTGTTGGAACCAAATTTTGAGGGCGCGTCAATTGCCAAAGAGAGCGCCCAGAATTAGATAAAAAGCCAAAGTGCCGCCAAGGGCCAGACCCATAGGGAAATCACGCGTGGTCCAAGATTTCCAACCCGGTGCCAGTGCGCGCAGACGGTCCGAACGTTTAAACGCTCGATGGGTTAAAACTGCGGCTAACAGGACCGCTGCAAACAGGTAAAAGATGTTGCGCAGGTCACCAAGTGCCATGAAGGGGGCCATAGCGGCGGCGAATTTTGCGTCGCCGGCGCCAATGCTGCCAATCAAATTCAAGCCAAAGCCGATCGCCAGAATAACCACCAGATGCAATAGGCGCCACGGATACTCAGCTAGCGGCAAAGCTACCAGCCCAACAACAAGAAATATCACCGTCAGCGCAACGACGGCCTTGTTCGGAATTTTCATGAATTTCATGTCGTTCCACGCTACCCATATACAAATGGGTAGCGCAAAGGGCAGGAACCACTGAGCTGACCAGGCGGTGATCGCCATCGTCAGTTAGTCACATTATTTTCAAGTGCCCGCATCGACCGAACCGCCGGTTCAAAATGCTGTGGGTGTGTTTCAATCGCCTGATGCAACAAGCCTTTCCCAGTAACAACGTCACCTTGCTTGATCGCGGCCAGTGCCATGGTGTGCAACAGTTGGGCACGTTCAGTCTGGGTCATCGGGATGATCGGCAAATCGTATTTTCGCTGTGCGCCCCTTGCCAGAACCAAATTGTTTTTCGCCGTGTACATTTTACTGTTGTATTTCAACGCTTCGCCAAACAGTTCCTCGGCTTTTTGATAGTCCCCGCGTGACAATTTGGAATAACCCCAGTTGTTCAGAACGCCTGATGGCTGTGTCGTAAGGCCCATTGCGGTTTCATAATAGCTGTCCGCGGACTTCCATTCTTCGTTGCTGTCGGCAACCATTGCTTCCAACCGGTAGCGTTTGAAGGTCTCGTAGGTGGGCGGGATTGTGTCCAATGTGGCTTCCGCCAATTCCCACTTGCCGCCACGAATAAGGCTATCAGCCAAACCTACGCGGTCGTCGCTTGTCGCCTCTGGATGCGCAACCACACGGGACCAGGCCGACATGGCTTCGGTGTTTTTCTTGGCCCGGATCAATGATTTTGCAAGCCCGCGAATAACGTCGATACGATCAGGGTTGTCCGCCGCTGTCCGTCGGAAATAGGCAACCGCTTCGTTAGGGTCGACGGCCGACAACATAATGTTGTTCAGGTTGCTTTCGTCGATGACATTAACGCTGGTATCTGCCCTTTCGACATCTACATTGCCTGGTTTATCGCATGCCCCAAGGGCAAGTGCGCTGCCAAAACACAGCGTAACAATTATTGGATGGCGCATTTTTGCGTCCTCTGCTGCTCAATTAAATGTCCGCTTGTTTTTACGGTTTAGACAAGAGCAGATATTTACCGCGCCCCCGCCGCACCAATGCGAACGTATTATTATCGTCCTCAAGATACGCGGGTTTTTCAAGTTTTTCGATAGCAAGGCGCAGATTTTCACGGATTTCGGCACTTTCGCCACTGTCCAGTGCAAATGCAGTGCGGAAAACACGCTGTGCTTCGCCAATATTGCCCTGTTCCATCAATACGACGCCCAGATTATTCCAAGCAGGCGCGAAAGTCTCGTCGCTTGCCACGGCCTGTCGAAGCAGTTTTTCTGCTTGCCCAAGCCGTCCTAACCTTAGATTGACCGAACCAAGTGCGGAAAGCACATCCGTATTCATGCCTTGTTCGCCCGCAGCGCGCAGATAAGCCTTTAAAGCCAGTTCAAATTGGCCTGCTTGCATGAGCCTGTGACCAACGAGCAGCCCGTCAACAAAATCTTCGCTCCGTTTTACACCGGTTGGTGCGAAAGGGCTGTCTTTGGACGGGCGAAAGCCGCCTGCGTGATCGCAAGCAGCCATCAGCCCAAAGGCCAATAATATTCCCACCCATTTTGTTCTCATGTGCTCAGAAGTTGGCGCTACCTAGTGTCTTAGCGATTTCATATATCGACGGTCCGATCAGAATGATCAAAAGCGGTGGCAAAGTGAGCATCATAGTGGCAAGTGTCATCTTGGTAGGCAAGGTGTTTGCTTTTTCTTCTGCACGCATGACGCGTTTATCACGCATTTCTGAAGCATAGACGCGCAAAGCATCAGCTACTGACGTACCAAAACTGGCCGATTGGATCAAAACGGTCACAAAGCTGGATACGTCCGGAACACCTGCGCGCTCAGACATGTCACGCAAAACTGTAATGCGATCTTTACCCGCTTTCATTTCGTAGGCCACAGTTTCAAATTCGTCTGCCAGCGCAGGAAAACCAGCGCGGATCTCACGGCTGACCCGTACGATTGACTGGTCAAGTGATTGTCCGGCTTCGACACAGACCAGCATCATGTCCAAAGCGTCGGGAAATCCGTTCACAATCTCTTCTTGTCGCTTCTGCTGGCGTTTGGTCACCCAGTATTTTGGCCCCATATATCCGACGACACCCGGCCCAAGGATGGACATCATCATAGATTGCGTTGTCGGGTCAGCAGTCGAAGATTGCAAAAGTGTATAAATGATACCGATGAACAGCATGATCGCGCCAAGGGCGAACTGTAAGAAGTGGTATGTGCGCACGGCCGTTTTTGAACGATATCCGGCTTGTATTAGTTTTAGGCGGACGGCTGAATATTCTTCTTCATCCTGAGGTTCAAGAAAACTTGAATATTTTTCAAGTTTGTCCTTGTTTGATGCAGTGCGCAATTTCTGCGTTTTTTCGGCCGGTTCCGCTGTGTTGCGCGACGCACCTTTCAGCCTATCCAGAGGGTCGGCTTTCTTGTGCATCAGTATAGGTACAGTCAAAAGCACTAGGAACAGGCCCAGTATGCCGACGGCCAGAATCGGACCAAAAGGACCAAGTTGATCCGTCAGCATTTGCTGTAGTGAAGAAATAAATTCCATTTGCTTACACCTTAATATTCACGAGCGCGCGCATGACGAATATGTTGACTACCAAAAATGCAGCAACAACCAGACAGGCCGGTATGAAATATTCAGTTTCTATTACGTCGTCATAATAATTCGGTTGAATGACGTTGATCGCGACCAGCGCGCCCAGGGGAAACAGCGAAAGGAACATGCCGGACCATTTTGCTTCGGCAGTGATTGCGCGAACACGGCGAAACAATCTGAAACGTGACCGGATGACTTTTGCTAGACCGTCTAGGATCTCGGCCAGGTTGCCGCCCGATGTCTGTTGGATCGTTACAGCAACGGCCAAAAAACGCATATCTTGCATTTCAAGCCGTTCGGCCATGCTTTTTAATGCTTCGCCGACATCTCGACCATAAGCGGACTCGTCCGAAATTATACCCATTTCAGATGCCAGAGGGTCAGGAACTTCGTTGGACACGATTGAAAGAGCTGACGAAAATGGATGGCCGACTCGCAACGAACGCACCATCAATTCGACGGCGTCGGGCAGTTGTTCGGCAAGCAATGCAAGGCGTTTCTTTGCCTTATTGTTTACCCACACAAACACGCCACCGATACCCATCATAAAGGACAATGCAACTCGGATTGCCAGGCTGGTACTGGTGCCAAAGGTCAAACCAACAAATGCGACGACCCCCAATACACCCATCAGCATTATCAACTGGGGTGGGGTGAAGGCGATGTTTGCTTTTTGGGCTTTGTTAGCAAGGATCGAATAAATTGGAATCGACCGGGATTTCATATGCTGGCCCATCTCCTTGCGGAGTTGTTCCAAAACCTGCTCGCGACCGACGCCTTTTTCAAGCAATTCGAGGCGGCGGTTGATCCGGTTGTTTAGGCTGATCGACTTGCCGAAAACGGTTAGGTAGATGCCTTCAACGAGCACCAATACGGCAATAAAGATTAGGCCATAGATTAGCGGTTCTGCACTGATAACCATGTCAGTTTCTACCCCTCAAAAGGTTCAAAGATCGATGCTGGCAGATCATATCCCCACATCCGGAAGCGTTCCGAGAAGTGGCTGCGAACGCCGGTGGCTGTGAAGTGGCCAATAATTTTGTTGTCGGGCGTCAGACCAACGCGCTGATACCGGAAAACTTCCTGCATCGAGATCACATCGCCCTCCATGCCGGTAATCTCAGTGATCGAGGTCATCCGACGCGAACCATCTTGTAGGCGCGAGGCCTGCACAATCAGGTTAACGGCTGATGCAATCTGCGAACGCACGGCTTTCAGCGGCATTTCTATACCCGCCATAGCGATCATGTTTTCCAAACGAGACACAGCATCACGCGCCGAGTTGGCGTGGATAGTGGTCATCGAACCATCGTGGCCGGTGTTCATCGCCTGCAGCATGTCGATAACTTCTTCGCCACGCGTTTCACCCACGATTATTCGATCAGGTCGCATCCGCAGTGCGTTTTTCAGACAATCCCGCTGCGAAACAGCGCCCTTGCCTTCGACGTTTGGCGGGCGGCTTTCCATCCGTCCAACATGGGTCTGTTGCAGCTGAAGTTCCGCCGTATCCTCGATCGTCAGGATGCGTTCGTCGTCGTCGATAAACGATGACAGCGCGTTCAAAGTGGTGGTTTTACCAGAACCTGTACCGCCCGAGACAATGACATTCAGTCGGGTCGAAACTGCGGCCTGAAGGTAGGCGGCCATTTCTTCGGTGAAAGCACCGAAAGTCACCAGATCATCAACTGCCAGTTTTTCTTTTTTGAATTTCCGAATGGACACCAGTGATCCGTCGACCGCAATCGGTGGGACCATTGCGTTGAAACGGGATCCATCTTCTAAACGGGCGTCAACATATGGGTTGGATTCGTCGACGCGTCGTCCAACTGCGGATACGATCTTGTCGATAATCCGCAATAAATGCCGTTCATCTTTGAATGTCGTGTCGGTCAGTTCCAACTTGCCTGAGCGTTCTACAAACACCTGTTGTGGACCGTTGACCAGAATATCGTTGATCGAGTCATCTTTCAAAAGCGGTTCAAGCGGGCCCAACCCGGTGACTTCATCATACAAATCTTGATTCAGAGTCGCACGTTCATCACGGTTCAGAACAACAGACAGCTCCTCCAGCGCTTCGCCGGCAATGGCAGAAATTTCTGCCCGCAAGTCACTTTCGCTGGCGGTTTCCAGTGCCGAAAGATTAAGGTCGTCGAGCAATCGTTTGTGCAATTCGACCTTGATTTCACTCAACCGAGCCTTGCGCTTTTTCTCCTTGTCCATCATCGGGACAATGGTCACCGGTTTTTTGGGCGGTGCTTTACGCTGGTTTTGTGTTTTGGCAGCACCCGCAGATTTTTGGGTTTCCGCCTCTTCAGTCTTGGCGACTTCTACCAGTTTTGGTCCGGCATCATCAGGTTTTTTGTATCGGGAAAACATTAGTAACCTCGTCTGATTCAGCCGCCTTCAGCGACGGATTGATTAAGTTCATGGACGGAATTCGCCAGCTTCAGAATTTCTTTACGTAGCGGGCTTTTCGCAGCACTTTGGGCCAGTGGAATTCCGTTGTCGCCAGCGTCAACGACAGGTTTCCCGCCGTCCGGCATTAAGACTTCAACGACAATATCCAGGCTTTCGGCCAGCCGTTTCACGCGGGCTTTCCCCGACATGTCAGTAAACTTCGGCGCACGGTTCAATACATAGCGCAGTTTTTCAAAGGGCAGCTCTTCTGATTTCAACGCGCGGATCAACCGCAACGCGTTTTGTGCCGAACGCATATCCAGTTCCAGCGGCGCAAAATAGACATGTGCTGTATGCAAAACGACTTCTGTCCACTGAACAACCGTCGAGGGCATGTCGATAATGACATAGTCGAAATTGGCCTTGGCCGCGTCAACAATGCGCTGAACGTCTTCGGATGTGATGATATCCAGCGGTAACATTTCCGACGGGGCGGTCAAAACAAACAGTTTTTCTTCGTATTGAATCAGGGCCGCCATAAAGGCGTCTTTGTCCATACTCTCTGTGTCCGAGAGCATTTCATATACGGATTCACGCCGCGGAAGGTCCAGATAGGTCGCGACCGATCCGTTTTGTAGATCAAGGTCCAGAATGCAGACCCGGGGCGGATTTTCCTTATCAATATTTGCTAGTTCCCAGGCCATGTTGATTGCAAATGTTGTTGCGCCAACACCACCGGCAAGCCCGTGAACGGCCAATACAACACCGTTGTGGTCACCCGTTGCGCCATGTTCTGATGTGGCACTTGTGTTCGCAAGAACGGGCTCGGGCGCTCGGATGCGTTCGATTGCATCGTGCAAAGCACCATCGGGAAGCGGGTAGGGGACAAATTCTTCGGCGCCCAGCTTTAGCAACTGGTGCAAAGCAATCGGGCTAACCTCGGCGGCAATGACGATAACTTTGATGCCGTTTGCGTTGGCAAGTTTGATGAGATCAGCGATGATCGCTAACTTGTCTTCATCTTCCTCGTCCATCGCGATTGCCGCGAATTCAAGGCTCCTGGCGTCAGGTTGTCCGAAAAACAACTTGGCGTCTTCAAAGGATAGGTCGCCCCAGCTTTCGCCAAGTTCCGTTTCCATATCTTCGATCAAAAGCTCGAAGTTCTGTACATCCCGAGATACCGTGCATGCCACGATTGGTGCTGGTTCCGGCTGCAATGCTGCGTTGCTCGACATTGCCGTTCGTCCTTCCAAATACATTTACAAGCGGCATAAAATGGACCCAATTGTCAGGGGCCCCACCGCAGGGCTTCGTGCAATTTAAATTGCACTAGGCTCCTGATTTGGAAGATGCGGGATAATCTTGGCAACATTGGGGCCAAAAAACCGTAATTATTCGGCTTTTTAGGACAATGGCCGGATCTCCGGCGGATTGTTATTCGCCGGTTTCAGTTTCTGTTGGTGTAATAGGGACGGGAGTGGCACTTGTCACATATTCACGAAAGATCACGTCTGCGTATTTTCCGTTCAGTAGCGCTGAATTGTTTTCAACAAATCCAGATACTTCGGTGATTGTACGCCGATTTTTCCGTTCGCGATCCTGCGTGACGATCAAAGGCTGGGTTTCCCCAAAGGAAACCATAGCTTCCAGCCGTGAACGATTGACACCCTGGCTTGCCAGATAGGAAACAACCCGTCGGGCACGTCTTAAACCAAGACGTTTATTGTAAGCAGGCGAGCCAACCAGATCGGTGTGACCAAATACCCGGAAACGAATTTCGGGGAACTGTTTTATCCAGTCCGCTTGCTTGCGAAGAGAGGCCATGGATGTTTCATCCAGAACCGTGCTGTCGAAGGCAAAATTGACCATCGGCGGCACTTCGCTTGCAAATCGATTGTTCAAATTGACGACATAACGTCTGTCGCCAGAATGAATAAGCGTATTGTTCATCGTCGGGTTGCCAAAATAGCCCTCGTCAATAAACGAGCCCGCTTCCTGGTTCCAACTGTCGAACAATTCGCCATCGGCGAAAAAATCGCGGTTTTCACAGGCTGCCAGTGTTAAAACGCTAACTGCTGCCAGTATCTTTGTTTTATGCCCCGCCATGTCCATCACTCCATTACATATCCGTAGGACCCGCTAAAGTCCTGTTTTGCAACTTCTCCGGCAGCGCCGGAGGTCGGGCGGTTGGACCCGGCCGTTCTGCCGAACAAAAACAGTCCAGCTTCGGTTGGCGGTCGGATACGGTCGGTCGGTAACGCAAGCGCTTCGCCGCGGGTCGGTGTGACCAGATGCGGTGTAATAATGATTACCAATTCTGATTGGTTGCGTTCGTAGTCTGTGCTGCGAAACAATGCGCCCAATACCGGGATATCACCGAGCCAGGGTACCTGGCCGATTGAATCCTGGAAATCGTCCTGCAACAGGCCTGCGATTGCAAAACTTTCGCCATCTCGCATTTCAACCGTAGTTGATGTTTCCCGGCGCCTAAAGGCATTAATCGTAAAGCCACCGTTGCTAATGCTGGCGGACGCGTCGATGCCCGACACGGCTGCTGTCAATTCCAAGTTGATAACGTCATCACCCACAACACGGGGGGTGAATTTCAGTTCTACACCGAATGGTTTGTAGTCAACAAAGATACCACCGTCTTCGTCCACAACCGGTATCGGATATTCTCCGCCAGCTAGGAAAGAGGCTTGTTGGCCAGAAAGTGCAGTCAGGTTTGGTTCTGACAGTGTTCGAATTAACCCCTTATTTTCAAGGGCTTCAATTGCGATTGCAAGTGTCATGTTGCCAATTGTAGTGCTTGCACCAATATGGCCCTCAACCCCACCGTCAGAGACTGGGATCAATGCGCCAAGCCCGGATACAAGTGAATTGAGGTGATCTACACCAACAAAGGATCCAGTGCCTGCGCCGGCGAAACTGCTTCCGCCAGAGGCTCCGATGCCGATATTAGATGAAAGCGATTTACTAACAGAACGGGCCATTTCAGCGAACCGGACCTTAAGCATCACCTGCTGTGTGCCGCCAACCATCATCAGGTTGGAAACCCGGTCAGGTGCATATCTGTTGGCCAGATCCAAAGCGCGATCCAGGCGCTGGATGCTGGAAACCACACCCGAAAGGACGATGCCATCATTAGCGGTGCGCACTTCGATCCGCTCATTTGGCAGGATCTGGCGCAGACGCTCTTTGAACTCGGCAATATCAGGGGTCACATGGATTTCGACATTCGTAATCAGATTACCGTCGGGCCCAAGCAGTGTAAGCGTGGTGCGCCCCGGTGCTTTCCCAAGAACGTATAAGTTACGTTCGGATAATGTCGAAATGTCTGCAATTGCCGGATTGGCGATGGAAACCTCTGCGAAAGGTTTGTCTGCCTCCACCACCACAGCGCGGTTCATCGCCACGCTCAGCGCGCTGGACGCCTGTCCTTGCATTATTTTGAGTGTTTCAGCAGAACCTGTCGGTGCTGTTGAAAGCGTTAAAGTAAAGCCCAGTAGTGTGGCTTTCAAGAATCTATCAATTTTCATGTGACCTGCCTCTCCGATCACGCCTCGTTACGGGTCATTTAAATCGCCCGTTTGGAAGCCAACATGATTCAATCTTCTTTTAATAGCAAGAATCAATCGTTTGGGTTGCTTTGTTTATGTGGATAAGTCGCAACACTGACACCAGATATTGCGCAAGTTGGGAACGGCGGGCCAAATGTAGCCCGCCGTTCGCAAATCATTTATTCCTTGCACTCGATCTGGGTGTCGATGATCTCGGCCCCACGCCTTGTTCGCACCGAGCAGACCTTAGCGGCTTCCACAGCGACGACTTGGCGTTCCTCAACACCTAGCAGGGCATTGCGGTCAACTTCTACTGCCCCGATGATTTCGTCATCTTCCGCTCCGACAAGCGCCAGTGATAATTGTCCGGTTGCCTGAGCTTGTGCAAGGGACGCGACCTGCAAAGGCGTGGCCTCTACTGTAACTGTGCGCGCAATTGAAGGGTTGTTCCGTTCGCCGTCGGCCGTTTGGTCAATCGCCAGCAATCTGACGGTCGTCTGAATCAACTTTGTCAAATTGCCACGCCGATCGCCATTTGAATTAAGCGCTTGGCCCGTCCAATAGATATCGACACGGTCGCCGGGGCGCAAAAACCCCGAAACACCGGACGATACATCAACCCGAATTGCAAAAGCACGCATGCCTTTTGCAAGGCGGGATGAGACACCGGCGTCTTCACCTGGACCCGTGACTTTGACGGCTAGAATCGCCTCGTCTTTTTCCATGGCCCGAATGACGGTACGCAAGACTTCAGTTCCCTTTGGGAACAATTCCAGATCAGTCTTGAAAATTCCTTCAGGAAGCGCGTCGACTGGCCAACGGACAGTTCGCACGTCCTCTGGGTTTAGTTTCTCGCCATAGCGAAGGGGTTTTTGGGAAACATAAACTTCAATGGTTTCGACCATTTGCTGGCGCGCTGCGCGCTCGGCAGCCAGTTCAGCCTGATAGTCGCTGATATAATCTTTGGCCATGTAGACTGCGAAACCCGCAAGTGCCATGCCCAATACTAAAACAAGTCCGAAAATTAGCCGCATTTTTTTGCCCTCTCAATTCTTGGCAGCACATCGCGTATCATACGCATCACCCAGCCAATGTAATATCTGGTGTCGTTGTGACATGTGATTGAGGCAAAACATGGGGCAAAGATTGTTTCCGAAAAGAAAACGCCCAGTTTCCTCGGAAATGCCAATCAGAGCGAATTTAATGCAGAATCTATCAGGGGACCAATGACGTTTTGGCGGCAATATTTGCACCGATTCCCGCAGATTGATCTAAGGCACCCTTTGATACAGTGCCAATTATTGCGATAGCCAGTCCAACAATGGCCGCTGTCAAAACGACCCAGTCAACAGTGACGGCACCGTCATCATTTTGTGCAAACCGTTTAATAGTCAAAAACATAAACTTTCCTCGTGTGAGCTGGCATCCGCCAGAATAAGCGAACGGCTTCGCAAGAATTCTCGCTCGGACTCTGCGCTATGGCGCGGCGAAAATGTGACCATACAGTGAATTTCGGAACCCATTTGCGAACGGTCTGTCCATCCAATTAGGATTGTCCCAAAATTTGCACCTAAAAGAGTATAGGCCAAAAAAAAGGCCGCGCCGTTTTAACGGGCGCGGCCAATCTTTTAGGTCGTTGCGAATTATCCGCCGACCGACTGTGACATCAGGTTCGAGCTGATCTTGCCAGCCAGATCTGTTGTTCCGCTAGAAACGGATGCCAGAACTGCAATGCCGAGGCCAACGATGGCTGCGGTCAGAACAACCCAGTCAACTGTTACTGCGCCGTCTTCGTCGTTCTTGAAGTTTTTGATAAAGTTAAGCATTTGATATTCTCCGATTATATTAAATTATGAGCAATGCGCTCTTGGGGTTATTTGAAGTCTGAGCCGACAGGATCAAACCGGTGGTATTTGCCAAGTTGGTTTCACTGCTGGGAAAAGTGCCAGTGCAGCTAATGCCGAGGCCAACGATTGTTACGGTCAAAAAGACCCATGGGTTACTGCTTCATTTTCGTCGCACAAGATTTTGCGAAAAATTTGAACAGTTAATTAAATCCTTCCGAACGTTCGTTGCTTTCAAGTTAACCTCGCCAATTCCAACCAGACCGAATTTTGTGGCCCAATCACTGACTTGGTATGCCCCTATAAAGCTATTCGATTGGGGCGAGACTTGGGCGCACATCTGACAATTTTGTAGAGACTGAAGAAAACATTAAAAAATTTGGTAACCTAAGGAAAACAAACATTAAAATAATATTCAGCACACTTTGGCTTTTTACTTATCCGGCACAGTCCGGCGGTATTGGTCGGATTTTTTCTAAATTGAGAACAGATAACTGGATTTACCTGCAATTATTTGTAAATAATGCGCACCAAAGAACACCGAGGCAGAGCGAAACCGCATGAAGCCGATTATTCTAATTGTAATAGGCACCGTATTCCTTGCCACGGCGGCGGCGGTTGGGGCGCAAGAAAAGCCTGCCGTCAGGGATTTCACCTTTAAGCGTATAGGTGTCCCAAGCCCTGGATCTGGCAGACGAATTACCGTGCAGATAGATCCCGAGGAGCAGGCAGAGTATCTGCGGGTACCAGCGCCGGTCCCAGTGTCAATTCCCACGCAGCCACAAACGGCGCCCCATAAGGGCGATCCCTTTGGATGGTATTGGTCTGTGATCTCGCCCAATCTTTTGGCGCCAAACTCACGTCGCCTCGAAGACGCGGTTAACCATTTAAGAAACAACCCGGACGGGCAGATCGTTGCAGCGCCCCGATTGCAGGACTTGCAGAACATAGTGGGCCAGTTCGGTATCAGTATTTTGAAGGCGACTATCGGGACGCGGGTATCCCCGGCGTTCGTGCTGGCAGTTATTGGTATTGAATCCAGTGGCCGGACGGATGCGGTTAGCTCAGCAGGGGCGTCTGGGCTGATGCAGCTGATACCCGCAACGGCCGAAAGGTTCGGGGTGACCGATACCACCGACCCGGATCAGAATATCAAAGGCGGTGTGGCCTATCTCGACTGGCTGATGAAAGAGTTCGACAACGATGCCGTGATGGTTCTTGCGGCGTATAATGCCGGCGAAAACGCGGTACGACGCAATGAAGGGGTGCCACCCTACGCCGAAACGCGCGCCTATATTCCAAAAGTTCTTGCAGCATGGAATGTCGCCAAAGGTCTGTGTATGACGCCCCCACAGCTGGTTTCAGACGGTTGTGTGTTTGCAATCAAAGAGGCTCGCAATGGCGAATGAAAACCCTACCCTTGTTCTGGATGTCGACGGCACGTTTCTAAAAACCGACATGCTGTTGGAATGTTTCTGGGGCGGGATGGGTAAAGATCCGCTGCGCGTGTTGTCTATAAGCCTGCGTCATTTCACCAATCCGGCAGTCCTGAAGCGCGAATTGGCCGAGATTGCCAATCTGCGCACCGATCTTTTGCCGGTGCACCCCGAGATCAAGGCGCACGCCGACGAAGCGATGGCATCCGGGCGCAAGGTCGTTTTGGCATCTGCGTCCGATGAGCAACTCGTTAGCGCTCTGGCGCGCGATCATGGCCTGTCAGAGCAGGTATTTGCTTCGGACGGGGATAATAACCTTAAAGGCGGGGCCAAGGCCCGCGCTCTGACGGATGCATACGGTGCGGGTGGCTTTGATTATGCCGGCAACGAAAATACAGATCTTGCCATTTGGGACGTTAGTAAGAATGCGTTGATTGTCGGTGATGTCGGGCGGGCCGAACGTTCGCTTGCTGCCGATGGTAAGCCTGTCATCAAATTTCCCGGCGGATGGGCATTTTCTGACGCGCTCAAGGCAATGCGCCCGCATCAATGGGTCAAGAACGTGCTTTTAATTCTGCCGATGCTGGCGGCGCATGATTTTACTGCCGCAACGCTGGCGCTGGTTCTTTTGGGGATGATCGCGTTCTCGTTCGCAGCGTCCTGTATATATATAGTGAACGATCTGCTGGATCTGGAGGCCGACCGCCTACACGCCACCAAATGTCGTCGCCCATTTGCCAGCGGGGCAGTGCCGATTGGCATTGGAATGCTGCTGTGCGGTCTATTGGGGATTGTTGCACTTGGGCTGGGCAGTTTTCTGGGGCTGCCGTTCTTTCTGGTCGTTGCAGGGTATATGGTGCTGTCATTGGCCTATTCACTGCGCCTGAAACGGGTGCGCTGGGTCGATATCGCGATCTTGGCGGCACTTTACACCCTTCGGGTCGTCGCAGGTGCCGCGGCGGGGCAGGTCGAGGTGTCAGGTTTCATGCTGGTATTCATCTTTCCGATCTTCATCACGCTGGGCTGCGTAAAACGACTGACAGAACTGACGTTGGCCAATAATGACGAACGCTTGCCCGGTCGTGGCTATGGACGAGCGGATAGGGGCGATCTTTTGAATGTGGCATGGATCGGCTTTGCCGGGGCGTTGGTGACTTTTTTCCTCTATACCATGTCCGAGCAGGCGATTGAATTGTATCCAACGCGCTGGCTGCTGTGGGCCGCTATGATCCCGATTGCTATGTGGCTGATCCGGATGATCCGGTTGGGATATTTCGGCAAACAGGATTATGATCCGATTGTCTTTGCTCTACGCGACAAACGCGGCATCGGCCTGTTGCTGATAACCTTGTCGATGATGTTCTATGCTGCCGGGTTGTGGCAGGGCTTTTAGCATCTGTCGTCAGATCGACAGTTTCTTGAAAATCGGCTCGGGAATACAGCGGATAATCAGCATGATGTAACGCCAAGGGAATGGTGAATAGACGGTGTTCCGCTTCTTTTTCACAGCCTTCAGAATGTCACTCGCCACCTTTTCCGGCCCGACGACCAACACCAGCCCATCCAGCCCCCATGTCATTGCCGTATCCACCATGCCGGGTTTCACCGTCAGCACATGAACGCCTGCGCGCCCCAGCCGGTTGCGCAGGCCCGACAGATAAGTGTGAAAGCCCGCCTTGGCCGCGCCATAGACGTAGTTTCCCAGCCGTCCGCGATCTCCGGCGACTGATCCGGTGCCAACAATGGTGCCGCAGCCGCGTTCTTCCAGAAGTGGCGCGAGCAACTGCAAAAAATGTGCAGGGCCGGTGAAACTGTCGGTTACGGTGCCTGCAATCAGGTTCGGGTCGGCGTCAATTTCACTTTGATCAGGCATCGAGCCGACAAAGACGGCCGCGTTAATCTGGCCTTCTTCTTTAGTCAGGCGCGCGATGATTTTGGCGTAATTGCCCGGATCGCGCGCGTCAAATGCGACTGCCTCGGCGTGGCGCGCACCGCGCAACCCACAATCATTCGCTGTTTCTTTCAGGTCGTCCATGTCGCGCCCGGCCAAAAAGACCGCGTCACCGCGTGTGGCAACTTCGCGTGCGAACGCTTTGGCGATCGAGGATGTGGCCCCAAGAATGATCCAAGTTTCGTTCATGTCGGTGTCCTTAGTTTCAGGCGGCGCACAAGGTCGGTGGCCAAAGCATTTTCAGGGTCGGCTTTGGCTGTCGCCTTTTGCCATTTTTCCAATTCGGGATACATCTGCGCGATCCGCTCGGACGAGCATAACGCATCCTTGGCAAAGTAAATTCGCCCGCCTGCGTCCGCGGTCATTTTTTCCAATCGTCCGATCAGCGCGACGGCGTCCGGGCGATTTGGGAAATCGACGGCCAGCGTGTAGCCTTCCATCGGAAACGACAAATAACCGGCGCGCCCGGCACCCATACGTTTGAGCACCGCTAACGGTGAGGCGAGGCCCGACATTGCAATCCGTTCCAGCATGTCACGCAGGGCAGGGGCCTGGTCTATCGGCACAACACACTGAAACTGATGAAACCCGCGCTTGCCATAAAGCCGGTTCCAGTTGTGGACTTTATCAAGTGGAAAGAACGGCGCTGTGATTGGTTTGACGCTGGTGCGCCCGCTGGAAGGAACCCGGCGGAAGTAAAGCTCATTGAATAGCCGCACGATTGGGCGTGACAAGGCCCAGTGGGGCGCGTTGAACGGAACATCTTTGGATTTCCCATTGGTGGGGGATACGCCGGATGTGATCTCGCCTTCTTCCAGAATACCGCGACCAAGGGCCTCGCCTTTGGCGGTGGCGTCAATCCAGCCGACGGTATAGTCGGATGTTGCATCATCCAGAAGCGTCAGGAATTCGTCCCAGCCATCGACTCGGCGTTCGGTTAGCACCATCATGTCGCCCTTGCAGGGCATCAGCTGGATTTTGGCGCTGGCGATAATACCGGTTTGGCCAAGCCCGCCAATCGTTGCCTTGAAAAGATCTGGGGTTTTATCAGGCGTAACCGTTTTAACTTTGCCATTCTGGATCAGGGCCATCTCGGTCACATGTTGGCCGAACGACCCGACGTGGTGGTGATTTTTGCCGTGCACGTCATTGGCTATGCAGCCGCCAACGGTGGCAAAGCCAGTGCCGGGCATTACCGGGGCAATCCATCCACGCGGTGCAAAAGTCGTGCCCAGATCACCGATCTGCACACCCGCCTGCACGTTTACGATGCCGGTTTCAGCATCAAACCCGATGATCCGGTCAAGCCGGGTCATATCAACGGCGCGCCCACCATCGTTTAGCGCGGCATCGCCGTAAGAACGGCAGTGGCCAATCGCGGGCTGGGCCGCGTCGTTCGTCAATGCCTTTAGGGCCGACAGGCGTTCGGGCCTTGCCAGATCAGCATTTGCAGTCAGAGCACGGCCCCAACCCGAATATTTAGATTTCTTCCAGAGCATTTTGTTCCATCTTTGAATGGCGTTCGGCAATCGGGAATACAAATACACCGATTGCAATTGCGAACCATAAGGTTGTTAAGCGAATAATTGCGGTCGCTGGCAGGCTGACTTCCAGCCCCAGGCCCTCGAGCGAAAGTAAGGCGATCATAACCGCCTCAGCACCGCCGATCCCGCCGGGCGCACCCGTCAGGCCCCCCGCTAGGGTCGAGAAAATAAAGATCGCACCAGCGGTGGCAAATCCGATGTCGGCACCCAGCCATTTAAGCAACAGATAAAAGGCAGCCGCCTCGGCCAGCCAACCGACCACCCCGATCAGGGTTGATACTGTCACGGTCGTAAAGTCCGAAAAACAGCTTAGCGAACGGGCGGCGGTGCGAATGCGGGCAAACAGGCGTTTGCCCCGCCCCAGTATAGCATACCCAATACCTGCCGCGCCCGCTAATAGCCGTGGCCGTGTGGCGACAAGCGCCGCGCCAAGCGCCAGCACCGCCATGGGTGCCGCGCCAGTGATTTCGGATGTTGAAAGGCTTAATGTGACCGCAAGAATAAGGGCCATCGCGGCCAGGTCGGACGCTCGGTCAACCAGTAACAACGGCGCTGTTTTTGCAAACGACCAACCAGTTTCGCGCGCCAGCCACCGCATCCGGATTAATTCACCCAGACGTCCCGGCGTTACCACCATTGCCAGCCCACCAAAAAAGTGACGGCCGTTTTGTTTAAAGCTAAGGTTCAGGCCCAGACGGCGCGAAAATATATGCCAGCGAATAGCGCGAAGCCCGTAATTTACCAGACTTAGCGCCAACAGTCCCAGCATCTGCACCCAATTCAATTTGGATATCTGCGCCAAAGTTTCTTGCCAACCCGTCGCGGCGGCCAGCCCAATAAGGCCAAAGACGACAAAGGCGATCAGAGCAATCAGCACAGCATTATCGCGCCAACGCAGCGGAATACGCGTGCGGGCCGGGATGTTCTGTTTTCGCTCTGTGCTGCTCATTATCATTTACACGACGGAATAATTGTCGATTAGGGCAAGAATATGAAGCCAATTGTTCGTTTTCGGACGCAAACAGTACGTAAAAAGGGCAGCCAAATTGGCTACCCCTTGTGCCAACTAAACTTGCGCGTGGATCAGACCAATGTTGCCTCGGTGGCGGCGATCATGTCTTCGCGTCTGACGCCATCGGCCAGTTCGACAATATGCAGCCCCTTGTGGGTCACATCGAGCACGCCCAGATTTGTGATGATCCGGTCAACCACGCCCTTGCCGGTCAGCGGCAGGGTGCAGGCCTTCAAAATCTTGCTGTCGCCATGTTTGTTGGTGTGATCCATCACCACAACCACCCGGCCAACACCGGCGACCAGATCCATCGCACCGCCCATGCCTTTGACCAGCTTGCCGGGAATCATCCAGTTCGCCAGATCGCCGTTTTCAGCCACTTCCATCGCGCCCAATATTGCCATCGCGATCTTGCCGCCCCGGATCATGCCAAACGACATCGCGCTGTCAAAATAGGACGTGCGGTCCATTTCAGTGATCGTCTGTTTGCCTGCGTTGATCAAATCTGCGTCTTCTTCACCCTCAACCGGGAACGGTCCCATGCCAAGCATGCCGTTTTCTGACTGCAGCGTCACGTCAACGCCTTCCGGTATGTAATTGCTGACCAGCGTCGGGATACCGATGCCAAGGTTCACATACATTCCGTCTTCTAGTTCTTTTGCCGCCCGTGCGGCCATTTGATTGCGATCCCACATTTATTCGGCCTCCTTCAAGCTTTGCGCGTTGTGCGTTGTTCGATGCGGTTTTCATGTTCGCCCTGAACGATCCGATGCACGTAAATGCCGGGCAGGTGGATCAGGTCAGGATCAAGGCTGCCGGTTGGCACAATTTCCTCGACCTCGGCCACGCAGACCCTGCCACAAGTCGCAACCGGCGGGTTGAAATTACGCGATGTTTTGCGGAATACCAGATTGCCGGTTTCATCAGCTTTCCATGCTTTTACAATCGCCAGATCAGCCACGATACCGGTTTCCATGATATAGGTTTCGCCGTCAAAATCCTTGTGTTCCTTGCCATCGGCAATAACGGTTCCCACGCCGGTCTTGGTGTAAAACCCGGGAATACCCGCACCACCGGCGCGCATCCGTTCAGCCAATGTGCCTTGTGGGTTAAATTCCAGCTCCAGCTCACCCGACAGATATTGTCGCATAAACTCGGCGTTCTCGCCCACATAGGACGAAATCATTTTCTTGACCTGTTTGGTCTGCAAAAGGATGCCGATGCCAAAATCATCAACGCCGGCATTGTTGGATGCGAATGTCAGATCCTTGGCGCCGTCGTCTTTGATGGCCTGCAACAATAATTCGGGAATGCCGCACAGGCCAAAGCCGCCCGCCGCGATGAACATCCCGTCGTGTAACAGGCCGTTAAGTGCCTCTGACGCCGAGCCGAATACTTTTTTCATGGAAAACTCCCCCGAAACGAATGAGGGTCTTGTTTGTGCAAAGGCACCGCCAATGTCAATCGAATGCCGCGTCGCAGGCAAGCCCCGCGACACCGGCAATCGGTCACATCATTTTTTGGCGGCGGGTTTCTTAGCGGTCTTCTTTGCTGCCGGTTTTTTCTTTGGCGCGGCTTTCTTCTTTTTGGGCGCTGCTTTCTTTCGCCCGCCTTTTTTGGCCGCCTTAGCATCAACCAATTCAACAGCCATAGCCACAGTCACATCCGCAGGCTCAGTCCCATTGGGCAAAGTCGCGTTGACCTTTTCCCATTTGATGTATGGCCCATAGCGCCCGTCCATCACGTTCATCACGCCGCCCTTTTCAGGGTGTTCGCCCAGCTCTACCAACGGCTTTGCAGCAGCACGCCCGCCGCCGCGTGTGGCCAGCTTTTGCGCCAAAACCTCTACCGCGCGGTTCATGCCGACGGTAAAAACCTCTTCCACATCGGGCAGGTTCGCATAAAGGCGATCATGTTTCACAAACGGGCCATAGCGTCCGATACCGGCCTCGACCACCACACCGTCATCGGGGTGGGGGCCGATTTCGCGGGGCAGGGCCAATAGCATAAGCGCCTTTTCCAGATCGATATCAGCCG
>JAHRVC010000160.1 GCA_019090885.1 Marinosulfonomonas sp.
ACGACCTGACCTCTGGCGGGCTTACTGTGCGAAATACGGTAGGGACCCGGGTGAAGACCAAGAGCTCTCTGGATCGCGCAAATCTTCGCGGGAAAAACCGTGAGCATATAGGAGTAATCGCGATGGATATTATCGCACAGCTGGAAGCCGAGCAGATCGCTGCGCTTGGCAATGAACTTCCAGATTTCAAGGCGGGTGACACCATCCGCGTTGGTTATAAAGTGACCGAAGGCACGCGCAGCCGTGTTCAGAACTATGAAGGCGTCTGTATCGCCCGCAAGAACGGAAAGGGCATCGCTGGCTCTTTTACGGTTCGCAAAATCTCATTTGGTGAAGGTGTTGAACGGGTTTTCCCGCTGCATTCACAAAACATCGACAGCATCACCGTAGTGCGTCGTGGCCGGGTTCGCCGTGCCAAGCTGTATTACTTGCGCTCACGTCGTGGTAAATCTGCGCGTATCGCCGAAGTAACCAACTATAAGCCGCTTAGCGGCGCCAAAGCATAAAGGAGCAGAGACATGAAAACTGACCTGCATCCCGATTATCACACGATCAACGTCAAGATGACTGACGGCACGGTCTTTCAGATGAAATCCACTTGGGGCGCCGAGGGCGACACTCTGTCGCTGGACGTTGACCCGACCGTGCACCCTGCATGGACCGGTGGCGGCACCCGTTTGCTGGACACTGGCGGTCGTGTTTCCAAGTTTAAGAACAAATACGCTGGTCTTGGATTTTAGGACCACAATTTTTCTGCGAAAAATTGACGCCGCTCCCAATTGGGGCGGCGTTTTTTATTTTCGGGGTATTTAGGGCTCTATTTGGACGATGCCCATCGAAAATAGGAAAGTTTAGGCAAACCACCTGCCCAATATGGTGCACCAGTGCTGTGCAACGGTCACAGTGGCTTGTTGGAAACAAAGTCGCGGTATCCTTTGCCACTTTGCAATTGAACGATCACAACATTTAGTGTCATCTTAGGCCAGTTGATAATTGTTGAGCAGTGGAGTGGGCCGAATGGCGCAAATTATCGTCGTCGGAAATGAAAAAGGTGGCTCGGGGAAATCCACCATTGCAATGCATGTTTCGGTCGCTCTTTCACGGATGGGGCACCGGGTGGGTGCGCTTGATCTGGACTTGCGTCAAAAAACATTTAGCAAATTCATCGAAAACCGTTTGGCTTTCTGCAACACGCACGGCGTTAACTTGCCAACCCCAGATTACAAGCCGCTGCCGACGGTCGACAAATCGACGCTGGCGGCTGGTGAAAACCCCTATGACCGCCGTCTGTCCATGGCCGTTGCTGGCCTAGAGAAAGACTGTGATTTCATCCTAATCGACTGCCCCGGCTCGCATACCCGCCTTAGTCAGGTTGCACATTCACTTGCTGACACGCTGATCACACCATTAAATGACAGTTTCGTGGATTTTGACCTGCTGGCGCATGTCGATGCGGAAACCGACAAGATCATCGGCCCCGGCATTTATTCCGAGATGGTCTGGAATGCCCGGCAGCTACGGGCGCAGGCCGGGCTTAAGCCGGTTGACTGGGTGGTCGTGCGAAACCGTCTTGGCGCACAGGAAATGCACAACAAAAAGAAAGTTGGCGAAGCCATCTCTGACCTTGCCGAGCGCATCAGTTTTCGGACCGCTCCGGGCCTGAATGACCGCGTCATTTTTCGCGAATTGTTCCTTAGGGGGCTGACCTTGCTGGACCTGCGCGACATTGGTGTTGTGGGGCAGGTTAACGTTTCAAACGTGGCGGCGCGTAAAGAGCTGCACGAATTGATTGCGGCCTTAAAACTACCCGGTGTCACTGTCGATCTTTGAAAATTAGGTCGGTTAAGTCGCCAGAAATTTTCCCAAACTTATTAAGCCATCTCCGTGTCGAACTTAGCGTCCATAAAACCCAAAGACGGCGTGTTTTTTTCAGCGCTCATGGTAGGCGAGCGACATCCTAAGTCAGGGGTTACCTGCGGTTGAGATTCAAACAGGGTTGGCATTGGGTCTCGCAATATCGGCATAATATTGTTAAAATGCTCGTAAATCGTAAACTTGGTTTTCAAAAGGAATAACCATGACCGACACAAGCCGCCGCCGTATTGTATCTTCTCGTCATCTGGCCGAGGGCGAAGGCTGGGAAACTTCGGAGTTCGAGTTTGGAATGATCATTGCTTACAATGCATTTAGCCGGTGGATGCAGCGCTGCATGGCTGCTGCTGGCATGCCGGAGCTAAGTTCATTGGAAATACTGGTTTTGCACAACACCAACCATCGTGATCGCGAAAAACGGCTGACGGATATCGCATTTCTTTTGAATATCGAAGACACGCATACGATCAATTACGCTTTACGGAAACTGCTAAAGCTTGATCTTTTGACATCTCGTAAGCGCGGCAAAGAGGTGTTTTACCTTGCCTCCGAAAAGGGCCGCGATCTGTGCGAAAGGTATCGCGACATCCGACAGCAATGCCTGTTGGAAGCCATGCCGCAAAATGGCGTTTCCGGCGATGAGTTAAGCAAAATCGCCGCAATCCTGCGCTCAATGTCGGGCCAATATGACCAAGCCAGCCGCGCGGCGTCTTCGCTTTAGTTACCCATCGCGTTTGGCAGCAAAGTAACGATCCCGGGGAAGACAGTGATTATCAACGCACCCAGCAGCAGCAGGAAAAAGAACGGCAGGGCGGCCATCGCAACGCGCAAAATATTAATGCCCGTTAACCCCTGAATGACGAACAGGTTAAACCCGACAGGTGGCGTGATCTGACTCATCTCGACGACCAGAACCAGATAGATACCAAACCAGAGCGGATCAATGCCGGCGGCCTCGACCATTGGCAGAATGATTGATGTGGTCAGCACGACAACTGAAATCCCATCAAGGAAGCAACCAAGAATTATAAAAAATACGGTGAGCACAGCCAACAAGGCATAGGGTGACAGGTTGAATGTGCCGATCCAGTTGGCCAAATTTCGCGGAATGCCGGTGAAGCCCATAGCGATAGACAGGAACGCGGCACCAAGCAGGATAAAGGCAATCATGCAGGATGTTTTGGTGGCCGACATCAATGCGTCGATAAACGCCGCCCGGCTGAAATTCCCGGTACTTGCCGCCAACAATGTGGCCAGCAGCACACCAAGCGCCGCTGCATCCGTGGGCGAGGCTACACCGGTATAGATTGACCCGATAACACCACCGATCAACAGGATCACGGGGATTAACCGGCGCGAGGCCCGGATTTTCTCGGCAAATGAAGGGCGGTCGGTTTCGTCGGGGATCGACGAGGGGTTTCTTAATGCGCTGATCCCCACATAGGCTGCAAACAGACCCACCAACAGCAATCCCGGCAACACGCCTGCTACAAACAGGCGGGCAATCGACTGTTCTGTTGCGACGCCATAGACGATCAGAATAATCGACGGCGGGATTAACAGCCCAAGGGTCGCCGACCCGGCCAGCGTTCCAAGGATCAGTTTTTCCGGATACCCGCGCCGCGTCAGTTCCGGCACAGACATCCGCCCGATTGTGGCAGCAGTCGCGGCGGACGACCCGGAAACGGCGGCGAATATCGCGCAGCCAATGATATTCACATGCAACAGCCTGCCCGGTATCCGGCCAAGCCAAGGTGCGAGGCCCGAAAACATATCTTCGCTAAGTCTGGATCGCAGCAGTATCTCGCCCATCAAAATGAACAGAGGCAAAGCGGCCAATGGCCAGCTATGGCTATGGCCCCAAAGCGTGGTGGCCAGCACCAGCCCTTCGGGGGCATTTGAAAAGGCAACAATGGCCACAAAAGCCATGATCAGCAGCGACAAGGCCACCCAGACGCCAGCGGCCAGCATGAACAGCAGAACGCCAAGAAGAATACCAAAGATCATTGGATCAGACATGGGTTACTCCGATCCTGTATCGATGAGGACAGGTGCCCGGGCGCGCAACGCCTCGATCAACGTGTCCAGAAATGCGATTGTTAGCAGCCCCAGACCGGCCACCATGGCCAGTTGAGGGATCCATAGTGGGATTGCGATAATCCCGGTAGACATATCGCCATAATGGTAGCTTTCACCAAGCAAAGCGCCCGCGAACCACGTCGCATAGCCTGCCATCGCCGTCCCCAAGGCCAGAGCCACAAGCTCTAACAGCCAGCGCGGTCGCTCTGGCAGGTTTTGCACGATCAGGTTTACCCGGATATGGCCGCCAGCGCGCAGGGTATAAGCGAGCGCAAGGAAAGACGCAGTCGACAGGAAATATCCGGCGAAATCTGCGTAGGAGGGAATGGTGAATGACCGGTCAGGTCCGCCAAATCTTGCCAATATATTCAGCATGACCTGTGCTGAAACGACCAAGCAAATTCCAAGTATCGAAAGGGCCGCAATTGCGCCAGCGACCTTGTAGGTTGTGTCCAGAAAACGACGCATATTCCCCCCCTAAGATGCCCGTCAATTGGTGGGCAGGCCCACGCCCAATACGGCGTGGACCTGCCAATTTTTAGTTCTGGAAGGCGCTCAGGATCGACAGCGCACTGTCGCTTGCGTTGGCTTTCCAGTTGTCCAACATCGTAGCACCAATGGCCTGCAAGCCGGATACAAATTCGTCCGACGGGGCAACAATGGTTATCCCATTGTCGGCCATTACTTTAGTTTTCGCGGTGGCTTCAGCCTTGGACATTTCCCATCCACGCGCCTCGGCGGCTGCGGCTGCTTCCATCACGGCGGTTTGAACGTCGGGCGACAATCCGTCAAATACCCGCGCATTCACCACAACAATGTTCTTGGGAAGCCATGCGTCGATTTGGGTGTAATGCGTGACAAAATCCCATGCTTTGGAATTGGCGCCGGTGGATGGCGAGGTGATCATCGCCTGTGCCTGACCGGTTGCAAAGGCTTGCGGGATGTCAGACGCCTCGACCTGCACGGGGGCCGCTTTGGCTAAAGTCGCAAACTCTTCCAAAGCCGCGTTGTAGGCGCGAAACCGAAGGCCGGAAAGATCGTCAACACTTGCAATCTCGCCATTGGTGTAAAGGCCCTGTGCTGGCCATGGAACCGAGAACAGGGGTTTGAGACCTTCTTTAGCCATCAGCGCCTCGATTACCGGGCGTTGCGCTGCCCAAAGTTTTTCGGCGTCTTCATAACTTGTGGCCACAAACGGCTGGCTGTCGATGCCAAAGGCCAGATCCTCGTTGGACAGTCGCGACAAAAAGAATTCACCGATTGGCACCTGACGCGAGCGGATTGCGTTTTTGATTTCAGCGTGCGGGAAAAGCGATCCGGCGGAATGCACAGTAATCGTCAGTTCCCCGTTCGTCGCTGTCGCCAGATCCTTGGCGAATTGGTGAATGTTTGCAGTGTGGAATGTGCTGTCGCCATAAGGCGTAGGCATATCCCATGTTTCGCTGATTGCTGCGGTGGCAGAGGCCAGCCCAATTGCAAATGCAGCTGCATATTTCATTATCATAGCTTCCATCTCCCAGTTTCGGCCAATAACAATCAAAAGGCCCGTTGTTTGTATTATGTTGACAATTTGTCAACGTTTTGCAAATTATGCAAGTCAATTCTTTCTGGAGCCTGAAAAGTGAACGCCGAAACCAGCAAATCTGACCCGGGCCGGGAATTTCCGCGCCTTACGAATATCGGATTGTCAGGAATCCTGGTGACTTTCTCGGATGAGCTGAGCGAACCTGCCAACCGGGCGGCACTGGCATTTCGCGCACGTTTAGGCACGGAATCTTGGGACGGCGTTGAGGAAACGACAACCTCGCTTACGTCCGTCTATATCAGGTTTGATCCCAGCCACCTCAGCCATGAGGCGATAAGGAAATCCCTTATAGCGTTGATAGAAAGTGAGGATTGGTTCGCGTCTTCGTTGCCCCGGAAACGCAGATTGTGGCACATTCCAACGGTCTATGGTGGGTCATTCGGCCCGCAATTGCCCGATGCTGCAGCGCTGGCACAGATGTCCGCATCCGAAGCGATCAGCCAGATATCATCGCAGCGATTGCGCGTTCTCACCATCGGCTTCGCACCCGGCCAACCCTATCTGGGAACGCTTCCAGAGGCTTGGGATATACCGCGCCAATCCGGCCTGTCGGCACAAATTCCGGCCTGCGCGCTGGCCGTCGCAATTCGCCAGCTGGTTCTGTTCACGGCCCAGACCCCAACCGGCTGGCGCCACATCGCGCAGACGGGCTTTCAAGGGTTTCGCCCGGAAACTGAAACGCCCTTTGCGCTGCGTCCGGGCGATGAGGTTATGTTCCCGCAAGTCAACGAAGAGGCTTTTGCCAATATTCTCGCCGGTGATCGCAGTGATAATGGCGGCGCTGTCTGGGAATATATCAAATGAGCGGCTCGCTGATCGTCCATCAGGCGGGGCCGGCGCTTTCTGTGCAAGATTTCGGCAGACCGGGATATATGGCCTTTGGCTTATCCCAAGGCGGCGCGGCTGATCGTCTGGCACTTGCCGAGGGCGCCGCATTGCTGGGGCAAGGCCCGGAACTCGCCGCCCTTGAAATGGCCGGTGTTGGCGGCACATTCGAAGCATCACAAGACATCAGGATTGCCCTGACAGGGGCGCCGATGACAGCATCAGTCGATGGTCAGCCGTTGGTGTGGAACGCAACGCAAACCGTCCGGGCGGGCCAGCGCATCTCAATCGGGGCGGCGCTGAAAGGCATTTATGGCTATCTGCATATTGGTGGCGGTATCGCAACCCCGCAGCAACTGGGAAGCCGGTCGCACCATATCGTCGCGGGCATCGGTGCCCCTATCAAACCCGGCATGAATTTACCTATCGGAGCGGACCCCAATTTCGAACGGCCTGATCAGCGGTTGCCCGTATCGGATCGTTTTTCCGGCGGAACCTTGCGGGTTCTTCCCAGCGCACAAACGCACCGGTTTTCCAAAGCCGAAATTACCAGGTTTGAATCCACCGAATTTATCCGCACGCCGCGCGGCAATCGTCAGGGTGTCCAACTGGGTTTTGACGGCGCTCCATTTTCCACCGAGCAGCAGCTTAGCATCCTGTCAGAAATCATGGTGACCGGAGATATTCAGATGATCGGCGAAGGTATTCCTTTTGTCCTATTGCCCGAGTGCCAGACAACCGGCGGCTACCCTCGCATCGGAACCGTCGTGCCAGGCGACCTGCCCTTGGTGGCTCAGGCAACACCGGGAACGCGATTGCGCTTTCGTTTCGTGACGGTCGAGGCAGCACTCGAAACCAGTGCTTCGTCAGCGCAGGTTCAATCCGACCTGAAACGCGCAATGCAACCGCTGATACGAGATCCGCGTGAAATTCGCGATCTTCTCAGCTATCAATTGATTGGCGGCGTTACGGCTGGCATGGAATTGGGGGCAGACGATGACTAAAACAGTCGATCTAAATGCGGATATGGGCGAGTCTTTTGGTGATTGGACCATGGGCAATGACGCCGCCCTGCTGGATATTGTGACGTCGGCCAATATCGCCTGCGGGTTCCATGCGGGCGACCCGGATGTGATGGCAAAGACCATGGGGCTGGCCGTGCAAAAAGGTGTCGGCATCGGCGCCCACCCCGGTTTCGCCGATTTGCAGGGTTTTGGGCGCAGGCGGATGACCCTGCCCCCGGAAAGTTTGCAAAACCTAGTTAGATATCAACTTGGTGCAGCGCAGGCGATGGCCACAGCCGCCGGGGGCTGCGTTCGTCATTTCAAATTGCACGGCGCACTTTCTAATATGGCAGCACGAGACCCGGAAATTGCAAAACTGTGCTTTCAAGCGGCTTTAGACATTTCGCCGGATATCGTGATTGTCGTGCAGGCAGCCACAGTAATGGACAAAATTGCGCGCGATTTAGGGTGCCATTGGGCCGCAGAGGTTTTTGCCGACCGCGCCTATAATGATGATGCAACTTTGGTTGATCGCGCCCTACCGGGGGCCGTTATCCATGACCCAGATATTGCGGCAGACCGGGTTCTTGGCATGATCAACGCTGGCGCAATAATCAGCCAGTCCGGTACCCACATTCCTGCAAGAATTGACACGGTCTGCCTGCATGGTGACACAGCTGAAGCAGTTAAGATTGCCACCAAGGTGCGAGCCCGCCTTCAGTCAGAGGGTATTGAACTGAAAATGTACTGAATCCTGTCTGACCCCGAGGACAGGTAGCAAACAGATCTGATAAGTAATCTAGCCAGCGATGATCAAAGGACGTTCAGGACGCTGGACCAACCAGCAATCCGCGATTAAACCATCACCAAACACAGAATGAACACAGGCGGTTTCGTTGGAAGCTACAAACAAAAAAAACTCGTCCAAGCAGGCCTATACCGATGGCTCATTGGCCACCGCATGTGTCCGGGGACGCCACGCTGTTATCAGCCACTTCACCGAGTTTCTGGCCGAGATCAAAATGTCAGAGCAGCAGTGGCGCTCAATCCGAACGATCAATGATTTCGAACCAATCCGGCTAAGTGTTTTGTGCCAGCGCACCTGCATTCACAAGGTCAGTATGACGCGCATCATTCGGGCCCTGACCCAACGCGGTCTGGTCCTTAGCCAACCCGATTTAAGTGACGGGCGGGCACAAGTCATCACAGTGACTGAAGAGGGCAAGAAATTCATTCGCAGTGTTTCACCGCAGGCCGATCAAATCACTGGTTCAGTCGTCAAAAAATTCGGCCGCGAGAATACCAAACGCCTTTTGGACTTGCTCGACCAACTGTCACGTATCGAGCCATAGGCGCAGGCATCGGGCAAAATTGATAAACGAGTTTACTTTTTTATGACCCCATTATAGCCTGCTCAGGTCAAGAATACTCGCGAACTAGAATGATCGGAAAGTGGTAGTTATGGAAAAGAATATCTTTGGAGATACCGATCTGGACGCGGGCGTCGTGGACCGTCGAATTTTTGTCGACGAAGAAATTTACCGGCGCGAGTTGGAAACGGTTTTTACCCGCGCATGGTTATTTGTCGGACACCAAAGCCAGATCCCCAATCCCGGTGATTTCTTTACATCGCGGATGGGCGAGGAATCGGTCATTCTGGTGCGCGACAAAAAGGACGAAATCCACGTTTTTCTGAACTCTTGCCGCCACCGCGGGATGAAAGTCTGCCGGTATGATTCAGGAAATACGTCGCTATTCACCTGCCCTTATCACGCCTGGACCTATTCCACAGATGGCAAAGTTCGCGGCATTCCACAGTACAAAGACTTGTATGATGGTGTGCTGGATCGCGAAAAATGGGGCCTGATCGAGGTTGCTCAGCTGGTGAATTACAAGGGCGCAATTTTTGCCACTTGGGACAAGGATGCCCCGGATTTTGAGACCTATATGGGCGACGCCCTTATGCATCTGGACATGGCGCTAGATTGCCGCGACGGGCGGCCGGGCGGTTCGGAAGTTATCGGTGTTCATCGCTGGGTTCTGCCAACGAACTGGAAATACACGGCCGAGAACTTTCTTGGCGATTCCTATCATAACCCCAGCCACCGCTCGGTTGATCTGATCGGTATCGGACCTTCGGGGCGCGCTGGGATCAAAGGGCGGCGTGACGGCGAATTGGAAACCGCGACCCACGTGTGGATAAATTTCCCACAGGGCCACGGCGTTCATTCCGCAGTTCAGCCAAGTTTCGGCAACTACACACCACCCGCCTCTGACGATCCAGAGATTGGGGAATATTTCGCCGAATGCCACAAACTGCGCCAAGAGCGGCTGGGCGAGGAATCGCGATTACTGCCGTTCACCGGAAACTTCTTTCCCAACACCGGCTATCACGGCGGCCAACCGCGCGGCTTAGTGGTGTGGCATCCCCATGGGGTGGATAAGACCGAGGGCTGGCGTTTCTTCCTTGTTGATGCAGACGCACCAAAATCGGTAAAAGATTACCTTCGCAAGTTCTACATGCGCTATTCCGGACCTGCTGGAATGACCGAGCAGGATGATATGGAAAACTGGCTGTATGCCAGCAAATCCTGCAAAGGCGTTATCGCGCGTCGTAACCCGTTCAACTATCAATTGTCCAAGGATGCTGCCCAACAAAACCCGATCGTGAATGGCATTCAGATCCGGGGCCGTGTGACCACCCAGATGACCGAGCATATGGCGCGTGGGTATTATCGGCGCTGGATGGATTATGTGAATGATGCCGACTGGGACACATTGATGGGCAAACACGACCCACGCCACAACGTAGTGCAGGCCGCAGAATAATTATGACGGACGGCGGAATTATCGTTGCGGGCGGCACCTTTGGACTGGGGCGCGAGATTACCCTTTGTCTGGCCGAAAAGGGCTGGCCGGTGCTGGCGTTTGGGCTGGAAACCCGGCAGGTGTCTTCGATTGCCGAAAATGCCATTCCCGGTTTGCAGGATGAAGTGGCACGTGCCGGCCTTGATGTCACCTTTATGGAGGCCGACGTTTCCAACGAGGCTGACGTAGCGCGTGTTATCGCTGCGGCGATCAAAAAGTTTGGCCGCATTCAGGGTATCGTGAATAACGCAGCCCTGGGCCCGCTTGGCACGGTGCTCGATACTGATCCCGACCTGTGGGAACGGATCATGGCGGTGAACTTGCGTGGACCATATTTGATGGCGCGCGCTGTGATCCCGCATATGGCGCAAAGCGGTGGCGGCAGCATCGTGAATATCGGCTCTGGCTCTGGTTGGGGCAAAGTGAACATGGCCGCCTATGGTGCCTCTAAGGGCGGTCTATATGCTCTGACAACGTCACTGGCGCTGGATCATTTCAACGACCAGATCCGGGTGAACTGTGTGGTTCCGGGCGGCGGTGGGATCGTTGGCGGGATCAGCCTTGACCGGGTTGGCGGTAAACGTGACAAGCTTGGCCCCAATGCTGCCGGATCGGTCGCGGGGCGTGTGGTGAACGGCTATGACCTTGGCAACACCATTGATTTCCTGATGTCTGAAGGTGGCCAGGCAATTTCGGGCACCGTTATTGATGTGGGTTGTTTTGCGGGCCAAGGCGACAATCGACCACCGAATAAACCAAATGAAAAGAAGTGACCAACATGCCTGACAACACCGTATCAGCGCCGATCACCCGGGATGACGCCTATTTCCGCCTGCGTCAGGAGGTCGAGGAATTCTATTACGACGAAGCAGCGATGCTTGATGAGCGGCGTTTTGATGAATGGCTGGATTGTCTGCACGATGACATCCTGTATTTCATGCCGATGCGGTTCAACGTGAAATTCGGCCAACACGCCGAGCGTGAAAACACCACCGCCGACGAAGGCATGAGCTGGTTCAACGAAGATAAATGGACCCTGCGAAAGCGCGTTGAACAGATCCTGACCGGCGTGCATTACGCAGAAGAGCCGCTGTCGCGTGTATCACATCTGATCACCAATATTCAGGTCAAAGAAGCATCCCCGTCTGCGGCGGATGCTACGGAAATCAAGACCAGCTGTCGGTTTTTCGTTTATCAGAACCGTGTTGAGCACGAGACCTATAATTACGTCGGCAGGCGCTATGATACGCTGAGCCGGGAAAACGGCCAATTTCAGGTGATCCGGCGCGAGATTATCCTAGAGCAAAACATCCTTCTGGCCAAAGCACTGACAACCTTTTTCTGAGAAACCCGAGGGGGATAGCATGACCAAAGACGATAAAATCGTTATCGGGATCAGCATTGATCTGATGACCGTGAACGAAGGCGACGTTATTCGCCTAAAGGACGGCCGCGACGGTGTCGTGACCGAGAATATGCACGATGGTCAGTGGCTGGAAATGGATTTTGACGGTGAAATCGACCTGATCCACGGTCAGGACATGACCGGGTTCGTCAAAAGAGTGGCTGACTGACCCGCCATGTTAAGAATGCAATTTATGCCAAGCGATTTTGACCCACAGCTTTTGGTGCTGGGCGACAAATCTGACGTCGCCACATTTGCCAATGTGCTGGCGCAATTTGCGATCCATCCGGAAGCGATAACCCTGAACGACAGCGGGGTATTCTCAGAGGACACCACGGTGTCTTTGCAGGCCTTCGCTGCCGGTGGGGACATGGGGTTGGGTCTGTGGCGCGACAAAGCCGCTAAGGCCCATCTGGTATGGTCGCTGACACCAGACCATGCTTCGAAATTTTCCAAAGATCTTCGCAAAATTTCTTCTGGTGACAAAATGTCGGGTTCCGCCGTTCTTGAGGTTGAGGCCCTGAATGAAATTCGCGTGCATGTGTCCGTCGGTGAATTTGAGGCCGACTTTCTGACTGGTGACGCGCGATAGCCGCACCAATTCCCAGACCTATCTAAAGGAGCGCCATTCAATGGTAAAAATAACATATGTTCAGCCCGATGGCGCCGAAAAAACAGTTGATGTCCCGACCGGTCACAGCGTCATGGAAGGCGCGATGAAAAACGGCGTCGTGGGATTTATCGCCGAATGTGGCGGTGCCTGTTCCTGCGCAACCTGCCACGGTTATATTGATGACAAATGGCTGGAGATTGTTGGAAAAGCCCAAGACGATGAAGCGGACATGCTGGAATTTGCCGAAGGCGTGCAGCCAAACTCTCGCCTTGCCTGTCAGGTCGAGGTGCACGAAGCTTTGGAAGGCATGATTGTCCGGATAGCTGAAGAACAAGCCTGATCCGGACAGATCACAAACATTAGGGAGAACTGCGATGTCTGAAAAGTTTGATAAGGGAATGAAAACCCGGCGCAAGGTATTGGGCGACGCCCATGTGGACCGGGCCGAGGCCAACAAGACCCCGTTTGATGCGACCTTTCAGGAATACATCACCGAGGCCGCTTGGGGCGGCGTCTGGGCGCGCCCACATTTCAGTTTGCGTGAACGCTCAATCGTGACGTTGTCCCTGCTTGCGGCCACTGGGAACTTTGCTGAAATCGCGATGCATGTTCGCGCCACCGCAAACACCGGCGCAACCGAGGATGATCTGGTCGAGGCAATGTTGCACGTGGCTGTTTACGCTGGTGTGCCAAAGGCCAACCACGCCATTGCAATCATCAAAGAAACTTTGGCGGAAATGGCTGGCGACGCACCGAAATAGCGCGGGCTTTTTAGAACCCTACCAATGATTTTGGAAACAGGCAGACCGCCCCGAGGAGCAGAAATGCAATTCGGGATGGTATGCCAAGGGGCTTCTTGAAATACCCGCCGACACCGATCGACACCAAAAATACGCCAACAAAGGCCGTTGCTACCGTGATCAGGTTCACCCAGAACGTGTCACGCAGCAACAGGCCGGGCGAATAGACAAAAACCATCGGCACCACAAAGGCGACCCAGCCGACTTTGACGGATGTCAGGGCGGTTTTCATCGGCCTTGTTCCGGCGATGCTGGCGGCGGTGAACGCGGCCAGCGCGACCGGGGGCGAGATCATCGACAGCAGCCCGAAATACAGAATGAACAAATGCACCGCCATCGGCTCCAAGCCAAGACCGATTAGCGGCGGCGCGGCCAGCGTTGCAACCAGCAGATAGATGCCTGTTGTCGGCATTCCCATGCCCAGAACGATGCAGATTATCGCCGTCATGATCAGCAGCAAAAACAGGCTTTCCTTGCCAAACTGGATCAGGGTGAATGTCAGGCCAAAGCCAAGGCCTGTGGCCTCTAACACACCGATAACAATCCCGGCAATCGCACCCACAATAACGATATCGACAGAACCCCGGCCACCGTCAGCAATCACACCCAGCAGCCGGCGAACGTTCAGGCGTTCGCCTTTATAGCCGAAGATCAGATTAAGTGTGACCAGCACAATCCCGGCCCAAAGCGCGGCCTTTTCGGGCGACAAGTTCAGGCTGAAAAGACAATAAATTAAAACCACGAATGGGATCGGAAAATACCAGCCCTCTTTAAAGACCTGTGAAATAGGTTTGATCATTTCGCGCGGAACTGGTGGGATTTTCAGGCGTCGTGCCTCGATGTCTGCATAGGCCAGAACCGAGAAAAAGAAGAGCAGCGCGGGGACAATGGCCGCGCGCACAACCTCGGCATACGGCACCTCTAGGAATTCGGCCATCAGGAATGCAGCGGCCCCCATTACCGGTGGCATGATCTGACCGCCTGTCGAGGCAACCGCCTCAAACGCTGCGGCGGATCGGGCCGAAAAACCCGTCTTTTTCATCAGCGGGATTGTTATCACCCCCGTGGAAACGACGTTGGCCACAGCGCTGCCAGATATTGAGCCAAAGAAGGTCGAGGCCAAAATGGCGATCTTTGCCGCGCCGCCGGTATAATGCCCGACCAGCGATATTGCGATGTCCGTAAACCATGTCGAGCCGCCCGTGGCGCTCAGGAGTTTTCCGAAAATTATGTAAAGGATGACGATTGAGGCCACGATCGAAAGTGGCGTGCCAAATATAGCGGTGCTGTCGATCGCCAGAAATGGCAGGAATTCGAACAGGTTCACCGGCAACCCCTCTAGGTTGCCGGGCACCCAGTCCGCAAAGACCGCGTAGATCAGGAACATCGCAACCACTGCGACCAGCCCCAGCCCTGCCGTTCGCCGCAACGCTTCGATCAGTAGCGGCACCAGTAAAAACCCGGCAATCGCGGTTTCAACCGGGTGGGAAAAGAACTGCCGTGACAGCACCGGAAACCGGACGGCTATGTATAGGCCTGCAAAAACCCCCAGCGCAGCTAACACTTTGTCATAGATTGGCGCGGTGTCTTGCAACTGTCCTTTTAACGAATAGGCCAGCAATACATAGCCAATCGCAAACCCCATGATCAGGGCAATGAACTGTTCTGTATAAAGCTGCGCGGGCCTCAGCAAATTGATGCCATTCGCGGCCATAAACAAAGCAATTGCCGCCACGGCAAAAGACAAGACAGACAGGATCGTATTTTTCTGGGTCATTTTTCAGGTCTGCCGCAAAATTAAAGAAGAGGGCGCAGTTTATTGCGCCCTCTCTATGATCATAATCGACGCGAAGCGCCTAAGCTATCCCTACTTCATCAAGCCCGCTTCTTTAAAGAATTTGACCGCGCCGGGGTGATACTCCAGCCCGTAATCCTGTGCCAGATTGGCCGGATCATATGCGCGCCACAGTGGCGAAGTTGCTTTTAGCTCTTCGGTATTCTCATAGATGGTCTTTACCACATTATAGACGGTTTCATCGTCAATGTGCGTGCCCACAAAAATCGTTTGCGTGTAGTGTTGGGTATTCGTTGGCTCGATAACACCAACTAGTTTTGCAGAGGGCTCAACAGGAGCAATCGTTGAGCCGGGCAGTGCCGCATCAACATCCGCGCTGACGATCAAAGGAATGAAGCGAATGCCACCTTTAACAACCGAATTCATTTCTTTTACAGCACCCGACCCAACGCCAGCGATGACCGCATCAACTTCACCGGCTTTGAACGCAGCCCAGCTTTTGGGAAGCGACGCTACGTTCACACCGTCTACATCGTCGTAGCTGATGCCGGCACTTCCCAGAAATGCATCCCAGAAAGCAACGAACAGCGGCGAGCTGCCATAACCGGTCGGAATACGTTTGCCCTTTAGGTCGGCCAAAGTCTTAATTCCAGACTCGTTTGAAACCATAACGCCGGTCACAAACGGCACAAGGATGCCAGCCAAACGCAGGTTATCGTGCACGTTTCCGTCAGACAGGCCCGTGCCATTTTTGGCCATTGCGTACTGCATGATGTTGGCCACGCCAAAATCAACTTTGCCCAAATCTACGGCATCAACATATTGCTGCGAGCCGCTCATTTTTTGCGGGCGCATTTGAATTTCTGAATGTGAAGAAACGGCGCTGGCGACTGCCGCGGCAATTTGCGCTACTGCCCCGCCTTTGGTGCTGCCAACGCTAACAGTTTCAGCAGTTGCGACCGAAGCCCCGGCGAATATTGTCGCCGTCGCGATCGCAGCGATTGTTGTTTTTATTTTCATTTTTTCTCTCCCAAGTTTACGTCGCGCCATGTAGTCAAAAAACCAAATAAATGGCAACATGTTTATCAATATGCTCATCTGGACTCTGCGCCAAATCATTGCGATCATCCCGCCGCATCGAGCAATTTTCATACCGTATTATAGCGAGAAAAAGACGGTTTCCTCATCCCCTTGCAAGGCCAGATTCCAGTGCCATTCGCTTGGATCAGTCTTACTTTGACGCGCCATCAATGTTGGACGGCGTTCAGCGTCAATTGAATTCAGCAGCGGATCTTCGTCATTGGCACCCTGACCTTCGAAATATATCCGAGAGATCAGGCGGCGTACGATGCCCCGCGCGAAAAAGGCGACATTGATGTGCGGGGCCTGCAATGAATTGCCCTGCCCCGGCACACGGCCCGGTATGATCGTGTTCACAACAAACCTGTTGTCTTTGTCGATCACGATGCGCCCGAAATTGCTGAAGCTGGCGTCACTTTCCTGCCCGCGATCATCCTCGGGGTGATCAAAACTGCCAAAGCTGTCGGCCTGCCAAAGTTCAAACATGCCGTCGGGCACCAGATCACCATTGCCGTCCGTTACGGTGATCACCAGTCGGATATGCGCGCCCTTGCTGGATGCATCGGCCATGTTCTCGCCGCCCTCCCAAGGCAGTGCCTCATGAAAGAACGGGCCAACAGTTTGCCAAACAGATTCAGTGGTCATGATCGCCCTCCTCAAATGGGGTTTGCGCGCGACCGCGCAGCACGATGTCAAACCGGAACGCCAAGCCAATTTCATGGTCGGTCAGAGCATAATCAAATTTCGACATCAGCTTGTCGCGGTGGGCTTCGGGCACCTGCAGATAAATCGGGTCGTGCGGCAACATCGGATCACCGGGGAAATACATCTGCGTCACCAGACGGGTTATAAAGCTAGCCCCAAACAGCGAGAAATGGATATGCGCCGGGCGCCATGCGTTGTCGTGATTGCCCCAAGGGTAGCGGCCCGGAACAATGGTGATAAACCGATACCAGCCGTCGTCATCCGTCAGGGCGCGCCCGCCACCGGTGAAATTAGGATCAAGCGGCACGTCGCGGGTATCCAGCGGATGAACATAACGCCCAGCCGCATTGGCCTGCCATATCTCGACCAGGGTATTACGCACCGGACGGTCGTTTTCATCCGTGACGCGCCCGGTCACGATGATCCGGTCGCCAATTGGCGGGGCCTTGCCCTGTCGGGTCAGATCACTGTCATTGGGCCGCAGGCGTTCCTGCCCCAACACCGGGCCAGTAATTTCCGTCAGGGTTTGCGGCAACGGGACCGGCGGTTTTAGCGGAGCGCGAAGCAACGTGGATTTATAGTCAGGATACAACAGCGGCGGCTGCACACCTTCGGTTTCGTCTTTATAGGGTTTAATCAAAGCCATTTGGCCCTCCGATTACGGAAATTCCTGCCGGGTTGTACCAAGAACGGCTTATGCCGCTGCAAGGCCAAGAATACTGCGCGCTTGCTGCCAGCTTGCGACCGGGCGTTCGTATTTATCACACAGGTCCGCCGCTAGGCCTACCAAAGCTGCATTCGACGGGGCCAGCGTTTCGCGGTTCAGGCGCACGTTGTCTTCCATACCGGTGCGGGCGTGCCCTCCCTTGCTAATCGACCACTCATTCACGGTGATCTGGTCACGTCCGATCCCGGCGGCGCACCACTGCGCGTCAGGGGCAAGGCGTTTGACGGTCTCAATGTAAAAATCAAAGACCCGCTCATCGACCGGCATTGCGTTTTTGACGCCCATCACAAACTGAATATATAGCGGCGCTTTAAGACGGCCATCGGCCGCCATGCGCGTTGCCTGAAGGATATGGGACAAATCGAAAGCCTCGATCTCGGGCATGACGTTGTATTTGAGCATTTCAGACGACAACCAGTCCACCAGATCGGGGCTATTGTCGTAAACCCGTGTGGGGAAATTGACGGAGCCTACAGAAAGTGACGCCATATCCGGCACCAGCGGCAGCATTCCGCCACGCTCTTTGCCTGCGCCCGAGCGTCCCCCGGTGGAAAGCTGGACAATCATGCCGGGACAATGCTTGCGAAGCCCCTCTAGCAGACGACCGAAACGCTCTGGATCAGCTGTTGGCTTTCCGTTGTCGTCACGCACATGGCAATGGGCAATACTCGCGCCTGCCTCAAAGGACTCCTGTGTGCTTTCGATCTGCTCAGCAATTGTGATCGGCACGGCCGGGTTGTTTTCTTTGGTCGGAAGAGAGCCGGTAATGGCCACACAAATAATGCAAGGTTCGGTCATAAATTAGTCTTTCCTGAAAGCAGCTTAAGGTTCATCGGGCGCGACCATTACGCCGCGTCAGACTGACGATACGTAAAAGTCCAGCGGATTGCCAGCAACTCGCATGATACCTTTTACAATCCGCGCCGAAGGCACGCTAGAAACGGCACGCTGTCGCCAGTTGGTTTCGAAAGGCAGCAAGAACCAAACCGGCAAGGCGTCTAGAAAACTAGGGACTATTCAGTCTACCGTTGAATTACTAGTATCAGGTCAACCACATGACAAATATAAGGGAAATTGGTAGCGGAGGAGGGACTTGAACCCCCGACACGCGGATTATGATTCCGCTGCTCTAACCACCTGAGCTACTCCGCCAAACCGTGCGCGTGTTTAGGACGGGAGCGGCACACGGTCAAGCGAGGAATCGCGTTTTGGACAAAAAAGAAAATGGTGGCGAAAGTTTGCAGAAGTTACAGGAGGAAAAACACAAAATCTTGCGTTTTCTCCCTTACTCGGCCCAACAATAAACCTAGGCCGATGATCAGGTTTTAGTGGCAGTATGGGCTGGGTGACGACGCCGTACAGACGCGGGGCGCCCACCAATGGAAAGCTGAGCATCATTACGTGTTTTTTGCGAGATGATCTTGCCGTTGGCAACCACGCATAGACGGTCTGGGCGCAGGCGCAGGGCCTCAATTGGGTTCCCCGCATCCAGAACCACGAGGCTGGCTTTTGCACCGACGTGGAGGCTGTCTCTTATACACATCTGACGCTGCCGACGAAGCTAGAAGTGTAGATCTCGG
>JAHRVC010000161.1 GCA_019090885.1 Marinosulfonomonas sp.
GATCAATATGACTATGTGCGCACGCATTTCGGCCCTCTGCCGGACGCGTGGCAAGCCAATATGGTAAGGGCCAAGGCATGATGGATGGCAGTTATGACGACGCCCTGACCGGCGAACAGAAAATCCGAAATTTCAACATTAACTTCGGCCCGCAACACCCTGCTGCGCACGGTGTTTTGCGGATGGTGTTGGAGCTGGACGGCGAGATTGTCGAACGCGCTGATCCCCATATCGGCCTGCTGCATCGCGGTACCGAAAAGCTGATGGAAAGCCGCACTTACCTGCAAAACCTGCCCTATTTTGACCGGCTCGATTACGTGGCACCGATGAACCAGGAACACGCGTGGTGTCTGGCGATCGAAAAACTGACCGGCACCGTTGTTCCGCGTCGCGCCAGCCTGATCCGGGTGCTTTATTCCGAAATCGGCCGGGTGTTGAACCACCTGTTGAACGTGACCACGCAGGCAATGGATGTCGGCGCGCTGACGCCGCCGCTCTGGGGCTTTGAAGAACGCGAAAAGCTGATGATTTTCTATGAGCGGGCGTGTGGCGCACGCTTGCACGCGGCCTATTTCCGCCCCGGCGGGGTGCATCAGGATCTGCCGCCCGATCTGATCGAAGATATTGACGTTTGGGCTGATGAGTTTCCCGAACGACTGGATGATATTGACGGCTTGTTAACTGAAAACCGGATTTTCAAGCAGCGCAACGTGGATATTGGCGTCATCAGCGAACAGGACATCCTTGATTGGGGATTTTCCGGTGTGATGGTGCGTGGCTCGGGCCTTGCATGGGATTTGCGCCGTTCGCAGCCCTATGAATGTTATGACGAATTTGATTTTCAAATCCCGATCGGCAAAAACGGCGATTGTTATGACCGCTATCTTTGCCGGATGCAGGAAATGCGCGAATCCGTGAAGATCATCAAACAAGCCCTTGAAAAGCTTAGAAATGAGCCGGGCGATGTGATGGCGCGGGGCAAGATGACCCCACCAACACGCGGCGAGATGAAAACATCGATGGAGGCTTTGATCCATCACTTCAAACTTTACACCGAGGGCTTTCACGTTCCCGCCGGCGAGGTTTACAGCGCCGTCGAAGCGCCCAAAGGTGAATTTGGCGTTTACCTTGTGGCCGATGGGTCCAACAAACCTTACCGCGCCAAAATTCGTGCGCCGGGATTTCTGCATTTGCAGGCGATGGATTATGTCGCCAGTGGCCATCAGTTGGCAGACGTCGCGGCGATCATCGGCACCATGGATATCGTATTTGGCGAGGTGGACCGGTGATGTTTTTCGCACCCCAAATGACCGTTATTAATATCGCCTCAAACTTTGCAGGAATACTCTGATGCTGCGCCGACTTCACCCTGACCAACCCGACAGTTTTGCCTTTGCGCCGGCCAATTTGAAATGGGCCAAAGCGCAGATCACCAAATATCCCAAGGGCCGGCAGGCCAGCGCGATTATTCCGCTGCTTTGGCGTGCGCAAGAACAAGAGGGTTGGCTGTCGCGTCCGGCAATCGAACATGTGGCCGACATGTTGGGCATGGCTTATATCCGGGCGCTGGAAGTGGCGACATTCTACTTTATGTTCCAGTTGCAGCCCGTTGGCTCTGTGGCACATATTCAGGTTTGCGGCACCACGTCCTGTATGATTTGCGGCGCGGAAGATCTGATGGCAGTTTGCAAACAAAAGATCGCCGCCAATCCACATGAGATTTCTGCTGACGGTAAATTCAGTTGGGAAGAGGTGGAATGTCTTGGGTCGTGTTCAAACGCCCCGATGGCGCAAATAGGTAAGGATTATTACGAAGACCTTACCGCCGAGCGATTTGGCGAGATCATTGACGAACTTGCGGATGGTCGGGTGCCAGTTCCGGGGCCGCAAAATGGCCGCTATGCCGCCGAGCCGCTGTCCGGGCTGACCAGCCTTCAAGAATTCGACAGTGGGCGCACGCAATTTAATGCGAGTGCGCAATTGGCCCATGATCTTGGTGAAACGGTCAAGCGGATTGACGGCACAGAGGTGCCGATCCTGACGCCTTGGCTGGGCAAAGCCAAAGGCAAATCTGCGACAATGAAAGCTGCGAAACCAGCCGCTGCCAAACCCGGCAAGCCCGCTGCCAATGCTGCTGGCAAACAAAAGAAACCTCGGGTGATGAAAGCGCCGCGTAAAAACGGGGCGGATGACCTGAAGATGATCAAAGGTGTCGGGCCGAAGCTTGAAAAATTGCTGCACAGCCTTGGGTTTTATCATTACGACCAGATTTCCAAATGGGATGCGCGCGAAGTGGCTTGGGTGGATGAGAACCTTGAAGGTTTCAAAGGCCGGGTCAGCCGCGATGGCTGGGTGAAGCAGGCTATGATTTTGGCAAAAGGCGGCCAAACAGAGTTTTCTAAACGAGCAAAATACTGACGACGAATGATACTGAATTTAAAAAGTAACGATAGCCAATTACTAGGGAGATAATCTCATGAATTCTGACGGATCGACGAACAAAGGAATGATCTGGGGCATAGCGGCAGTTGCTGGTGTCATCGCATTTTTGGCATTGAAATTTCTGGCCGCCTACACATTTTGGCCCGCACTGCTTTTGGCGGTTCTGATAGGTGTGCTCGTGGCGATATTGCTTTGGATTGGGTTCTACCGGGACGA
Organism: Marinosulfonomonas sp.; assembly: GCA_019090885.1. GTDB lineage: Bacteria > Pseudomonadota > Alphaproteobacteria > Rhodobacterales > Rhodobacteraceae > NORP110. The sequence continues at coordinate 2,659 of JAHRVC010000161.1, forward strand.
CGCGGATATGCCTAATGAGGCAGATGTGTCTGACACGCTGGATGCGCAAGCACCCCAAGCGGCCAGCGCTTTGGCATCTTCCGTTGCATCTGCGCCAGCCACAGAGGCTCCTAAAGTGGCGACCAAGCCCGCGCCTTCCAAAGCTGCAAGCGCTGCAAAAGTGACTGGAACGTCGATGTTGGGCGATGCCGGGGCTGCAATGGTCAGCGAAAAGAAGGCTGAAAAGAAGACCGCGAAAGCCAAGCCCGACCGCAAGCCTGTCGCCAAGAACGGCAAACCGCCGGTTATTCGCAAGGCGCGCGCTGGCGGGGCGGACGATCTTAAGCAGCTCAAAGGTGTCGGCCCGGCGTTGGAAAAGACACTTAACGAGCTTGGGTTTTTCCACTTCGATCAGGTCGCCGGATGGCGCAAGAAAGAAGTTGAGTGGGTCGATGCGCGGTTAAAGTTCAAAGGCCGGATCGAACGCGACGGCTGGGTTAAGCAGGCAAAAACGCTCGCCAAAGGCGGATCGACGGAATTTTCAAAACGCGTCAAAAAGGGCGACGTTTACAAAGGATGAACTAAATGGGTCCCGACGAAGACCAGCAACTGGCCAAACGCGCGCGCATGGTCGCGCTCGTCGTGGCCGCAACCATGTTGCTTTGGATCGGGGCGCAGTTTTTGGGGCGCAAAATAGGGCTGGAGGCACGCTTTGCTTTCCTGTTCGACCTCGCAGCGCTGGCCGGCTTTTTTTGGGCGGCATACGTGGCAATTCAGATCTGGCGAAGACGCCGGGAAGACTAAGGATACGACTATGCTAAAGGATCAGGACCGGATCTTTACCAATCTTTACGGAATGCACGACCGCACGCTGGCCGGTGCAAAAGCACGTGGGCATTGGGACGGCACCGCCGGTATCATCAAGAACGGGCGCGACTGGATCGTCGAACAGATGAAGGCCTCTGGTCTTCGTGGTCGCGGCGGGGCGGGGTTTCCGACCGGTCTAAAGTGGTCTTTCATGCCCAAGGAAAGCGACGGTCGCCCGGCCTATCTGGTGGTTAACGCCGACGAAAGCGAACCGGGCACCTGCAAAGACCGCGAGATCATGCGCCATGATCCCCACACGCTGATCGAAGGCTGTCTGATTGCCAGTTTCGCGATGAATGCGAACACCTGTTACATCTATATTCGCGGCGAATACATCCGCGAGCGAGAGGCCCTGCAGGCCGCAATTGATGAGGCTTATGACGCCGGTTTACTGGGCAAAAACGCCGCCAAATCCGGCTGGGACTTTGACCTGTATCTGCATCACGGTGCGGGCGCTTATATCTGTGGCGAAGAAACCGCATTGCTCGAAGGTATCGAGGGCAAGCGTGGATGGC
>JAHRVC010000162.1 GCA_019090885.1 Marinosulfonomonas sp.
CAGCCGCGCCCGGTCGACCCGAAACCGCCCGCCCCCCGAGCCGTATCAGACAGGTTTTCAGAGATTTCAAATCCTCCCTGAACCACCGCCGCGACGACAAGCTGTGCGACCCTCTCGCCATGTGTGATCACGAAATCCTCTTGGCCAAGATTAATCATCAAAATACCAAGTGGGCCGCGATAATCACTGTCGATCGTGCCCGGCGTGTTCAACAGCGTGATACCGTGTTTCAGCGCCAGCCCCGAACGTGGCCGCACCTGAATTTCAAACCCGGCAGGAATTTCCACCCGCAGCCCAGTTGGAACAAGGCAACGCTGCATCGGCGCAAGCGTCAGCCCTGCGGCCCGATCCGCAACGGGTAAATTGGCGCGAATATCGGCCCCCGCCGCACCCGAAGTTTCATAGGATGGCAAGGCCACATCCGGGTCTGCGCCGACGTCCCGCGTCACCTGAATATTGGGCGTCATGTATCGCCTGCCGCGCCCAAAGCATCGGCAATTGCGCCCGCCAAGCGATCTGCAACCTGACGTTTTGACATCCGCGGCCAATCTTGCGAACCGTCCTTGGTTATCAGGGTAACGGCGTTCTCGCTGCCGCCCATGATCCCGGTGGATGGCGACACATCGTTGGCAACGATCCAATCACATTTCTTGCGTTTTCGTTTGGCGGTTGCGTTTTGGGTGACGTTATCTGTCTCGGCGGCGAAGCCGACCACCAGCTTGGGGCGTCCCTTTTTCATGCCTGAAACCTGCGCCAGAATGTCCGGGTTCTCGGCGAACTTTAGCACTGGCAGACTGCCCTTGGCATCCTTTTTAATCTTGCTTTGCGCCGCATTAACAACATGCCAATCCGCCACGGCGGCCGCAAATACCGCCGCATCCGCTGGCAGGGCTGATTTCACCGCTTCCGCCATCTCGACAGCCGTTTGAACGGGCATAACTGTTACGCCAGATGGCGGCGCAACATCGGCCGGTCCGGTCACAAATGTGATGTCCGCACCAAGTGCTGCGAGGGCCTGCGCGATTGCCGTGCCCTGAGCGCCAGACGACCGGTTGGCGATATAGCGCACCGGATCAATCGGCTCATGGGTTGGCCCCGAAGTTACTAAAACATGACGTCCCGCTAATGGGCCGGTTGCAAGCGCCGCCGTGACCGCATCAACAATTTCATCCGGCTCGGCCATTCGCCCCGGACCAAATTCACCACAGGCCATATCACCCTCATTCGGACCAACCGTCAGAATTCCGTCCGCCTGCAGCGTCGCCAGATTGCGCTGGTTCGCCGGATGCTGCCACATGCGCACATTCATTGTTGGCGCAATCAGAACCCGCTTGTCAGTCGCCATCAGCAAGGTCGAGGCCAGATCATTTGCATGCCCGCCCGCCATTTTGGCGCATAAATCTGCTGTAGCAGGCGCAACGACAATCAGATCAGCGGCCCGCGACAGTTCAATATGGCCCATCTCAGCCTCGTCGGTCAGGTCAAACAGATCCTGATAGACCTTTTCACCGGCAAGTGCAGAAACACTCAGCGGAGTCACAAACTCTTTGGCAGCATTTGTGATAACAGGCGTAACAGTCGCGTTCTGCGCCCGCAGCCGCCGGATCAGATCCAGTGATTTATAGGCAGCAATTCCACCACCAATGATGAGCAATATCCGTTTTCCGGCAAGCATATCTGACCTTTCCAATGCCACATTGAATATTTAGGCCTCCGAAAACCGGAACTCAACTGTTTTGCTGTGTGGATCGCCCATCTGTTGGGATATGCGCGGTCAATCTGCAGCCTCTCGAATTCAACATACATCAAGTTTACCTTTCCAATCGAGACCATCTGTTGTTACCTATTTTCCATCACGAATGGACCGGACAAAGCCTCACAACATGTTTCCAAAGGTTACCCTCGTGCTCGGCGGAATCAGCTCGGGCAAGTCAGACTTTGCCGAAGAGTTGGCCCTGCAAAGCACATTGAGCGCAGTCTATCTGGCTTCAGCTCAGGCAAATGACCCGGAAATGCGCGCCAAAATTGAACGCCACCGCAGCGCTAGGGATGCGCGCTGGAAAACGATCGAAGAACCGCTGAATGCCGCAGGAACAATTGAAAATGCCGCCGCAACTGACATTGTGCTGTTTGACTGCGCCACGCTTTGGCTAACAAATCACCTGCTGGGCGGTAGCGACCTGACCCAAGAGCAGGACAGGTTGATAACCGCAATCAAAGCCTGCCGTGCCCATATTGTTATCGTTTCAAATGAAGTTGGACAGGGCGGCGTATCCGAGAACAAAATGGCGCGCAGTTTTGCAGCGGCACAGGGGCAATTAAACCGGAAACTGGCCGAAAACGCCGATCTGGTAGTCATGGTTGTGGCCGGTCTGCCAATGGTTCTGAAGGGTGAATTGCCCGCGGAGGCCGCATGACAAGCTGGTGGTGGATCCGGCATGGGCCGACACATCAAACGGCTTTCACAGGCTGGCGCGATGTACCGGCGGATCTGTCGGATACAGCTGCATTGGAGCGGCTGGATGCTTTCCTACCGGATGACGCATTAGTCGTTTCGTCAGACCTTATCCGCGCCAGTGCGACAGCCGACGCGATATCGGGCAGTCGCAGACGGCTTGATAGTTCGCCCGCCCTACGCGAATTTAATTTCGGCGACTGGGACGGGCTGACTTTTCCGCAAGTGTCCGAACGCGACCCGCATCTTAGCCGGGCGTTCTGGGATAATCCCGGTGATCTGGCACCGCCAAATGGCGAAAGCTGGAACGATCTGCGCGACAGGATTGGTGCATTCGTGCAAAGCATTTCCAACGAACACGGCCCGCGCGACGTTATTGCCGTCGCGCATTTTGGTGCGATCCTGACCCAACTGGCGGTTGCAACCCAAACGCCCCCGGTTAAGATACTCAGCCAGAAAATCGACAATCTTTCGGTGACACGACTAACCTATATCCCATCCCCAAGCGCCGGACCAATCAATCACTGTCCGTGATGCGCCCCGCCAAAAATCAGAATTAGGCGGCTACACGATAGTTCCCTAGATTCCCCGGTTAACAGACCGGAGATCAAAATGACCTACGACCTTTTCATCGGCGACCGAACATATTCCAGCTGGTCCCTGCGCGGCTGGCTGATGTTTGAAAAATTCGACATCCCGTTCAACACAACGATGGTCGGCCTTTACGATGGCACGATGAAAGACGATCTGGCACCGCTGGCACCCGCCACCTTCGTGCCTACAATCCGCACGCCCGAAGGCGAACCGCTTGGCGACACAATGGCGATTGCCGAGACTCTGGCTGAACGTCACCCAGATGCCGGGTTATGGCCCAGCGACCCTGCCGCCAGAATTCTGGCACGATGGCTGGCCGCCGAAATGCACGGCGGTTTTTCGGCTCTGCGTTACGATTGCCCGATGGACCTGTCTTGCGCCTATGACGGGTTCGAACCATCCGCAGGTGTGCTTAAAGATCTGGCCCGCATTGAATTGCTTTGGACCACAGCGTTTGACCGGTTCGCCGGATCGGAGCCTTGGTTGTTTGGCCAATACTCGCTGGCGGACGTGTTTTATGCCCCGGTTGCGGCGCGCATCGCGGCATTTGGGTTACCCGTCGGGCCGCGCGCCCAAGCCTATGTAGCCGCGCATCTTGCAGATCCAGCGTTTCGCCGCTGGCGCGCGATGGGGGCGACCAAAAAACTTGCCAAAGATCCCTACCCAACGGGCCTGCCAAAACTGCCTTGGCCGGGACAGCAACCGCTTGCTGCCAAGGCGGTCGAGAATGGACCGTCTGAAAATCAAGAATGCCCGTATTCAGGAAAACCAGTCACACATTTTATGGAACTCGACGGGCGTGTATTTGGGTTTTGTAACGCATTTTGCCGCGACAAAACCGTTCACGACCCGCTTGCATGGCCCAAATTCAGCGCCATTTACCACTCGTAAACCAATTTCACCGTAGCCGTTAACCAATTGGGGACGAAATCTACGGCGGAGGTTGAATTGGTAACGCGCGCATACACGGTTGCATTTGAAGGCGTCGAGGCGCGGCTGGTCGAGGTTCAATGCGCCATCAGCCCGGGTTTGCCCTCATTTTCCATCGTCGGCTTGCCCGACAAGGCGGTGTCCGAAGCCCGCGAACGCGTGCGTTCCGCTCTGTCCGCTATGTCGATTGCACTGCCCTCAAAACGCATCACCATCAACCTGTCGCCCGCTGACCTGCCAAAAGAGGGATCACATTTTGATCTGCCGATTGCGCTCGCCCTACTGGCCACGCTGGATATTCTACCGCGCGACGACATCGATCAAACGGTGGCATTGGGCGAACTGTCCCTCGACGGAACGTTGGTGCCAGTGATTGGCGCATTGCCCGCAGCAATGGCCGCTGCTGAACATGACCGCACTCTGGTTTGCCCGCGCGCCTGTGGCGCTGAAGCCGCCTGGGTCGGTGCCACGTCGGTTGTGGCCCCGGCATCGCTGTTGGAAACGATCCAACATTTCAACGGTCAGGCCCCGCTTGCACCCGCCGATCCCGGCGAAGTTCGCCAATCCCCGGTGTTGCGCGATATGGCGGATGTGAAAGGGCAGGAACGTGCGAAACGGGCGCTTGAAATTGCAGCGGCGGGCCGTCACCATGTTTTGTTGGTCGGCACACCGGGATCGGGAAAATCGATGCTTGCCGCCCGTCTGCCCGGAATTTTACCGCCACTAACGGCCACCGAGGCGCTTGAAACCTCGATGATCCATTCATTGTCCGGACTGTTGGACGAAGGCGGAATTTCGCGCGAGCGCCCGTTCATGGAGCCCCACCATACGGCTTCGATGGCAGCAATTGTCGGCGGTGGAAAAGGCGCAAAGCCCGGCGAAATTTCATTAGCGCACAACGGCGTGCTGTTCATGGATGAGTTCCCCGAGTTCTCGCGCACCGTGTTAGAAACCCTGCGCCAACCGATCGAAACCGGCGAAATTGTGGTGTCGCGCGCCAACGCGCATGTGCGTTACCCCTGCCGCTTCATGCTGGTGGCTGCGGCCAACCCCTGCAAATGTGGATACCTGTCAGACCCGGCCCGCGCCTGCGCACGGGTTCCAATGTGCGGCGAAGACTATTTGGGGCGCATATCTGGCCCGCTGATGGATCGGTTTGACCTAAGGGTCGACGTGCCCCCGGTTGCATTCAGTGACCTTGACCTTCCCCCAAGCGAAGACACTTCGGCGCGGATTGCCGCCAGAGTCGCAGCGGCCCGTGACGTTCAGGCCGAGCGTTTTTCTGACATGCCCGGCGTGCGCGTCAATGCAGATGCCGAGGGCAGTATGCTTGAGCAAATTGCCAACCTCGACGGCGATGGCAAGACATTGCTCTTGCGGGCCGCAGAACGTTTTAACCTGTCGGCGCGGGGGTATCATAGGGTGTTACGGGTGGCGCGCACGATCGCGGACCTCGCGCAGGAACCCAATGTCAGCAAAACTCATCTGGCCGAAGCGATCAGCTATCGGCTGCCGGATGCAAACCTTGTAGCTGCCCAATAAACTTGGCGACGCGCGACAAGGATTGATCTGCCTCTGGTAAAAATCCTTGGAAAAGGGCCGCTACATGGGGCAGATCGGGCCATAAATCGACGATCACCTCGCCACCTTCGCCGCGCAGCCTGTCCGCCATTCTCAGCGTGTCATCAAGCAATATTTCAGTTTCAGAAACCTGAAGGAAAACCGGCGGGCAGTTTGGAAAGCTGGCATACAACGGCGACGCGCGCGGGTCAGTTGGATCGGCCCCTTGCAAAATCATATCGCGCAACTCGGCAATCCGGGCCACAGGCAGCAGGTGATCGGCTTTTCTATTGGATTGCAGCGACCCACCCGAAAGGCTGAGGTCAGTCCAGGGCGAGAAAACAAAACATCCGGCTGGTGGCTGGCCGCCCTGACACATCAATGCCAGCAGCGACAGCGCCAGCCCGCCACCGGCACTGTCACCGCCAAGTATAATGTTGTGGTGCATGTAACCCCGCGCAAGCAGGCTTTGCCAAGCGGTCACTGCGTCTTCAATTTGCGCCGGAAAACCCGCATCCGGCGCCAGCCGATAGTTCGGCGCAAATACCCGAATATTAGAAAGCTGTGACAGGCGGGCCAACATCCCCTGATGGCTTTGGGGCGAGCCGACAATGTATCCACCGCCATGAAAATAAAGCAGAACCGGGCTGGGTTTTACCGGACCATTTGAAATCCAGAGTCCGCCGGGCCCGCCCGCGTGCGCGAGCATCAGAGAAAAAGGCGGCGTGTGAAACATCGATTTAGCGGTGACGGCGAAAATCTTTCGGGCAGTGCTGGGCTTTCCGGCCAAACCGACAAGCGGCTTTATCAGATTTTTTAAGAACGGCCCAAGAACGCGCAGCTGCCAGCTCATCAGCTGGCCCGTTTTGCCTCAATCACCTGCCAAATCCGCTCGGCTGTATTTGTGCCGTCGAATTTTTCCAGCTCTTGAATGCCGGTTGGTGACGTCAGATTAATTTCGGTCAGGTAATCGCCGATGACATCTATCCCGACAAAAATCTGTCCCTTTTCGCGCAGAAGCGGCCCGATGGTATCGCAGATATGGCGATCACGGTCTGACAGGCCAATCTTTTCGGGCCGCCCACCGACATGCATGTTCGAGCGCGTTTCACCCGCTTGCGGCACGCGATTAATCGCGCCAACCGCCTCGCCGTCGATCAGAATGATGCGTTTGTCGCCATTAGAAACATCGGGCAAAAACTTCTGCGCGATCAACGGCTCGCGACTGAGACCCGTGAAAAGTTCGTGCAACGACGTCAGGTTTCGATCGTTCGGGTCAAGGCGGAACACACCCGCGCCGCCATTGCCATAAAGCGGCTTAAGGATGATATCGCCGTGTTGCTCCTTAAATGCCCGGATCGTATTTAGATCACGTGCAATTGTCGTGGGTGGGATAAGCTCTGGAAATCGCAGAACCAAGAGCTTTTCCGGATAATTACGCACCCAAAACGGATCATTCACCACAAGCGTGTCCGGGTGAATCATCTGTAGGATATGTGTCGTCGTAATGTAGCCCATGTCAAAAGGTGGGTCCTGACGCAACAAAACGACATCCCATTCCGAAAGGTCAACTTCGACTTCGTCACCAATTGAAAAATGGTCACCCTTTACATTTCGCACGGTCACCGGCCATCCGCGCGCCGTCACCCGACCATTCTGAAATGCCAGTTTGTCCGGTGTGTAATAGAATAACTGATGCCCACGTTCCTGAGCTTCCAAGGCAATGCGGAATGTGCTGTCGGCTTCGATGTCTATCGCATCAATCGGGTCCATTTGAATGGCAACTTTAAGCGGCACTGGCGCCCCCTTTTTATTCAGTTACCCACTTACATGGCCGAGCCGCACGAAAGGTTCAATGTCCGAAAGCGTTTTCAATGATGTTCAGTTCACCTTGCTGGTTAACGAGTGCAACATCAAAACGGGCCTCTGTATCCTGACCGGAAGGCATCTGCCCGAGATATTCGCTGGCCGTCGCATAAATACGTTTCATTTGTGTTCGGCTCAATCGTTCGGCCGCACGGGCGAAATCGCGAGATTTTTTGACTTCGACAAAGATAAGGCCGTCACCATCGGACAGAACCAGATCAATCTCACCACCCTTACCCCGCCAACGTTTGTGGCGTGTTTCGCAACCAAATCCATGATAATATGTGGCAACCTGATCTTCCGCCGCCAGCCCACCATAATAGGAAACTGCCCCGCTCATTGATCTTTCACAATATTCAATGCCGCCTGATAGGCGCGGCGACGGGAAATATTGAACGCCTCGGACACCGCGTTGGCGGCATCGCGCACCGTCATGCTGTTCAGCGCGTCCCGTAATGCCTGTTCCATATCACCCTGCTCCATTTTCGCGCGATTCCGGTCGACCAGAACCACGATTTCCCCTTTTAGGGTGCGACCATCAAGTTGCGTGATCAGTTCTTCGATTGAACCACGCAACACTTCTTCAAAACGTTTGGTCAGCTCACGACAGATCGCCACCTGCCGGTCAGCCCCCAATACATGCGCCATATCAGCTAACATTTTGTGAATGCGTTTCGGGCTTTCGTAAAACGCCAATGTCGCCGGAACTTCTGCAAACTCTTCCAGAAACTTGCGCCGCGCGGCCTGAGTATTTGGTGGAAAACCCACAAACAAAAACCTGTCCGTTGGCAATCCGCCAATCGTCAGCGCGGCAATCACCGCCGAGGGGCCCGGCGCACTTGTTACGAGAAATCCAGCTTCCATAGCTGCACCTGCCAGCGCAAAGCCCGGATCCGCGACAAGGGGGGTGCCTGCCTCGGATGCATAGGCGACCGATTTACCTTCGGCCAGAAACCGCAGCAATTTCGGCCGTGCCGCCGCACCATTGTGATCGTGATACGCAATCAATTTGCGGTTCCCCAGCGGTATAGCGTGAATATCCATCAATTTGCGGGCAGTTCTTGTGTCTTCAGCAGCAATAACATCCGCAGATGCCAGAACATCCAAACAGCGCAAGGTGATGTCGCGTGCCGTCCCGATCGGGGTCGCCACAAAATACAGCCCCGGCGGAAGTTGTTTGACTTGTGCTATCACTCAGACACAGGCGGAATGTAGCGTTTACTAAGCACCGGGTATTGCATAATGTTCCACCGTATGTTGTTGCCTGACCGATAGTAAGGATATTTACATGTTTTCTGTTTTTGATGCCCTGCGCAAGCGACTGATTCAGGTCCTGTTCTTTTTGGTGGCCATATCTGTCGCCGCCTGTGATCCGATTGGCTTTGAAGGCCCCTCGATTAACACCAGCAAACCTGTTCCCGTTGCGCTATTGGTTCCCGGCGGTTCCGAGAACGCGGGCGACGTCGTACTTGCCACAAGTCTGGAAAACGCAGCCCGCCTTGCTATTGCCGATCTGGATGGCGTCAATATCGATCTTCGGGTCTACCACACGGCTGGCCAAAGCGATCTGGCAGCAGATATGGCCAGAAAAGCCGTCAACGATGGCGCCAAGATCATTCTGGGCCCGGTATTTGCTGAATCCGCCAATGCGGCAGGGCTTGCAGTGGCGGGACGCAATGTGAACGTCTTGGCTTTTTCCAACAACACAGCCGTTGCTGGCGGGAATGTGTTCCTGCTTGGCTCGACCTTTCAAAACACAGCCGACCGGCTGGCAAGCTATGCCGCCCGTCAAGGCAAGGGAAACATACTGATTGCCCACGGGCAGGATGGCGCAGAAGTCGTGGGCCGCGATGCTATTGCGCGCGCCATTAACAAGAGCGGTGGAAATCTGGCGGGAACCACATCGTTCGAAGTATCGCAGAACGGCGTGATCGACGCAGTGCCCCAAATTGTCAGCGATGTAAGATCCAGCGGTGCCCAATCTGTATTCCTGACGTCAGGCACAGCTGGTGCGCTGCCATTTCTGGCACAGTTGTTGCCTGAAAACGGCCTTGACCCTGCGCAAACACAATACATTGGCTTGCAACGTTGGGACATTCCGACGAGCGCATTATCATTGCCAGGTTTGCAAGGCGGCTGGTTTGCCCAACCTGACCCGGTTCTGGCGAACAATTTTCAAAACCGTTACTTCGCAGCTTACGGCGACTCTCCGCACCCGATTGCCGGGTTGGCGTATGACGGCATTGCAGCCATCGGCGCTTTGGTCGCGCAGGGCCAATCGGATGCACTAACCCGTAGCGCGCTTACCCAAAGCTCTGGCTTTATCGGCGTCGGGGGCGTGTTCCGCCTACTTCCCGACGGCACAAATGAACGCGGTCTGGCGGTTGCCCAGATCCAAGATAATCAGGTGATTGTGATTGACCCCGCCCCAAGAAGCTTTGGTGCTACCGGATTCTGATCCGGCGCACATCGAAACGACATCCCAAACGTCAGGCAATTTGATTTGTCCGGCCATAGATATTTTTGACAAAGAAACTGTCGCCGCACAGATCAGCCAAGCGATTGCCGGTCTGGACGATCATCGTGAGATCCGCGATGCAACCGTCGCGATCCTGAAAACCGCACAGGAAACCGGCCGCGAAAAAATTGCCGCGACGTTTACAGACGCTCCATTTGCATCACGCCAAACCGTCCGCGCATATTCTTATCTGACTGACTGCATGGTCAATTGCGTGTTTGACGTTGCCATAAACCGCCTGCACCCACTGCCAAACCCAACCGAGGGCGAGCGCCTGTCGCTGCTGGCTGTCGGCGGTTACGGGCGCGCCGAGATGGCCCCGTATTCCGACGTCGACCTGCTGTTTCTGACGCCCTATAAGATCACCGCCTGGGCTGAGAGCGTGATTGAGAGCATGCTCTATATTCTCTGGGACCTGCATCTGAAGGTTGGTCATGCCAGCCGGACAGTTAAGGACTGCGTCCGTCTGGCGCGCGAAGATTATACTATTCGCACAGCCCTACTTGAGCATCGGTTCCTAGTTGGGAACGCGCCATTGGCAGAGGAACTCGGGCAGCGTCTGCGAAACGACCTGTTCCGCAACACCAGTGCTGATTTCATCGAGGCCAAGCTTGCGGAACGCACCGAGCGTCATCGAAAGCAAGGCGGCCAGCGCTATATGGTGGAACCCAACGTCAAAGAAGGTAAGGGCGGGCTGCGAGATTTGCAGTCTCTGTTCTGGATAGGCAAGTATTTGCACGACGTGCGCAGCGTTCAGGCGCTGGTCAGACTGAAGATGTTCACGCAGGACGAACTGGAAGAATTCATCGCCGCCGAAGATTTCCTGACGGCAGTGCGCTGCCATCTGCATCTGATTGCAGACCGGGCGATGGACCAGTTGAATTTCGACCTGCAGGTCGAAGTTGCGGCACGGATGGGCTACGCTGACGGCGGCGGGCGGCGGGCGGTTGAACACTTTATGCAGGACTATTTCCGCCACGCGACCCATGTTGGCGAATTGACCCGGGTTTTTCTAACATCTCTGGAAGCCCAACACGTCAAAAAAGAACCCCTGCTGGTTGGCTTTTTCAGACGTCGCAAAAAGGTTAAAACGGGATTTAAAGTTGAGCAGAACCGCCTGAACATCGCCGATGAAAAAGAGTTCATAAAAGACAAACTTAACTTGTTGCGGATATTTGAAGAGGCGCTGCGCACTGGCTATCTGATCCATCCCGACACGATGCGGCTGGTGTCAGCAAATCTGGACCTGATCGACGATGGGATGCGCACCAACCGCGAAGCGATCCGTATTTTTCTGGACCTGCTGTTAAAGCACGGCAACCCGGAACGCGCCCTGCGACGGATGAACGAATTGGGCGTTCTTGGTGCCTTCTTGCCCGAATTTGCCCCGATTGTCGCGATGATGCAGTTCAATATGTATCATCACTATACCGTGGATGAGCATACAATTCAGTGCATCTCGCATCTCGCGCAGATTGAACGAGACGAGCTATCGGAAGAATTGCCCGTAACCAGCAACATTCTAAAACGCGGCGTGAACCGGAAAGTCCTGTTTGTTGCCCTGCTTTTACATGATCTTGGCAAGGGTCGGGACGAAGACCATTCGGTTCTTGGGGCAAAAATTGCCCGCAAAGTGGCACCCCGCCTTGGGCTGAAGCCCGACGAGGCCGCGACAGTCGAATGGCTGGTGCGCTATCATCTGCTGATGTCCGATGTCGCCCAGAAACGCGACATTTCTGACCCCCGAACCGTGCGTGATTTTGCCAAGGTGGTGAAAACCAGGAAACGGCTGGATTTGCTGGCTGTGCTGACCGTCTGCGATATTCGCGGTGTTGGGCCGGGAACATGGAACAACTGGAAAGCGGCGCTGCTGCGCAACCTTTACAATGAAACAGCGTCTGCATTGGAAACCGGACTAGAGGAAATCAATCGCGAAAGTCGCGAAAAAGATTCCAAACGGGCACTTCGCCAAGCCCTGCCAGGCTGGACCGCCAAAGACTTGCGCCGCGAAACCGGGCGTCATTACGCGCCCTATTGGCAGGGGTTACCGACCGCAGCCCATGTCGTTGTGGCCAATATGCTGCGTGAAATCGGCGACGCGGATATGCGTATTGATCTGCTGCCCGACGATGACCGCGCCGCAACCCGCGCTTGTTTTGCAATGGTCGATCATCCGGGCATTTTCTCTCGTGTGGCGGGGGCATTGGCTGTCGTCGGGGCCAACGTGGTCGACGCGCGGACCTACACGACAAAAGATGGCTACGTGACGGCGGTTTTCTGGATTCAGGACGCTGAAGGCGCGCCATACGAGAAATCGCGCCTGCCCCGAATGCAAAAGATGATTAACAAAATTCTGGCCGGCGAAGTCACAACCCTTGACGCGATGAAAGACCGCGACAAAATCAAAAAACGCGAGCGCGACTTTAAGGTTCCCACCTCAATCGCTTTTGATAACGAAGGCTCGGAGATTTACACGATCATCGAGGTCGACACCCGCGATCGCCCCGGCCTGCTGTTTGATCTGACCCGATCGCTGGCCAACGCCAATGTCTATATCGCGTCCGCCGGGATCGCGACCTATGGGGCGCAGGTGGTGGATACGTTCTATGTAAAGGACATGTTTGGGCTAAAATTCCACGCTGACAGCAAACGCAAAATGCTGGAAAAGAAACTGCGCGAGGCAATCGCGCTTGGCGCTAAAAGGGCAACGCATTAATGGCGCCCACGCGTCTAATCAAAAGCTTTCTGACAGTTGGGTTCTGGACACTGGCCAGCCGCGTTCTGGGCTTTGTTCGTGACATCCTGTTCGCCGCATATCTGGGGGCGGGCCCCGCAGCCGAAGCGTTCGTCGTCGCGTTTTCTCTACCCAATATGTTTCGCCGCTTTTTTGCCGAGGGCGCCTTTAACATGGCGTTCATTCCGATGTTCTCCAAGAAAGTGGAAAGCGGTGAGGAGCCGTTGGAATTTGCGCGCGATGCGCTGTCAGGGCTTGCGTCGATCCTGATCGTGTTAACCTTGGCGGCGCAGGTTTTCATGCCTTGGCTGGTCTATGCAATGGCCAGCGGATTTTCCGGCGACGCGCGGTTTGATCTAACGGTCGAGTATGGGCGGATCGCCTTTCCCTACATCCTGTTCATATCAATCGCAGCCCTTTTGTCCGGCGTTCTGAATTCCATCGGGCGATTTGCAGCCGCCGCTGCGGCGCCGGTTTTGCTGAATATTGTGTTAACCGCAACGATGGTATGGGCCGCGCAAAGTGGCGCTGATATTGGCCGGGCATTGGCATGGGCGGTTCCTGTGGCCGGAATTGCACAGCTTGCTTTGGTTTGGCGGGCTGCTGATCGCGCCGGTTTCCGCCTTATTCCCCGCATCCCAAAAATGACGCCAGAGCTAAAGCGCCTTGCAATCATCGCCGCCCCTGCCGCGCTGGCGGGGGGCGTTGTTCAGGTCAACCTGCTGGTCGGGCGTCAGGTCGCCAGTTTTTTCGAGGGCTCGATCCAATACCTTAATTTGGCTGATCGCCTTTATCAGTTACCGCTTGGTGTTGTGGCGATCGCCATTGGTGTCGTTTTGCTGCCAGAGCTGTCGCGCCGCCTTCAGGCCGGTGACGGGGCCCAAGGCCGCGATGCGATGAACCGGGCCGGTGAATTCGCGCTGCTGTTAACGCTTCCGGCCGCAGTGGCTTTGGTCGTGATCCCGCAGCCATTGATCTCGGTTCTATTTGAACGCGGGCGATTTGGCCCAGAGGATGCCGCAGCCACCGCTATGGCTGTTGCCATTTATGGGTTTGGCTTGCCATCTTTTGTAATGCAGAAAGTACTGCAACCGCTTTATTTTGCCCGCGAAGACACCAGATCACCGTTTCGTTTCGCGCTGATCGCGATGGTCATCAATGCTGTTCTGGCACTCGGGCTGGCACCGGTAATTGGGTATTTGGCCGCAGCAATTGCCACCAGCACGGCAGGCTGGGCAATGGTCCTGCTGCTTTGGCGCGGGGCGCAGGGCATGGGACATACGGCAACGTTTGACCACCGGTTCATTCAAAAAGCCGCGCGCATCGGGTTGGCATCCCTTGGAATGGGTTTGGTTCTGCTCATTGCCAAATTTGTCTTGGGCGATCTGTTGGCAACCGCAGGCTGGCGTTATCCGGCGCTGGCAGTTCTGGTGGGCTCCGGCGCTGCCAGTTATTTTGCAATCAGCCAAATGATCGGTGCATTCAGTTTCGGTGATCTGCGCCGGTCACTGAAACGTTAACGCCGCCGCAACCGTTCCAACACACGACGCAGGGTGCCGGGCACCAACAAAAATGAGATCAAAAACCCGGTCGCAAATCCAAAGATATCGGCCACCCAGTTTTTGTTTGAGCCAAACAAAAGTCCAAACACCAACTGCAATCCCATCAGAATTGCGATTAGGCTGAAGGCCTTGAACTGGGTATTCCCCTTGCCCGAAAGGCTGAACCACAACAAGAACGTATAAGATCCGATCAAGCCGTAAACAGCCGGGAAACCACCAATTAACGGGCGGACTTCGTCAAGCAACAATCCGTGCGCTGCGGCACCCACAATTGCGCTTAGAAAAAATATCAACAGGAAACCAAGCGCTCCGAAAATTTCACCAACCATTTTCCCAAGCGCCAGCAAAAAAACCGTTGCCATCGCTGTGCCCAAAAAACTGGTGTGAATAAATGGATACGTTACGAACCGTTTCAAATGTTCCAGCGGATACCGGCCAGTATCCAGCATCCAGTCAAAAACCACGCCAAAAAACGCGTATTCGCGCACCGCTTCAATCCGCCATCCGACGCCTTCTTGCCCGCCGACAATGCCCCTGGCCCCCGCCTGAAAAATCAATTCAACGCCGATGAAAACCAGCGCCAACGCAACCACAACCGGCGGCAGTGGATTAACGGGTGAAACATTCTGACTGCCTGACATTTGGCGTCCTTTCCTTGACGGCCCTTTTGCTCATGGGTAAGCGAGCACGAACGATTAATCCAGACGGAGCATGAAC
>JAHRVC010000163.1 GCA_019090885.1 Marinosulfonomonas sp.
TATAAGAGACAGGCCGATAGGAGGGGCCGATGCGCAAACTAAATTTGTCACGACGAAAATTGTTGCAAGGCGTTGGGCTGGTGGGCTGTTCGATTGCGGCACATCCGCTGATGACCTCGGTTAGTTTTGCATCCGCTCCGGGTGAGGCACGTCTGGTGGTGATCATTCTGCGCGGGGGCATGGACGGGCTTGATGTGGTGCAGCCGGTTGGGGATGCTAATTTCGCGTTATCCCGGCCTGATCTGCGTAGCAAGTCACGTGATCTGGATGGTTATTTTGCTTTGAACGATGGCCTTAGTGATTTGCGACCCCTTTGGAAAAAAGGCGAGTTGGGATTTGTGCATGCTGTCTCGACTCCCTACCGTGGTAAACGCAGCCATTTTGACGGACAAGATTTGCTCGAGGCCGGAATGATCGGGGATGCCGCACTTGGGCAGGGGCGCGACGGCTGGTTGAACCGGCTGCTGCAAGTGATGCCGGGGACGACTGGTGAGACCGCGTTTGCCATTGGCCGGGAGAATCTAAAAATCCTGTCGGGTCAGGCTGCGGTGTCAAACTGGGCACCAAACACCCAATTAAACCTGTCACAGAATGCACGACAATTGCTGCTCGAAGCCTACCACAATGACCCGTTGTTTCGCGCCTCGGCGCTGGAGGCGATGGATTTGGCCGATATGATAGCCGATGACAAAGCAAGCGCTGGTGCGGCGGATGATGATATGCAAGCGATGATGCGCTCACCGGGCGGGGTGCCCGAGCGTGCTTTGGCCGCATTTGCGGCGGACAGGTTGAACCATCATACCCGGATCGCAAGTTTTTCAATTAATGGCTGGGATACACACCAAAATCAGGTTGGGGCGCTGGGGCGCAGGCTGCAACGCTTGTCTGAAACCATCCTTACGTTGAAGAAAGGTCTTGGGAAAAACTGGGGCCAGACGACGGTGCTCGCAATGACGGAATTTGGCCGCACTGCGCGTGAAAACGGAACCGCGGGCACTGATCATGGGACCGGTGGTCTGATGGTGCTGGCGGGCGGCGCGATTGCGGGGGACAAAGTCTATGGTGACTGGCCCGGTCTGGCCGAGGCAGATCTGTATGATCGCCGGGACCTGATGCCAACGGGCGATGTGCGGGCTATTGCCGCCTGGGCTATGCGCGACATGTTCGGGCTTGATCGCACAGTGCTGGAGCGCTCTGTTTTCCCTAATCTCGATATGGGAACAAACCCCGGTATAATCCTGTAAAATGACCGCTTATAAATACCTTTATTCGGCCAAATTCTTAGCAGTTTCGCAGGTGAATTTGCGAAGATAGGGGATTTTTTGCCACGCTGGCCTGCATTCCATCGAATTTCGCCCCCCAAAGGGGCGAGCCGAGGGGGCACATGTATGCAACGCGTTTTATTTGGTCTAAAAAATCGGGCAGGTGTGGTTCTTAGGTTTCCGGCGAGTCGGATACCGTTGAGGTGGGTGGTGAAAATGTGTAGTTTTTATAGACGAATGGGGCGACTCCCTAAGGTTCGTTTGGCACGTCCGCATGCAATTTTTTTGGCGGTCGGGCTCGTTGCCGGTTGCCAATCTTCAGATGGCGATAGTGCCAGCTTTGGTGACCCAGCTTCTGTTTTTAGTCTGTCCGCCGGTGCCCTTAGCAGCTTTTTCGTTGCCGATTGGAGCGTGCTGGAAACAGCGGCAGCTAATTTGCGTACCTCGGACGCCAGATACACTATACAAAATTTTAGTTGGTCATTTGATGGTGTTGCGCCCTTTTTCGACAGTTATTCGTTGGACAATGCCAATGTGGAATACGCCCATGCGGCTGGCCTGACCGGTGTCGGTCAGACTATTGCGATCATCGACAATGGATTTTTGACCACCCATGATGAATTCGCCGGAAAAACCATTTTAATGCCAACTGGTGGCGATGCGCCGGGCATCGATGACCATGGTACAATGGTTGCTTCGGTCGCGGCTGGAAGCGCTGGTTCAGGCCTGATTATAGGGGTGGCGCCTGGCGCCAACCTGCAATTGGGCTCGTTCGTCTCTGGTGACGCTGCCATGACGGCAGCGACGCTACAAGCGCAGGCCGTAGGTGCGATTGTTCAAAATAATTCTTGGGGATATGACATCGATGCGACCAGTTCTAACTTGGATCTGGTGTTCGGTACGGCCAATGGAACCGACTATCTGAATGCGCTACAGAGTTTTTCAGATAACGCAGTGATTGTTTTTGCGGCGTCCAACGACGCCGCACGAACGTCAGCTGATTTGATGGGCGCGTTGCCATCCCTGATCCCCGCATTGGAGCCGTCTTGGATCACGACCGTAAATGCCGTGCCTTCGGGCAGTGGTGAAAATATCACCTCGGCGGCTCTGATTTCTTCGGGATGTATGCAGGCCGCAGCTTGGTGTATCTCGGCAGATGGGACAGTTTATGGGCTGTCGGAACCGGAGATTCAGATTATTCTCTGGGGACCGGCACGTCCTTTGCAACGCCGCAGGTTTCCGGCGCGGTCGCGCTGCTTGCAGAAGCATTTCCTACCCTTACGGCGCAAGATTTACGGGCGCGCATTCTGGCATCGGCCAACAATGGTTTTTATTCGCACAGCGGTTACGTGCAGTTCGGAACGGTCAACCACGGCTTTGATGAAACCTTCGGTCATGGGTTTCTGGACCTGAAGGCGGCGCTATCGCCGATTGGTGGCTCTTACATTCCGCTATCTGGCGGTGGGATCACGGCGTTGAACGGGCCGGTTATACTTAGCGGAGGTATGGCTGGAAATGCGATAAGCCGGGGGTTGGCTGGGCATAACATTGTTTTTGTAGATGGGCTTGGAGGCGGGTTTGATGCGTCGGCCCAAATTCTGTCAGCTAACGCGATTCCGACGCAAAACCCGGTTGCCCATGTGGCCGATTTACTTAGCACAGACTTAACTGGCCAGCGTGTTGATCCATTTTTTGCACCGTCGCAATTCTCCTCGTTCATTGCCGGGCGTGAAATGGATATTGCTTTGAATGATGCCAATCTGACGCTGTTGCTACCTGATCCAAATGCGACTTCGCCGAATTTTGGGGTAGCGGCAACACGCGGCTTTGATTTTGGATCAACCAGTTTGAATCTGGGTCTAAGTGTTCTGCACGAGGCGGGCGGCGTTGCCGGGGTCAAGTCTTTGATCTCAGGGCAAAACATGGCCTCAACCCATGGTGCGGCGACGTTTGATTGGCACATGCCAGTGGGTGCGGGACAAGAGTTTAGTGTTTCGGGAAGCGTTGGCATTGCGTCGCCAAGTGCAACAAATTCGGCGGCGGAAATGTCATCGGTGCGCTATAATTCGGTGAAACTGGCCTACGGCGCGCGCGATATCTGGGGGGCTGGTGACCGGTTCAGCATTGGCGTCAGCTTGCCGCAAGCGGTGCAGTCTGGTTCAGTAAAATTCGTATTGCCGACGGCTATGGCGCATGGCGCGACGACGTTTTCATCGGTGGATGTCGGACTTGCACCCGAAGGGCGGCAGCTTGATCTGACCGTCAGCTATGGCTTGCCGCTAAGCGCGCGTTCCGAGGTTTTGATGTCAGCTGTGCATCGGGTTAACGCCGGGCATATCGCAGGTGAACGCAACAGCGGCGTAGCGGTCGGCTGGAAGCTGAATTTTTAAGCGGCATTCCATTTGATCGAGCAACCCATGGAGGCGATCTGATCACGCGGTCCGGCCCCGGTTTGGGCCACCTGTTTCATCGCTTCAAACAACTCGCGCCGTGCGTCCGCGCCTGCGGCCTGTCGCTGCGAAGCATCCAGACGGCCGCGATATTGCAATTCCCCGGCGGCGTTAAAGCCAAAGAAATCCGGTGTGCAGGCGGCGTCGTAAGCCTTGGCGACACCTTGGCTTTCGTCGTGTAGATAGGGAAAGGCAAAGCCCGCTTGCGCCGCCAGTTCGCCCATTTTTGGAAAACTGTCAGCGGGGTATTGGTTGGCGTCATTTGCGCAGATTGCCGCGACACCGATCCCAAGTTCCCGCAACGCATTCCCGTCGCGCACGATCCGGTCCAGCACCGACAGCACATAGGGGCAGTGGTTGCAGATGAACATGATCAATGTGCCATTCTGACCCGCTACATCACTGAAAGAATAGGTTTTTCCGTCAGTGGCAGGCAGGTTGAAATCCGGTGCCTTCCAGCCAAAATCGCATACAGGTGGGGTTTCTGCCATGATATCCTCGGGTCAGGTGTTCGGCGTTAGTGTTATCGGTTGCACCGCGATAGGCAAGCGTGGCCGGATCAATCGCGCGTTCCGGCAAAGCGTTCCTGCCACTCTGCGCGCTGGTCATCGGTGATCTTGGCGAACAGAACTTCGGGCACTTCAAAGGTATGGCCAGCGGGCAGGGTGGTTAGTGCGGCATCCAGATCGTCAGGCCAGTTGTCATCTTCGGTTTTTAGGGCTGACAACATGCTGGCAGACGCGTCGGGAATGAACGGGGCGGACAGGACCGCATAAAACCGGATCAGGTTTAGGGACAGGCGGATGACTGCCGCGGCCCGATCAGGGTCGGTTTTGAACACGGCCCATGGTTGGGTGACTTGCAGGTATTCATTGCCCGCAACCCAAAGTGCGCGCAACTCGCCCGCCGCTTTGCGGATTTCCATCGCCTGCATATGGGCTTCATAGGTGGCGAGGCCCGATTTCAACCGCTCGATCAACGCGATCTCATCGGGGCCGTTTTCGCCGCCTTCGGGCACCGCTTCACCGAATTTTGAGCGGCAGAATTTGGTCACGCGGGATACGAAATTACCCAATACATCGGCCAGATCTTTGTTCACATCGGTCTGAAACTGCTCCCACGTAAACTCACTGTCTGAGGTTTCGGGGGCATGGGACAGCAACCACCAGCGCCAGTAATCGGCAGGCAGGATTTCCAACGCCTGATCCAGAAAAACCCCGCGCCCCTGACTGGTGGAAAACTGGCCACCGTCATAATTCAGGAAGTTGAAGGACTTGATGTAATCAACCAGTTTCCACGGCTCGTTTGATCCCATGATCGTGGCCGGGAACGACAGGGTGTGAAACGGCACGTTATCCTTGCCCATAAACTGAACATAAGTGACATCGTCAGCGCCCATATCTGTGCGCCACCAGCGTTGCCAGTCGGCATCTGGGCGCCCAGCCGCATCGGCCCATTCGCGGGTTCCGGCGATATATTCAATCGGTGCATCAAACCAGACATAGAAAACCTTGCCCTCCATGCCCGGCCATTCTTTGTCACCGTTTTTGACCGGAACACCCCAGTCCAGATCGCGGGTGATACCTCGGTCGCGCAGCCCATCCCCGTCATGCAGCCATTTCTTGGCAATTGAGGTGGTCAGCACAGGCCAATCGGTCTTGGCGTCGATCCAAGCGTCCAGATCGTCCTTTAGGGCCGATTGGCGCAGGTAAAGATGCTTGGTTTGGCGCACTTCCAGATCGGTCGAGCCGGAAATGGCCGAGCGCGGGTCGATCAGCTCGGTCGGGTTCAGCTGTTTGGTGCAGTTTTCGCACTGATCACCGCGCGCGCGGTCATAGCCGCAGTTGGGGCAGGTGCCCTCGATATAGCGATCCGGCAAAAAGCGCCCGTCGGCTTTGGAATAAACCTGTTCTTCGGTGACCTCTTGGATCAGGCCATTGTCGGCCAGCTTACCGGCAAAATACTGGGTCATCGCGTGGTTTTGTGGGCTGGAAGAGCGGCCAAAATGGTCAAACGACAGGCGGAACCCCTTGGCAATCTGGGCCTGAACACCGTGCATTTCGGCGCAAAATTCCGCCACCGGTTTGCCTGCTTTGGCGGCGGCAAGCTCTGCCGGGGTGCCGTGTTCGTCGGTGGCACAGATGAACATCACCTCGTGGCCGCGCGCACGCATATAGCGGGCATACAGATCAGCAGGCAGCTGGCTGCCGATCAGGGTGCCAAGGTGTTTGATCCCGTTGATATAGGGGATTGCGGAGGTAATGAGATAACGTGCCATGCGACTGTCCATTTTGATCCGGGCTGGTTTAGCGCAAGGAATTGGGAAGGGCTAGCGCCGATCCCGCAGGCGCGAAAACAACCGACCCACCATGAAAGAGGTGCGCGGGGCGAATATGTAAGACGTGCGGGTTTTCTTTGAAGGGCGGGCCCGTGTGCGGATGATAGAGAACACGATCAGCACCCCGTGGGCGGCTGAGATGAATACGAACATTGCCGAAGGTCCGAACCGCTCGATCAGACCCGAGGTGACAAAGGGGCTGGCGATAGCGCCAACGGCGTAAAGGAACATCAGGGCGGCGGAAAGCTCGACCCGCTCGTCGTTGGTGGCAAAATCATGGGCATGCGCGGTGGCGACGGAATAGATCGGGAATGTGGTGAAACCAAATACGGCTGCGGACAGCATAACCGCCTGCGTTCCGCTTTGGTTAACCGTGACCGTCAGCGCGCAAGCCGCCATTGCTGCCACCGAAAGCAGCACCAGCACCCATCTGCGGTCAAACTTATCCGCCAACCAGCCTGCGGGGTATTGCGCCACAGCGCCCCCCAGCACGAAGGCGGCAAGGAATAGGGCGATCTGCTCGGTGTTCAGCCCAACCTCAATGCCGTAGACCGGCCCGACCATACGAAATGCAGCTGTGGTTAGCCCGGCGGTAACGACGGCCGCCGCTGCCAGTGGTGAGCGTGACCAAGCCATGCCCGGACGCAAGCGCAGGGTGGCCGGGGTCTGTGGCTGGACCGCGCGGGTCAGCGCCAGCGGCACCAGTGCAGCACAGCACAGAAGCGCCAGCAAATTGTAGGAAATATAGCTGCTTGGCTCGAGCACGCCGATCATCAGCTGCGCCCCAAGCGAGCCGACAATATCCACGACCCGGTAGATGCCCATGGTTCGCCCACGGGTTTCATTGGTAACTTTGGCCTGCATCCAGGCCTCGATCACCGTGTAACACCCGGCAATGCAAAACCCCGACATGATCCGGAACACTGCCCATGCGATCGAGTCGATCCAGAGCATATGGGCGATGATCCCGATGGTGCCGATTGCGGTGAAGGCCGAGAACGTGCGCGAATGGCCGACCGAAGCCATCAGGCGCGGGGCCCACCAACAGCCAATGAAAAACCCAAAGAAATGGGCCGAGCCGAGCAGGCCAACTTCGGACCTGCTGAACCCGGTTTGAAGGCCCGAGAGCGCGTCCAGTGGCCCAAGCCCGCCGGTGCCCAGTTGCAACAGGACGACCGAGGCGAAAAGTGCGACGAGGGATATTAATAAACGCATGGGGCGGCCTATTTTTTGCTCAGTTTGCACCGATTTCGTATTTGCGCTGTTGCAGCGGCGACTTTGTGATGTCGGTTTTCAACGTCTGACCCGATGTTGTTAAAATGCGCACCCTGCGGGTGCAAGTTTTCTGGCACTGCGTGCGATAAGCCTTGGCGAACGCGGTTTGATTCAGCTGGTCTGTGCGCGTGGGGTCAGTTGAAACTCTGCCGCTTGCGGTGTGACGCGCCATGATCGCGGCGGCTGGGTGCGGGCGCGCAGGCGGGTCAGCGCCCAGCCAATGCTGTCCAGTCCATGACCTGCGGCCATATGCCAGCGGCTTTCCACCCCCTGCGCGCCGCCATTCCCGGGCGTCAGCA
>JAHRVC010000164.1 GCA_019090885.1 Marinosulfonomonas sp.
CCGGTCGGCGAACCCGATCCGCCGCGCATCTGGCTGTATCACAAGCCCCTTGGTCTGGTGACAACCGAGCGGGACGAAAAAGACCGGCAAACAGTTTTTGCCGCCCTGCCCGACGATCTGCCGCGCGTGATGTCTATCGGACGGCTGGACATAAATTCCGAAGGCCTGTTGCTGCTGACCAATGATGGCGGCGTCAAACGGCGGCTGGAACTGCCGGCCACCGGCTGGGTTCGCAAATATCGGGTGCGCGTCAAGGGCATCCCAAGCGAGGCAATGCTGGATCCCCTGCGCAAGGGCATCACCACGGATGGCGAACGATTTCAGCCGATGGTGATAACGCTGGATCGCCAGCAAGGTTCCAACGCCTGGATAACCGTGGCAATTCGCGAAGGCAAAAACCGCGAAATTCGGCGCGCGATGGATTATATCGGCCTGCCGGTAAACCGGCTGATCCGCACCAGTTATGGTCCGTTCCAACTGCGCGCGCTAAAGCCCGGAGCAGTAGAAGAAGTCAAACAGCGGGTGGTCAAAGACCAGTTAGGGTTACCGCCATCAGAGCCGCAGGCACCCAAAAGAAAACCGGTCAGAAAGCGCCGCTGAACCAATTGCTTGGCCCGATGCGACGTTCCCGCTATGTATGCCGGACGCATAGCGAGGGAACGTATTAATATGGCCGATCTTCTGACATTCGAAAATCTTGTAAACCTGTTGATGCTGTGCTTTTTGCAAGCAGTTCTGGGGTTTGACAACCTTCTGTATATCTCAATCGAAAGCAAGCGCGCGCCGGTCGCCCAGCAACGATCTGTCCGGTTCTGGGGCATCCTGATCGCCGTCGCACTGCGCGTCGTTTTGCTGTTTGTGATGATCCGGCTGATCGACTCGTTGTCCGCGCCGTTCTTTGTTCTTAACTACCCCGGAATTCTGGAAGGTGGCGTGAACTTTGCCACGCTGGTCTTTATATTCGGCGGGATTTTTATCATGTATACGGCCGTCAAAGAAATCTCGCATATGTTATCGCTGGAACATCTGGAAACGGATCTACAGAACAAACGTCAGAAATCTGCGGCACAAGTCGTGATGTTCATCGTTCTGATGAACCTGATTTTCAGCTTTGACTCGATTCTGTCGGCACTGGCAATTACCGATGTCTTTCCGATCCTCGCAATCGCCATCCTGCTTTCCGGTGTGGCGATGCTGGCACTGGCAGACACGGTAACGACATTTCTGGAAAAGAACCGGATGTATGAGGTTCTGGGCCTGTTCATCCTGCTGATTGTCGGCGTAGTTCTGCTGGGTGAAGCTGGCCCCGCCGCGGCCCATGCGGCCCACAATGAAGCGCTGCAAATCAAAGTCATGGGGCATGATCTGCTGCCGATGTCCAAGACCACGTTTTATTTCTCGGTCATTGTTCTGGTGGCGGTCGAGGTGATCCAGTCGGGGTATTCGCGCAAACTGAACGCCGAGCGCAATGCACAGGGGCATCGCTGACCAGTCTAATGTGCAGGCCTTGGGCACCCAACCAGCAAAATGCTGGTAAGGCCCAAGGCCATCGCTTATAGAAAAACCGGTTAAGGGTCGAAAACTTCAGGGGTCAAATTGTCTGGAACTGGCTGCGAAAACCGGACAGATACATACGTCTCGGCCGTCTTAGGCAGGTGCTCCCCTCGCTCTAAATTCCAAGTGCCCGCGTTGAAAGGCAGGAAATTGTGATCAGCCCAATGGCAGGCATCAAAAAATACGCCGCTCTGGCGGTCCTGTGTGGGTTTTCAATTGCCGGATGCGACGCAGCGCTTTTACCAACACCGGGCGGAATCGCGCCGCCAATTATCGACGAAACCGACGCAATCAAAGGGCTGCCGGGCGAAAGTCAGGTCCTGTCGGACTATTACGCGCGCGTGCAAAATGGCCTGATCACCCAAGGCTTACTACGCCAAGATGGCGGCGGGCCGGACGTTCCATTCTCATCCCGCAATCTGGCCGATAATTTCGTCCGAATTGCCCTGTTTGAAGAATACGCATTGGTAGGCGGGCGCATTGTTGCGCGCCAAACTGCCAGCCCGCTGCATCGATGGGAAAGCCCGATCCGAATGCGGGTCGAATTTGGCGCGACAATCCCGACCCAGCAGCGCGTGACAGATCGCACCAACATCACAAATTACGCAGCCCGGCTTTCACGCATTACTGGGCTGTCAATTCGCCAGTCGACCTCAGACGTAAATTACCACGTTTTCGTTGTGAACGAGGCCGAGCGACAGGCGCTTGGTCCGCGGATACGCCAGATTTTACCCGGCATCAGCGCAGCCGCAGTTAAGGCGGTTGTTGATATGCCCCGCTCAACGTTTTGTCTGGTCTTTGCATGGGATCCGAACGACGCGGGCACCTATGAAAAAGCTGTCGCCGTTATCCGTGGCGAGCATCCTGATCTGATGCGCCTTTCGTGCATCCACGAAGAACTGGCGCAAGGGCTGGGACTATCCAATGACAGCCCTGCGGCCCGCCCGTCGGTATTCAATGATGACGAAGAGTTCGGTCTGCTGACAGCCCATGATGAATTGCTGTTGCAGATACTGTATGACCGGCGAATGCGGACCGGCATGCTGGCCGATGAAGCCGAAAAAATGGCAGCAGTAATCGCAGTTGAGCTACTCGGCGGAGAGAGTTGAGGCCAACTGGCGGAAGAAGGCCCATTCAACGGCAAGCTGGACCTGCCGCGAAATTTTTCGGCTCCTTTAGCCGCATTTAGTGCTCAAAAAGAGAACCGTCTTTTGCGTGAGCAGAGGGAATGGTAATCTTCCATTTTAACTTCACCTGCTTGACCGAGATCAAAGATTACGACGCTGGTTTCATAGAACGTAATTACCGGGTTCTTCCCACTCTGGGTTACATTCGCATTTCTGCCCGGCGTCGTCATTTGTCACTCGTTAGCAGCATTAGGAATATCGGCATGAAACGTCTCAACAACAAAATTGCACTGATCACCGGCGCCGCCTCTGGCATTGGGCTGGAAGCCGCAAGGTTGTTCCTTGAAGAAGGTGCCAGCGTCGTTCTTGTGGACAGGAACCAAGCGGCTTTGACGCAAGCGACGGCTGATCTGGGCGCGCCGGATCGGGTGCTTGGGGTGCCCGCAGATGTCTCGCTCGAAGATGACGTGCGCCGCTATGTGGACGCAACGGTGGACCGGTTTGCCCGGATCGATGTATTTTTCAACAACGCGGGCATTGAGGGAAAATTTGCCCCCTTGACCGATCAGGACACCGCAGAATTCGATAAGGTGATCGCGGTTAATTTACGCGGAGTTTTCCTGGGCTTGAAATACGTTCTTAAGGTTATGGTCGCGCAGGGCAGCGGCAGTGTGATCAACACCTCATCGGTGGCCGGACTGCGCGGATTTGCCAACCTGTCCCCTTATGTGGCGTCAAAACACGCCGAAATCGGCCTGACCCGCAGCGCTGCCGTGGAAGTTGCACCTGCCGGTGTGCGCGTCAATTCGATCCATCCGTCACCGATCGATACCCCAATGATGCGCTCTATCGAGGATGCGGTCAGCCCGGACAACCCGCAAGCGGTCAAAGCACAATTTGTCGCCGGCATCCCCTTGGGGCGCTACGGCGAACCGATTGATGTGGCAAATCTGGCGCTATTTCTTGCTTCGGATGAGGCGTCGTTTATCACCGGTGGCCAATATACCATCGACGGCGGAATGGTCGCCGCCTAACATCGAGTGTGTCGGCACCTGAACGAGATCAAGGATAGTTTCGATGATGACCAACGCAACAAAGACCCGCTTGCTCTACGGGGCACTGGCCGCGCTGGTTGTGGGTGCTGCGCTCTATTTCTGGCAATCGACAGATAATGGCGAGCTACCCGAGGGTGTTGCAGGGGGCAATGGCCGGGTTGAGGCGGTCGAGATTGATCTGGCCTCAATGATCCCCGGCCGGGTTAAGGATATCATGGTTTCAGAAGGCGAGTTTGTAACAGCAGGTCAGCCGCTGGCGCAGATGGACACCTCTGGCCTGCAAGCCCGCCTGCAAGAGGCCGAGGCCTATCTACAAAAGGCGACAACCGGCATCGACATTGCAGAAAATCTGGTGACCCAAAGGCGGGCAGAGCTACGAGCGGCGCAGGCGGTGGTCGAGCAACGCCGCGCCCAACTGAACAGCGCGCAAAAGCAACTGCAACGCACCCGCGAGTTGGTTGCAGATAACGTAGCCACCACACAGCGTCTGGACGAAGATACCGCGCGGTATCAGGGCGCCCTTGCTGCCGTCAGCGCGGCCGAAGCGCAGGTAGCAGCGGTTCAGGCCGCAATCCGGGCCACGCAGGCGCAGGTCGTCGGCGCCAATGCCGATGTGCAGGCGGCGCAGGCGACAATCGGGCGGATCAAAACCGATATTGACGAAGGGGTGCTAAAGGCACCACGCGATGGCCGGGTGCAATATCTGGTCGTGCGCCCCGGAGAGATCGTGCCCGGTGGCGGCGTGGTGCTGAACATGGTTGATCTGACGGACGTCTATATGACGTTCTTTCTGCCAACCGCGCAGGCCGGGCGCATCGCGCTGAACGATGAAGCCCGCATTGTGCTGGATGTCGCACCACAATTCGTGATCCCGGCAAGAATTTCATTCGTTTCCGATGTGGCGCAATTTACGCCCAAATCGATTGAGACCCTGAATGAGCGCGAAAAGCTGATGTTTCCAATCCGCGCCCGGGTCGACCGGGACCTGCTTGAACGTTACCTCACGCTGGTTAAAACCGGCCTGCCCGGAATGGCCTATGTGCGCGTGGAAGGCGCGACCGACTGGCCCGAGACGTTTCAGGTGCAGCTTCCCCAATGACCCCTGACGCGGGATCACAGCGCCCGATTGCCAGTCTGGCCAATGTGACCCTTAAATATGGCACGGTTGTTGCGCTTGACGAGATCACGCTTAGTATTCCGGCGGGCTGCATGGCCGGGCTGATCGGCCCGGATGCTGTTGGCAAATCCAGCCTGCTGGCGCTGCTCGCCGGTGCGCGCCAAATCCAGCAGGGCGGTGTAACGCTGGACGGCGGCGATATGGGCAATGCGCGGCACCGGCGCGAGATGTATCGCAAAGTTGCCTATCTGCCTCAAGGACTGGGGCGTAATCTTTATCCGATGCTGTCGGTGCGCGAAAACATCGACTTTTTCGCGCGATTGTTTGGGCAGGATACCGAGGAACGCAAACGCCGTATCGACCGGCTGACCCAAGCCACCGGCCTGCACCCGTTTCTTGATCGGCCTGCCGCCAAACTGTCAGGCGGCATGAAGCAAAAACTCGGCCTGTGCTGCGCACTGATCCACGACCCCGAGGTGCTGATTTTGGACGAGCCGACGACCGGCGTTGACCCGCTGTCGCGCCGCCAGTTCTGGGATTTGATCGACGGTATCCGGACCAAACTGCCGCAGATGAGCGTGTTGGTCGCCACATCCTATATGGACGAAGCCCGGCGCTTTGGCTGGTTGGTGGCGATGGATGACGGCAAGGTGCTGGCCACCGGCACGCCCGAAGCATTATTGGAAAAAACCGACACCGCGACCATGGAAGAGGCCTATATCGCGCTGTTGCCCACAAACAAACGCCAAGACGAGGACGCGGGCATCGTCACCGCCGCGGATGTTCCGGTTGACGACGATATTGCCATCGAGGCGCGAAACCTTACGATGAGTTTTGGCGATTTCACCGCAGTGGATGACGTCAGTTTCAGAATTCGCAAAGGTGAAATATTCGGCTTTGTCGGGCCGAACGGCTGCGGCAAGACCACCACGATGAAAATGCTGACCGGGTTGCTGGCACCAAGTGCAGGGCAAGCGTGGTTATTTGATCACCCGCTTGATCCCCACGATTTGGAAACACGTCGTCGCGTCGGCTATATGTCCCAGTCATTCTCGCTTTATCCCGAACTGACCGTGCGCCAAAACCTTGTGCTGCACGCCCGCCTGTTCCATGTGCCGGCAACGCAGATCAGTGGGCGCGTCGATGAACTGGCCGAACGGTTCGATCTGGTCGACGTGCTCGACGCCCTGCCCCCACGCCTGCCGCTTGGCCAGCGTCAACGCCTGTCACTGGCGGTCGCGCTTGTTCATTCCCCCGAGGTGCTAATCCTTGATGAACCGACTTCGGGCGTTGATCCAGTAACGCGCAACCGGTTCTGGCGTCACCTGATTGATCTGGCCGATCAGGAGGGGGTGACGATATTCGTCTCGACCCATTTCATGAACGAAGCCGAGCGCTGCCACCGCGTCGCGCTGATGAATGAGGGGCGCGTATTAGCCATCGACACGCCAGACGCCCTGCGCGCGCAACATGATGCCGACACACTGGAAGACGCCTTTATAGATTTCCTAAACGGTGATGAAGACGTTGTGCCGCCGCCGATCTCTGTTGTTACAGATGCCACGCCCGCGCGGGACGGTCGTGCCCTCGCCCTGCCCGACCTGCGCCGCGTGGCCAGTATTGCGCATCGCGAACAGTTAGAACTGCGCCGCGACCCGATCCGCCTGACACTGGCGCTTCTTGGCAGTGTTATCCTGATGTTCGTCATGGGCTATGGCATCAGCCTTGATGTCAAAGACATGCGCTTTGGCGTGCTGGACCGCGACCAGACCGCGCTTAGCCGGGAATATGTGCTTAACCTGTCGGGGTCGCGCTATTTCATCGAGCAACCAGCAATCACCAGCCCGGCGGATATGGACGCCAGAATGCGCTCGGGCGAACTTAGCCTTGCGCTGGAAATCCCCCCCGGTTTTGCCGCTGATATTGCCCGCCGACGCCCGGTGGAAATAGGCGCATGGCTGGACGGCGCGATGCCGATGCGCGCCGAAACGGCACAAGGTTACGTTCTGGGGATGCACGCCCATTGGCTACGGCTGAAGGCCGCACAGGCTGGCATGGGCGACCTGTTTGCCGGGCCCGCCGTTGTCGAAACCCGGTTTCGCTATAACCCCGAGGTCAAAAGCCTGATCGCGATGGTGCCCGCGGTTATCCCGATCCTGCTGATGTTGATCCCGGCGATGTTGGCAGCGCTTAGCGTCGTGCGGGAAAAAGAGCTTGGCTCGATCACCAATTTTTACGTCACCCCAACCACGCGGCTGGAATTCGCACTGGGCAAGCAGATGCCCTATATAGCCCTGTCCACGGTTAGCTTTCTGTTGCTGACACTGATGGCGGTGACTATATTCGGGGTGCCGCTGACGGGCGATTTTGTCACTCTGTTTTTTGCCGCGGTGCTTTACGTCGCGGCGGCAACGGCACTTGGGCTGCTGATTTCTTCTTTCATGCGCTCCCAGATTGCAGCGTTGTTTGGCACCGCACTGCTCACCATACTGCCTGCGGTCACCTATTCAGGCATGATCGACCCGGTGTCCTCGCTCGAAGGACCGGGACGGATTATTGGCGCGATCTACCCGACCACGCATTTTCTGAGCATCGCACGAGGGGTATTTTCCAAGGGGCTGGGTTTTGCCGATCTCGGCACACCGTTCTTGGCACTGGTTATCACCTGGCCGGTCCTGATCATTCTGACCGCGCTGGTCCTGAAAAAGCAGGAGCGCTAGACATGGGCCTTAGAAACATCGCTCATCTCTGCGTCAAGGAAATGCGCAGCCTTCTGCGCGACCCGGTGATGATGATCCTGATCGTCTATGCGTTTTCGCTTGAGATTTATTCAGCCGCCGTCGCCCTTCCCGAGACATTGAACAAAGCCCCGATTGCCATTGTGGACGAAGATCGCTCGCCCCTGTCCGCCCGTATCGCGGATGCGTTCTATCCGCCGTTTTTCATGCCACCAAAATTCATCAATCAGGCCCAGATGGACGCAAGAATGGACGCCGGGCTGGACACATTCGCGCTGGACATCCCGCCCGGATTTCAGCGCGATGTACTGGCGGGCAAACAGCCGGCGATCCAGTTGAATGTCGATGCAACGCGAATGACGCAAGCGTTCACTGGCAGCGGCTATGTGCAAGCCATTGTGCTGGGCGAAGTGCAGGGATTTGTGCAGCGCTACCGCGATGTCAGCGTGCCACCGGTTAATCTGGCTTTGCGCGCGCGCTTCAACCCGGAACTGAGCAACCGCTGGTTTGCCTCGGTGATCGAGCTGATATCGGTCATTACGATGCTGTCGATCATATTAACCGGGGCAGCCCTGATCCGCGAACGCGAACACGGAACTATCGAGCACCTGCTGGTGATGCCGGTCACCGTGGGTGAGATTATGACAAGCAAAGTCCTGTCGATGGGGATCGTGGTTTTTCTTGCAACTTCATTTTCGTTGACTGTGATGATCCAACAGGTGCTGGATGTTCCGATCGCAGGTTCGCTTTGGTTGTTCATGGCCGGAACCGCGCTGAATTTGTTTGCCACGACTTCTATGGGCGTGCTTCTGGCCACCCTTGCCCGCACTATGCCGCAATTCGGACTGTTGCTGATGCTTGTCCTCTTGCCGCTGGAAATGTTGTCAGGCGGAACCACACCGCGCGAAAGCATGCCGGAAATTGTGCAATTCATCATGCAGGCAGCCCCAACCACGCATTTTGTGTCGATGGCACAGGCGATCCTTTATCGCGGTGCGGGGCTGGAAAATGTCTGGCCGCAATTTCTGGCGCTGGCGGTTATCGGAACGGTTCTGTTCGCACTTGCGCTGGCAAGGTTCCGCAGCACAATCGGCGATACCTAACTATCCGTAAATTGGTTAGCCCCCCTTAAAACAGCGCGCCACTCGGCAAGAGCGGCGGCGCGGTTTAGCATGTAATTGTCACGGGAGTATAGGTGGCGTTCCTGGTCAAAGTGGTTGTGAACTGAAGAATGAACTGCAGCAAATTTTTGCACACATCGCATACGCCTGAAGCGCAGCATTGCTCGCTCTCTTCGTTGAAACGGAAGCTGAGAATTCTCAGCTGCAAACTTCTGCCCAAATCTGTTCCACCAAAATCGTATCGTTTCGTGTCTGATATCGGTCCCACGCTTATACAGAAAATCCTCCATATTCCCGAGAAATAGCGCAAACTGGCCGTAGAGCATCACCGCCAGGCAGATGCCCCAAGGGCTCGTCTTGAAATAGCGAAAAGGGCCACGTTTTGTCATCCGGCGACGCTACGAAACCACCCTGCCCGGCTCACGTATGTTTCCTCTGACAGATCCCTTCAGGTTTATTGGTGTAGAATGTTCGCCCGATAACCAGACAAACATACTCGTCCGAGGCAGTAGGTATTTAAAAACTTCTCAAAATTATTTTGTTTTCCGATCAAAGAGATCTCGGCAATAATAGCCAAAATGAAAAAATAGCATACTTGACTCAGGTCAACTTGCACGTGCGACCAAGCGTTTATCTAAGATGTTGAACAATCAGGGCACATGAAACGGTGGATACGGAAAAGTCGCTCAACGCTGTAAGTCTCGGCGAAGGCAAAGTCATTGCCATTCGTGGCGGTGTGGTGGACGCCGAGTTTGCTGATCCGGTGCCTCGCATTCATGATCTGCTTTTTGCCGGGGACGTGGCGCTTGAAGTGGCTTCGTTGGCGGGTGAGGGTATTGTACGTTCTATCGCACTGGCGCCTGTGCGCGGCCTTGGATTGGGCACGCCAGTAAAAACAAGCGGCGGGCCGATAAAAGTGCCAGTTGGCGATGCGGTACTGGGTCGTATGCTGAACGTATTTGGGGCACCGATTGATGGCGGTCCCGTGCCCAATGCCAGCGCCTTTCGAACTATACACGCCGATCCCCCGGCCTTGGAAGATCGTGTGGTACATGCCGACGTTTTGGAAACCGGGATTAAGGCGATCGACCTGCTGTCGCCGATTGAACGCGGCGGTAAAACCGGACTTTTTGGCGGAGCAGGTGTCGGCAAAACCGTGCTGATTACCGAGCTTATCCACAATACCGTTGAAAGCTATAAGGGCGTCAGCCTGTTTTGCGGTATCGGTGAACGGTCTCGCGAAGCGGAAGAACTGTACCGGGAAATGGGCGAAGCAGGCGTGCGTGACAAGACCGTCATGCTGTTTGGCCAAATGAACGAAGCCCCGGGCGTGCGCTTTCTGGTAGGGAATGCGGCGCTGACCATGGCAGAGTATTTTCGCGATGATCTGGGCCAGGACGTGCTGTTGCTGATCGACAATATTTTTCGCTTTGTTCAGGCTGGTTCAGAGGTATCGGGTCTGCTTGGCCGGATGCCCTCGCGGGTAGGATACCAGCCGACACTGGCCACCGAACTGGCTGCATTACAGGAACGCATTGCCTCAACCCGCAAAGGCGCGATTACCTCAATTCAGGCGGTCTATGTGCCGGCAGATGATTTCACCGATCCAGCGGCGGCGCATATATTCTCGCATCTTTCAGCCTCAGTGGTTTTGTCACGCAAGCGGGCCAGCGAGGGGCTGTACCCTGCTGTTGATCCGCTTGCTTCGACCTCGGTTATGTTGACACCTTCTGCGGTCGGACAACGCCATTACGACATCGCGCGCGCTGTGCGCCGAACCCTGGCGGAATATGAAGAGTTGCGCGATATTATTGCAATGCTGGGTCTTGAGGAGTTGTCAGCGGCTGACCGCATGACCGTCGCCCGTGCCCGAAGATTGGAAAGGTTTCTGACGCAGCCGTTTTTTACAACCGGCGAGTTGACCGGTGCAGCCGGGCGGATGGTCCCAATCTCGGACACCCTTGATGGCTGCGAAACGATCCTTGATCAGACGCAGTTTGAACTGGCGGAAAGTGCCTATTACATGATTGGCGGACTGCAGGATCTAGAGACAGCCAAATGAACATGGCAAGTGAAATGCAGGTGGCTTTACAACTTCCGACACATCTTTTGTATCAGGGGCGCGCAACCGGATTGTTTGCTGTGGCCGAAAATGGTGCCTTTGGGATACTGCCCAACCACATTGATTTTGTCACCGCACTGGTCCCTTCGGTGCTGACCCTGACCACGCCCGAGGGCGAAGAACAGGTCTTTGGTATTGATGAGGGGCTGTTGGTCAAAAAAGGTCACCGTGTTGATATCTCAGTGCGCCGCGGCGTGCAGGGAGACGACCTTGAGACGTTGCGCAACACAGTGCGCGACACTTTTTTTGAGATAGATGAGGAAGAGCGCACTGCCCGATCAGCCCTGTCGCGGCTTGAAGCGGATATGGTTCGACGTCTGGCAGAACTGCGGGGGCTCAAAACATGACCCATGAACATGACAAATCCGCTGATGATATAGGACGCCGCGCCAAGCGCATGAAAAATGCACGTGACAATCCCGGCCCCAGCCCGCTGCGTGGCATTGGAACCTTTGGTATGATTGGCTGGGCCATAGCGGTGCCAACTGTTGGCGGAGCGTTCCTGGGCCATTGGCTGGACCGGGTTGCGCCGCAGGAATTTAGCTGGACTATCGCCCTAATACTGGGGGGCGTGGTTCTGGGTGGTCTGATTGCCTGGGGCTGGGTAACCAAGGAAGGCACTGGGGAATGACAGAATTTGACTTGGGATCATTAATTTTGGGGCTGTTAGCCGGTGCCACGACCAGTACGCTGTTTTTTCTGGGTCTTGCTTATATGATGCGGATCGCCCTGAAGGCGGCGCGGCCAGCGGCGGTAATATTTCTTAGCTCCACTGTGCGCATTGCCCTGTTGCTTGCTGTCGGTTGGCTGGTTGCGCAAACTGGGCTGTGGGCGTTGCTAGGATTTGCGCTGTCGTTTCTGGTGGTGCGCTTTGTCGCCATCAGACTGGCCCGCCCACCCGCCGATAACGGGGGGACATGATGGAGCTTACACCGGACAGCATCATCGTATTTGAACTTTGGGGGTTTGCCGTAAACGCCACAATTTTAAACACCTGGATCATCATGGCGTTGCTAACTGGCGTGTCGATGCTGATTACCCGGAATTTGCGCCCAGATGTACCGCCAAACCGGTGGCGCACGATGCTAGAAGTAATTGTTCTGGGCATTCAGGGGCAGATTGAAGAAATTTCGCGGCATTCGTCAAAGTACCTGCTCTACTTTTCCGGAACCCTGTTTATTTTTATCGTTACATCGAACCTGTTGATGGTGGTGCCGGGTTTTGATCCGCCCACAGCTTCGCTTTCGACTACGGCCGCATTGGCGCTGTCGGTGCTGGTGGCGGTGCCGATGTTTGGTATCTCCAGCCGGGGGCTGTGGGGGTACCTGCGAACATATCTGGAACCCACTGCAATCATGCTGCCATTCAATATCATCAGCGAAATTACCCGCGGTATTTCACTGGCGATCCGGCTTTACGGCAATGTGATGAGCGGTGCTATGATTGCTGCAATATTGCTGGGGGTGGCACCATTTTTCTTTCCCGTCGCGATGGATATGCTGGGCCTGCTGACCGGGCTGGTGCAGGCTTATATATTCGCCGTTCTGGCGACCGTCTATATTTCTGCAGCCATCGCAGAACCGAAAAACAATAATAAACCAAAGGAAAACCAATGACTGACGTTGGAATTATCGCCACGATTTCGATTTTTACGGCAGGGCTTACTGTCTCTTTTGGCGCTATAGGGCCAGCTCTGGGCGAGGGCCGCGCAGCTTCGACCGCGCTTAGCGCGATTGCCCAGCAACCAGATGCTTCGGATGTGCTGTCGCGAACATTGTTTGTCAGCCTTGCGATGATCGAATCCACCGCAATTTATTGCTTCGTTGTGGCAATGATATTGCTTTTTGCAAACCCATTTTGGGAAGCAGCACTTGAAGCGGCCAAGGTATCTGCGCCAGCCGTAGGGGGCTGAAATGTCGGTTGACTGGATAACGGTCATCGCCCAGATCGCCAATCTTCTGGTTCTGATCTGGTTGCTCAAACGGTTTCTCTACCGCCCGATACTTGATGGTATCGACGCGCGCGAAGCAGAAATTGCTGATCGGATGACAGCTGCGACGCAGGCCCGCGAACAGGCCGAGAACGTCGAAGCCGGGTATCATGAACAGGTTGAAATTTTTCGCGCCGGTGAGAGCGCGATGACCGACACCACGCGACAGCAAGCAGAAGTAGAACGGGAAGCTCTGCTGGCGGACGCACAGGTAAGAATTGATACCGAGCGTAAAGATTGGACCACCCACCTGCAGCACGAAGAGCAAAAATATATGTCCGAGCTACATCGTGTCGGTGGGAAAGCCCTGTTATCGCTTACCCGCAAGGCGCTGGGCGATCTTTCGGATGAAACACTGGAAGAGCGTGTCGTCGCCCATATTGACACCAAATTCATCCCAATGGCCCAGGAACTGCGCCATGAGGCCGGTGAAGGCGCCGAAATAATTGCCAGCACCCGCGACCCGCTGTCAAAAACGGCGCAAGATAAGTTGCTGGTAAAGTTGCAGCAGATCGTCCCGGGTCTGAAACTGATATTTGACACAGATGCAAACCAGTCACCCGGATTGATCCTGAGGATGGGGGGTGCAGAAGTTGCCTGGACGCTGGACACATATATTGAGGGGCTTGATACCCTGCTTCAAGAACATCTGGCGTCAGAATCCGGCATGAATGTAGGCGCGGACAATGGACACTGACCACGCCCATCCGGATGCGTTGCTAAAGGTCCTGCTTAACAGTGCGCGCCCGCCCCCGAAACTTAGCGAAGTCGGTAAAGTCGTTGAGGACGGCGACGGTATAGCCGTCGTCACCGGACTGGCCCGCGCTTTGTCAGATGAATTGCTGCAATTTGCATCCGGAGTGCGCGGCATTGTGTTTGATCTGGAACCTGACCGGCTGGGGGTAGTTCTGCTTGGTGCGTCCGAGCGGGTGGCAGTGGGAGAAGACGTGCTGCGCACCCGCAAAGTCATCAGTGTGCCGGTTGGCCCGGCATTACTTGGCCGGGTTGTTAACGCCCTTGGGCACCCGCGTGACGGCCGTGGCCGGATCGACGCGGCTGCTGAAAATCCGGTCGAGGCCGAAGCCCCCGAAATTCTCGCCCGAACTGCGGTCTCCCGCCCGCTGGCAACCGGGCTGAAAGCGATTGATGCGGCAGTACCTGTGGGACTTGGTCAGCGCGAATTGATCATTGGCGATCGCCAGACCGGCAAAACCTCAATTGCTGTCGATACTATCCTCAATCAGACCGGGACAGGTGTGCTCTGTATATATTGCGCAATCGGCCAGCGAGGCGACGCGGTCGCCAAGGTCATCGACGCCATTAAAACCGGCGGAATGATGGGCAATTCAATCGTCCTGTCCGCCGGCGACGAAGACACGCCGGGCCTGTCCTATATAGCGCCCTACTCTGCCATGACCATGGCCGAGTATTTTGCGGCTCAGGGCCGGGATGTGTTGGTTATTATGGACGACCTGACCCACCACGCCCGATCCTACCGCGAACTTTCGCTGCTACTACGCCGCCCGCCGGGGCGTGAAGCTTTCCCCGGCGATATTTTTTACGTGCATGCGCGGCTATTGGAACGCGCCGGGCAGTTCAATTCGGTGGGCGGAGGCGGCTCTATCACCGCGCTGCCGGTTGTGGAAACGCAGGCTGAAAACCTGTCCGCTTATATTCCGACGAACCTGATCTCGATCACGGACG
>JAHRVC010000165.1 GCA_019090885.1 Marinosulfonomonas sp.
GCGATCGTCGGCAGCGTCAGATGTGTATAAGAGACAGGTCAATGGTTTCCTGAATAATGCGCATAACCGTGACTGCAACATCCCTGCGCTCTTCGAGGAACTTCGTATTGGCAACATAGGCCCGAGTCGTCACACCTTCAAAACCAGCGGCGTCAGACCCTTTGATCGCGTATTTGATCTCGCCCTTCAGCACCTTGTCATGCAGGAACGGAAGCGCGGTAAACCCGGCATCAACCTGACCTGAAAGAATGGCCGTCATGGTATCCGAAAAACCACCAGTTGAAACAAGTTCCAGTGGCTCAAGACCGGCGTCGATCAGCGTCTGGCGAAGGCTAAGCCCAACCATATTGGTCGAAGAACCCGGGCTTGAATAAGCCAGAGTTTTACCGGCCATATCCATCAGGTTGTTAATCGGGCTGTCGCCTTTAACATACCATCTAAGATCGTGCGGCGTGTTCATTTCGTTGCCGATGATCTTGATCGGTGCGCCAGCCTCGTTCGCGGCGAGAACACCCAAAATTCCAACGCCAGCTACAAGATCGGCTTCAGAGGCCAGCAACACGCGCAGGATGTCACCGCCACCACGGGCTGACAACAACTCTACCTCGATCCCCGCCTCGGTAAAGCGACCACTCTGATCTGCCAGTGCAAACATGTTGGTATCCCAGAATGGGGCACCGCCACCGACAACAACTTTTACCTTTTCAATCGCAAAGGCCGATCCGGCCATCGCAAGTGTAATCCCAGTGGCCGCAGCCAGGATTGTTGACGTCATTTTTTTGAACATTTTATATCCTCCCAAATATTTTATATGATTCCCGGTTCGTGCCCGGAACTTTAGTGCCCAAAAGCGGAGAACCGCTTCAGGGGATCGTTTCGCGCCCAGTGCCTTCTGCAAGTTTCTGGTCTGGCAGAAGGACCGGTGGTTAGCCTCTAGCGATCACCGCCATCCATGAAGCCGCCCACTTCTGCGCCGCCCTGTTTGAGGTTGATATCCAGCCAGCCAATTGTCCGATCTATGGATGTGGTTGCAGCCGCCGGACGACTGTAATCTGGTGAGGCACTGACAAAACCGTGGCCAGCCCTTTTGTAAGAACAAAGCTGATGCGCAACGCCTGCGGAATTTAGCGCCGCTTCCATTTTGGCCATGTCTTCCGGACTTGGGTTGGTATCCTCGACCCCGAAATGTGCCATAACCGGGATTTTGATATCACCAGTCAGATCAATTGGTGTTGGCCCGGATTTGCCGAAGGGTTTGAATACTTCGTGCGGATAATAGCAAACCGCTGCCCCAATATCCAAAGCTGCCGCACTCATCCATGCCAAGGCACCGCCCATGCAAAAACCAACCACTGCGATCTTAGATGCGGGAATACCGCACTCATTCATCAAGTAATCCCGTGCGGCTTCGATATCCGCCTTGGCGTCTTCCCAGCTTAGGTTCGCAATACGCGCGTGAACGTCTGCGCCAGCATCATCAGAACGATGATACATATCCGGTGCCACCACTGAATATTTCACCAAAGACATGCGCTTGGCCATGCGTAAAACGCCGGGCTCCAGCCCAAAGCCGCCATGGATCATGATAATTCCACCGCGCACTTTGTCTTTCGCAACGGGGAAAACCTTCGCATTCATTTTGCTGCCACCGACCGTCAGGTCTATTTGTTCTGGCTCAGCCATTGTTTGCTCCCTTAATTTGTATCGACGCGATTTGCGCCCCGCCGGCGCGCCCAATTTGCGGGGCTAAACCGGCGGTTAGAAATTGAAGACTACACGCGAAATTTTATTTTCCGGCGTTTTTCTTCAGGCGCGGCATCACTTCGTCACAGAACAACCGCATTGAACGGTTGGATGCATCAAAGTCCAATTCGCCGAACTGGAAGTAACCAGAGAACACGTCAACGCCACCCTCAAACAGCCGCTCGAGCTGCTCAACGCATTGGTCTACTGTTCCAAAGATAATCCGGTTGTCATCGATCAACGCCTGAAAGTTGCTGTCCAGCAATTTCTGGTTAACCCGCTTGTGGGTCTCATAGCTTGCCTCTTCGTTCTGAGTTGGGCGATCAGAAAGAACTTTCACGAAATGATCGAGCCAACCTTCCAGCTGAGGGCGCCCATATTTGTTAGCTTCTTCAATCGTTTCACCAACAAAAATCTGGTGCATTGACTGGACCTTCCCCGGCGCTCCATCCGGATCGAATTCTTCCCATCCGGCGCGATAGCTTGCGATGCTTTCAGAGCGCTCTTCGAGGCTGCGGAACGCGGTGCACAAATGCAGGCCAAGACGGCCGGCCTTGTAGCTGGACGTTTCACTAACCGCAGTCAGCCACATGGGCGGGTGCGGCTTTTGAACTGCCTCGGGTACGATTTTGATGTTAACGCCGTTACCCCAAGGGGACTCGTAGCTGTCGACCTCGTCATTGACCAAAAGTTCTTTGACCACTTCGAAAATCTGTTCAAACCGTTCTGAAGTTTCATCGCGCGGAACACCCCAGCCATCCTGTTCATGACGGATAGCCCCCCGACCATAGGCAACTTCAAGACGCCCGTTGGTCAACAGATCAAGTTCGCGGATTTCCGATGCGACACGAACCGGGTGGTGGTAAGGAAGAACCGTCGTCATCACCCCAAGGCGGATCTTGCTGGTACGTTGAGACAAAGCCCCAAGCACAACATTTGGCGACGGCGTCAGATTATAACCCGGATCGAAATGATGCTCGGTTATGTAATAGGCTTCCATCCCGCCATCTTCTGCAATCTTTACCTGATCAAACAGGTGCTGATAAACATCGGCGTGTGAATATCCTGTAACCGCTTGGGTTAAATCAAATGCTGTGAATTCCATTTAGGGGTCCTCCTTGGCGCGTATTTTGCATCATATTGCGCGTTCTGTAAAAATTGTGGGCGTTAGCAAATTAGTTCTGCGCTGTGCAGGATGTCTCATCGCACGACCCGATGACAACAAGATCTCCGTTGGGTTCAACTTTTTCAAGGTTGATCGGATAGACGACACTGCGACCAGATATGACCGCCGTGCCAACCAGTGTGTCAACGGTTCCTAGCGACATCCAAGCTTTCTCAATGTCCTCGACATCCAGCTCGTTGGTTGCTGGCACATTGGCCAAGGCAGCGATAAGAACCTCGGTTCCGGCATATGGGATAAGTGCAGATTCTGCGGGTAAGTCGGTATTCCAACGCGCCTCATAGCGCTCGCGGAAAGTCTTACGTGCTTCGGGCGACCCAGTCACAGTGCTCAGGATCATACCCTCGCCCTCTGCGGCGACAGGTGTAAGGCGACCAGCAACCAGTGCCGCGGATCCAGACAACAACAACCCGTCATATCCGGCGTCGCGCAAGGTTTCGATCGCAAGGCTGTAACCACCGCGGTGGATAATGAAAACGATATCGGGATCAGTAATCGAAATGCGAACCGATTCATTGCGGAAATCAGTTGGGTTCGCAGGGATCGGCAGTTTCAGCGTAACTTCTCCGCCACCATCGGTATAGGCCTTTTCAAAGCTTTCGGCTGTCAGACTGCCATATTCGTCATCGACAAAAATGATGGCAGCGGTTTTTGCTTCGAGCACGGTTGCCGCAAAGTTTCCAAGCGGCTTGGCCTCGACATCCGCCAGCGTCATGCCGACCAATAAGTTGTCCAGCCCATCAAGGCTTGGCCCCTGCATATAAGAACCAAAGATCAGCGCGTTAGAGCGCGTCGCCAATTGCGCCTGAGCAATAACAATCGGGGTGATAAGGCTATGTATGATTTGCGCGCCGCGCCCCAGTTGCAACTGCATCGTCGGAATGCCGCGATCCACTTTTTGCAGGGTATCTTCTACATGGTATTCGCCGTTGGCTGGAATTCTCCAGCCAGCTGCGGCAAGTTTGTCTGCGTTGTCTTCCAGCGCCATCATCGAGGCGCGAACCAGACCAAGGTAAATGTCACTAATCGGCCCGGATACCGGAAGCGTTCCGGCTATCGGAAGGTCGATAAGATTATCTTGCGCGACTGCGATTTGACCGGTCGTCATAGCGGTCAATGCAACTGCGCCAGCGGCGATAAATTTCTGAATTTTTAGCATTAGTTCCTCCCAGAAGCCAAAAAAGACGCAGGACCCCGCATCAGACATTTTCAGTTGGGCATACCTTGTCTTTCATTGCATCAAACGGATTCCGTCCGTCCACTTGGTGGACA